>CAZMGG010000052.1:0-19419 GCA_964565715.1 uncultured candidatus Brocadiaceae bacterium | reverse complement strand
TGATCTACCGCGGCTACCGGCTGGTGAACTGGGACTGCGCGCTGCAGACCGCGGTGGCCGACGACGAGCTCTACAAGGCCACGGTGCACGGCAAGTTCCACCACCTGCGCTATCCGGTGATCGCCCCGGCGCCGGGCGAGCCGGAGCACGTGACGGTAGCGACGACGCGGCCCGAGACCATGCTCGGCGACACGGCCGTGGCGGTGCATCCGGACCCGGCGGCGGCGATGGCGGCGGCGATCGCCGCGGCGGAGCAGCGCCTCGCCGAGGCCGGACCGAAGGAGCGCCCGGCCGCCACCGCCGAACTGGAGCGTCTGCGCGAGCGCGAGCGCCAGCTGCTGCCGCACCTCGTGCAGGTGGCGGCAATGGCCCGCGCCGGCCGCCGGATCGCGCTGCCGCTGGTGGACCGCGAGATCCCGCTGATCGTCGACGAGTGGGCCGATCCGACGCTCGGCACCGGCTGCGTGAAGATCACGCCGGCCCACGACCCCAACGACTACGCGGTCTGGCAGCGGCACCCGCAGATCGGCGCGGTGAACGTGCTGTCGGCGGACGGCAGCATCAGCGAGCGCGGCGGCCGCTTCCGCGGCCTCGACCGCTTCGCCGCCCGGGAGGCGGTGATGCAGGCCATGCAGGAGCTCGGCCTGGTGGCGAAGGTCGAGGACCGGCAGATCGAGATCGACCACAGCGACCGCAGCAAGACCATCGTCGAGCCGTGGCTCAGCCGGCAGTGGTTCGTGAACATGGGCGACGTCGAGGGCGGCGTGCTGATGGGGCGCGGCACCGGGAAGGAGTTCCGCACCGCGGGCCTGGCGCAGGCGGCGCTCGACGCGTCCGCCGGCGCGCTGCCGCCGCTGCCGGACGGCACGCCGCGCCGGGCGGTGGCGTTCCATCCCGATCAGGAGCGCTACCGCAAGATGCACGACCAGTGGCTCGCCGAGAAGCGCGACTGGTGCATCAGCCGCCAGCTCTGGTGGGGCCATCGCATCCCGGTGTGGCGCGGCTCGCTGCCCACGGCGGCGCTGCTGCAGATCCAGCCGCTGCTCGGCTCCTGGCTGCAGCGCGACGACGCCGCGGCCTGGGTGGTGGCCGACGACGGCCGCCGCTGGCGCCTGCAGGACGCGTTCGCGGCCCTGCGCGGTGCCGACGCGCCCGACACCGTCGAGGTGCAGATCTGCTTCCGCGACGAGGCGACCGACCAGCAGATCGGGCCGATGCTGGCCGGCGCCGGCCTGCAGCTCGACCCGGACGTGCTGGACACCTGGTTCAGCTCGGCGCTGTGGCCGCACAGCACGCTCGGCTGGCCCGATCCGGCCACGGCCCGGGTCGACCCGGGCCAGACGGCGCTGGGTGCGCGCGACGGCGCCGCCGATTCGCTGTCGTACTACTACCCCGGCAGCTGTCTGGTCACCGGACGCGACATCATCACCCTGTGGGTGGCGCGCATGGTGATCACCGGCCTCTACAACCTCGGCGACGTCCCCTTCACCGACGTGTTCCTGCACGCCACGATCCTCGACGGCAAGGGCGAGCGCATGTCCAAGTCGAAGGGCAACGGCATCGACCCGCTGGACATCATCCAGCGCTACGGCGCCGACGCGCTGCGCTACGTGGTGTGCGAGCTGCAGACCGGCACCCAGGACATCCGCCTGCCGGTGCAGGCGATCTCGCCGTTCCCCAGGGACGGCGAGCCCGAGCGGCTGATCGACCTGGCCACCGCCAAGGCCGGCCCCTACGTCGGCACCTACGTCGATCCGGAGACGAAGCAGGTCTTCGACCTGGTGGGCCAGTACCAGAACGAGGGCCTGCCGCTGGCGCGGGCCACCAGCGACCGCTTCGAGGTGGGGCGCAACTTCGCCAACAAGCTGTGGAACGCGGCGCGCTTCGCCTTCCTCAACCTGGAGGGCACCGGCTGCACCGCCCTGCGGGCGGCGGCGCTGCCCATCGAGGATCGCTGGATCCTGTCGCGGCTGCAGGCGGCGGTCCTGGCGGTGGACGAGGCGCTGCGGGCCTACAACCCGGCGCTCGCCATCGGCCGCCTGCGCGACTTCTTCTGGAATGAGCTGTGCGACTGGTACCTGGAGATGGTCAAGCCGCGGTTCCGGCCAGAATCGCCGGACCGCGGTGCGGCGCAGCAGGTGCTGGCGGCGGTGCTGGACCAGACCCTGCGCCTGCTGCACCCGTTCGTGCCGTTCGTCACCGAGAACCTCTGGCAGCGGCTCGGCGAGCTGGCGCCGCGGCGCGGCGTCGAGTCGCTGCTGCCGCAGAGCGACCTGCTGGTGCGGGCGGTGTGGCCGAGTCCGGCGCGCGAGCACCACGCCCCCGAGGTGGAGGCGCAGATCACGCTGATGCAGCAGGTCACGATCGCGATCCGCGAGGCGCGGGCGCGCTATCAGGTCGCCCCCCGGGAGCGCGTGCCGATGCGCATCCAGGCCGACGGCGCCACCGCCACGGCCCTCGCCCCGGTGCGGGACCTGCTGGCCAACATGGCCGGCGCCGGCGAGGTGCAGGTGGGTCCCGGACTCGAGCGCACCGCCGACTCCGCCACCGTCGTGGTCGGCGACTGCAAGGAGTTCCTGCTCGGCGTGGTCGACCTGCAGAAGGAGCGCGACACGCTGCACACGAAGCAGGACAAGCTGCAGGGACAGATCGGCGGCATCGAGCGGAAGCTCTGCAACGTGGGCTTCGTGCAGAAGGCGCCGCCGGCGGTGATCGAGAAGGAGCGGCAGAACCTCGCCGCCCTGCAGCAGCAGCTGCAGGCGGTGCAGGACAGCCTGCGGGACCTCGGATGAGGCGGGCGGTGGTGCTGGCGCTGCGTGCCCTGACGCTCGTCGGGCTGGGCGCCTGCGCCGGCGCACCCCTGCCGCCGCCGCCGGACGGCACCGTGCTGCTGGCCGACCTCGGCGCCGACGAGTTCCCCGGCGCCGCGGCGCTGCTGCCCGGCATCGAGCCGCTGGCGGCCGACCGCGAGTGGCGCGACGGCGACGAGGTGCTGTTCGGCCTGCGCCTCCGGGACGGCGACACGGTCCGCCGCTGGCTGCTGCACGTGCAGATCGAGGACGCCGAGATGCCGCTGTCGACCTGGATCGCCGAGCGGTTCCTCGGCGTGCCGGTCAGCCCCTCGTCGACGGTGTCGTTCGTCCTCACCGGCGACAAGGGCGACCCGCCGCCGCAGTACCGCTTCAGCACGCGCATCGCCGGCGTACGCCTGCGGGTGCACGACGCCGACGGCGCCCAGCTCGGCAACAGCCGCGCCGAACTCGGCCGCGACGCCCTGGCTGCGGGACTGCTGCCGCCGAGCCGCGGCCTGCTGGGCCAGGACCTCGCGCAACGGGCCGCGGCGCTGCCGGGGCTGCGTTCGGGCTTCCAGAGCCTCGAGTCCTACGCCGCGCCGATGGCCAGCCTGATCCTGATCGGCTCGCTCCTGCAGGACGATCCGGTGCTGTCGCCGATCCTGTGGCGCGTGGCCGACAAGCCGGTGCTGGCGGTGCTGTTCGGCATGGGGATCAACCTCGGGCTCGATCCGCGCTTCGAGGAGGTGGCGCTGAGCACCGCCGACCGGATGCCCATCCACCGCTATGCGCCGGGCTGGCTGCTGCCGGTGCGGGCCACGGTCAACGGCGCGCCGGTGCTCGATTCGATCCTGCTGGTCACCGCCGCCAACGCGCCCGTGAGCCTCGCCGGCGGCCTGCTCGGCTTCGAGGCCTGGCGGCCGGGTCGCGAGGACCTGCGCCTGTCGGCGGTCCTCCTCGGCGCCCGTCGCGGCGGGCAATAGTCCGGGCCCGGCGCGTATCGTCAGCGCCATGCCAAGCCGCATCCTCACCACCACCGCCAGCGAACTCCCCGACCACCGGATCACCGCGCAGCTCGGCGTCGTCCGCGGCATCGTGGTGCGCTCGCCGGGCATCGCCCGCGGCATCACCGGCGCCTTCCGCAGCATCTTCGCCGGCAACGTGAAGGAGTACGAGACCGTCTGCGAACAGGCCCGGGCGCAGGCCTTCGAACGGATGCTCCAGCACGCCGAGCAGGAGGGAGCCAACGCCATCCTGGCGGTGCGCTACGACGCCACCGAGTTCATGCAGGGGGTGGCCGAGGTGCTGTGCTATGGCACCGCGGTGCGCGTCGAACCAGCCTGATCGTTCCGCGGCGGTAACCATCGGCGCGGGCCGGTTGCGGCCCGGCGCCGCCCGACTCCTGTCGACTGTTCCATAAGTGGATTATTGACAGCATTTTACGACGTCTCGTCGCATGCAGGCACGGACGGCACGCGGCTTGTTCTGGGCGCGGCGCCATGCGTCTGCCCCTCCTGCTGTCCGGCCTGACCGCCGCGCTCGCCGCCGCCACCGCCCAGGGTCCCCCGCCCGGCGTGCTGCCCGCCGCCCGCAGCGGACCACTCGGCGTCGCGCACGCCCCGGACCCCGGCCGCATCAGCACGCCGCCGTCCGGTTGACGCGCAGGCATGGGAACGGCGGTCGCCGGTGACGAGGACGAGCCCTGGTTCGCGTTCTGGGAATGGAATCGCGATCGCTACCTGCCGGGCCACGCGACGCCGGTCGCGGCCGAGGTTGCCCCCGGCGCCACTTCGCCCCTGGACGCCCTGCGGGCCCGCGCCACAGCCGCGCTGTTCGCCGGCCTGGCGGCACCCGAACCGGAGGTGCGCGCCGGCGCCGCCCTGGCGCTGGGCCGGGCGCAGGCCAGGGACGCGGTGGCGGCGCTGACCACGCTCGCGCACGACGCCGACCCTGCCATGGCCGCGAGCGGCATCCTGGCGCTCGGCGCACACGGCGGCCCGGCGGCGACGCTGGCGTTGCTGCACCGCGGCGGCGGCGACATCGACGCCGCGGATCGCTCGGCCAGGGCCTGGTGCATCCTGGCGCTCGCCGATGTCCAGGCCCACCGCGCGATGCCCGGCGTGGACGCAGTCGTGGAACGCTGGACCCGGGCCGGACTCGGCGACGCGGAGCTGACCACGGCGGCCGCCGTCCACGCGCTCGCGTGCCGTTCGCTGGCCGTGGCCGAAGCCTGCCGCCCGCTGGCCACCGACGCCGGCGCACCGCCCGGACTGCGCGCCGCGGCCATCCTGACCCTGCCGCTCGTGCCGGACGAAGGCGGCACCGTGCTCGGCCTCGCCCACGACCGCCGGCCCGCCATCCGGGCTTCGGCCGCCGCCGTGGTGCCGCTGCTGGCCGATGGCTGGGGGCCGGACACGGCCCGCGTGCTGCTCGCCGACGCCGATCGGGCGACCGTCGCCGCCTGCGCGGGAAGCCTCACCCTGGTGCGCGCCGACCGGATCGGTGACGCGCTCGTGCGGCTCGCGGCGAGCGAGTCACGCCCGAGCGCGCGACTCGGCGCCCTCTGCGCCGCCGCCGCCACGCCGGAACTCGCCGTCGAGCTGCTGCCGCGGATCCGCGACCACGCGCGCACCGCCAGCGACCCGTCCCGGGGCGGCGCCTGGCTGCTGGCCGCGGGCCTGCTGCACGATGCCGAAGGGCGCGCGCCGGTGCTGGCCGCCCTGGACGCGCGTTCGGGCGCCAGTGCGCGCAGCCGGGCCTCGGCCATCGACGCGCTCGGCCTGCTCGCCGCGCCGGCGGATCACGTGGTCCTGCGGCGGACGCTCGCCGACCACGCCGATCCGGCGGTGCGGGGCCACGCCGCCGACGTGCTGGCCCGTGCCCTCGGCGCCGGCGCGGTCGCCGATCTGGCGGCGGCCCTGCGTCGCGATCCGGAGCCGCTGGCGCGCGCCGCCATCGCCGAGGCCCTGGGCCGCACGGGAGCCCCGGTCGCCCTGCTGGCGCTGCTGCCGGCGGCGGAGCAGACGGCCGATGTGGACCTGCGCGCCGCGGCGCTGCGGAGCGTCGGCCGCTGCCTGGGCCGCGCGACGTCGCCGCTCGGCACGGTCGCCGAGGGCGGCCGCCACCGGGCGCTGCCGCCCTGGCTGCTCGCCGGCCTGCGCTACCTCCGCTGAGCCGAAGCTGCTACCGCGCGCCGTCCTTCCAGGCGTCGAGGGCCTTCTTCAGGTCCTCGTTCTTCGGCGCCAGCGTGATGGCGCGCTCCATCGTCGCGAACGCCTCCTTGCGCATGTTGTTGACGTACTGGGCCGCGGCGAAGGTGTAGAGCCGGTCGGCGAGCCACAGGTCGCCGTCCGCGCGGGTCTTGGCCTCCTTCTCGGCCTCGGCGATCGATTTCCTGGCGATGTCGAGCATCAGCCGCTGCTGGGCCTTGTCGAGGTCCTTGCGGAACTCGTAGGCGCGGGCGACGACGCGATTGCCCCAGTCGAGCACCTCCTCGGCCGGGATGATCTTCCAGGCCTGGGCGCACGCCGCGGTGGCGGCCTTGATGTCCTCGCGGCGCCATTCCGCCGCCATCACCCGGTCATGGGCGAGGAACAGGATGCGCTTGTTCTTCTGCTTCAGGATGAACTCCTTCAGGGCCTTCAGGTCCACGTCCTGGGGCGTGATCTCGGGCCGGAAGGTCGCGTCGCAGATGGACTGCAGCATGGCCTCGGCGGCGGCCTCCGACTGGCCCTTGGGGTCCTTCTCCAGGATCGTCGCGACGACCTTGGCGGCGCCGTCGCGGTCGCCGCTGGCGCGGAGCTTCTTCGCCAGGCGGAGCTGCAGGGCCAGGTCGGCGGGCTTCTCCGCCGCCGCCTTCTGCATCGCACCGATGGTGTCCTTGCCGGACTTGATGCGTTCGAGCTCGGCGACGAACGCGGCGGTCGCCATGCCGCCCACCAGCACGTCCTCGACCGTGCCGTCCGCCTTCAGGAACAGCACGCAGGGCGTCCGTTCGACCTTGAACTGCTCGTGCACCTTGCCGCCGGCGGCGTCCTCCTTCTTGGCGCCGAAGCAGACGAAGTCCGCCATCGCCGCCACCGACTTCTTGTCCTGCACGGTGCCCTGATAGAAGGTCTCGCACTCGCCGCTGTTGTCCTGCCAGCAGTAGAGGAGCAGCAGGCCGGCCTTGCTGTCCTTGGCGGTGGGCAGCGCCGCGTCGAAGGTGCCCTGGAACCAGGTGGTCTCCTGGGCGACGGCGACGGACAGCAGCAACGGGGCCAGGAACGCCGAGAGGGCGACGCTGCGGAGGGCACGGGACATGGCGGCCGATTGTCGGGCCGCAGGCCGTGGCAGGGAAGCGTTGGCCGGTGTGGCCTTGACCGCGGCCGTCGGCAGGCCAAGCTGCCCGACCGCAACCATGCCCGAACTGCCCGAGGTCGAGACCGTGCGCCGCGGCGCCGAGCCGCATCTGCGCGGACGGACCCTGCGGGCGATGGAGTTCCGGCGGCCGGATCTGCGCTGGCCGATGCCGGTGACCGCGCTGCGGGCGCTGGTGGGCCGCCGCTGCACGGCGGTGGGCCGCCGCTCGAAGTACCTGAAGCTCCACTTCGACGGGCCGCAGGCGCCCATCGCGCTGGTCCACCTCGGCATGAGCGGCAGGCTGATGGTGGACGCGGTCACCCGCGACGAGCCGCGCCCGCCGTGGCGGCTGCACGAGCACTGGCGGATGGACTTCGGCGAGCGACTCGTGCGCTACGTCGACCCGCGGCGGTTCGGCGCCCTGGACCTGACCGGCGGCGCCGACGCCGACGGGCACCGGCTGCTGCGCGATCTCGGCCCGGAACCGCTGGAGGGCGGCTTCGACGGCGCCTTCCTGCACCGCGCGACGCGGGGCCGCACCGCCAGCATCAAGACGCTGCTGATGGATGCGCGGCTGGTGGTGGGCGTCGGCAACATCTACGCGTCGGAGGCCTGTCACCGCGCCGGTGTGCGGCCCGGTCGCAGAGCCGGCCGGCTGTCCCGGCGCGAGTGCGACGCGCTCGTGACGGCGGTACGGGCGGTGCTGCGCGCGGCGATCCGCGCCGGCGGGACCTCGGTCCGCGACTACGTCGGCGTGCACGAGGACCAGGGCTTCTTCCAGCGCCGGCTGCGCGTCTACGAGCGCGACGGTGAGCCGTGCGGCCGCTGCGGCGCGGTCATCCGGCGGATCGTGCAGGGCGGCCGGGCCAGCTACTACTGCCCGGGCTGCCAGCGCTGAACGACGCCCGCGCTACGAGTTGAAGGTGATGAACCAGAGCAGCCGCACGCGGCTGTTGGACGGGCTCTTCTTCACCTGGATCAGGCCGAGCAGCGCCGAGAAGTTGTTCTCGGTGCGCACCTCGCGGGTGTGATCCGGGACGTAGCGGTTGCGGTTGCCCATCAGCAGGCCCAGCAGCAGGGACCAGCGATCCTCGGCGACGCCATCCTCGACGTTCACCAGCAGCGGGACGTTGAACTCGGTGGTGCCCGAGTAGTCGTGCAGGTGCACGTCGGCCTCGTGCTTCGGACCGTCGCCGCGCCCCACCCGCAGCCGCACCGTCTCTCCGGCAACGCCGCGGTCGGCGATCAGGCGGCAGAAGGCGGCGAAGGACGGCGGTTCGGCGCCGTCGACGGCCTCGATGAGGTCGCCGCCGCGCATCCCGGCGAGCCACGCCGGCGAGCCGACCTGCACCGTGGTGATGACGATGGCGCTGCGCTCGGCGCCGAACACGCGCTTGCCCCACAGAGCCGGGATGCCGCGCAGTTCGAAGCCGGCGTAGGGCCGGCCGGTGAGCGCAGGCCGCTCGAGCGGCACGCTCTCGTCGTCGGCGATGCGTTCTTTGCGGCTGCCGATGGTGAGCGGCAGGTCGAGGGCCTGCTGGCCGCGCAGGACCTGGGCCGTAGCAACAGCGCCGGGCTGGAGCGTCGCCAGCACCTCGGGGAGCTGGTTGTCATAGACCACGGCGCGGCCGTCGAGCGACAGCAGCACGTCGCCGGCGGTCATGCCCGCCGTCCGCGCCGGCGAGTCCGGATCCGTGCCGGTCACCAGCAGGCCCGAGTAGGGCTTCACGCCCCGCCGTTCGGCCTCGGCCTTGTCGATCTCGGCGATCTTCGCCCCGAGGAAGGGACGCTCGCGCTCGCGCTCGGTCCGGACGCGCAACCACGCGTCGCCGCTGGCCACCTGGGTGTCGAGGCGGAAGACCTCCTCGCCGCCGCCCTCCAGGGATCGCCGCGCCAGCTCGTAGCTGGGGTCACCCACCGGATACTCGTAGCGGTAGGTCGTGCAGGCGGGGACCAGGGCGAGCAGGACCCAGGGAAGGGACAGCGTTGGGAATCGGGGCATGGCGATCGTCGGGGCGCGGGCGGAAAGGGCGCGCGCAGCGGAAACGGGAGCGAAGCGTGGCCGGCGTGCGGCGGCAACTGTCGGGGAGGGCGATCTTCCGGGCCGGGCGAGGTCGCGCCGCGGTGGCGGGAACGGCGGCACGGGGCCATGCTGCGGCCCCCGATGACGGACTCCACCGCCGCGCCCCGCCTCTTCGTGCTGACCCTGCTGGTCGCCGGCGCCTGCTCGAGCCCGCCGCCGCCGGCCCCGCCCCAGCCGGACCTCCTGGCCGCCTTCCAGGTGACGCCGTTCCCGGGCGCGGCGGCGCTGCTGGAGGGCTTCTCCGCCGAGGAGGACGGCCAGGACTGGCGGGTGGGCGATGCCGCCCTGTTCGGCCTCGAGCTGCACCGCGACGGCCAGGTGCAGCGCTGGCTGATGCGGGTCGAGGTGACGAGCCCGCAGGCAGTCGTCGTCACCGATGGGGTCGAGGAACCGACGCTGACCGTCTACCGCGCCAACGTCGCTGGCCTCGGCGAACGGACCTACGTCAGCAGCATGTTCGGCGCCGACGTGTCGATCCACGCCGCCGACGGCGCCCTCCTCGGCCAGAGCCGCCTCACGGTGCCGCGCGAGTTCCTCGCCAGGGGCTTCACCGACGTGTGCACCGCCATGGAGGAACCGCTGCCCGAGGCGCCCGCGGAGCAGGAGGCCGCCCGCCTGCACCGCACCGAGCTCGCCGCCGAATCGCTGCAGTCGCTGTTCGCCCTGATGGGCATCGTCGTCCGCGACGACCACCTGTCGGAGATCCTGTGGCAGGTCGTGCGCAAGCCGTCGCTGCTGTCGATCATCCTCCACCTCGGCGCGAAGGTGTCCCTGCAGCCGCGCTTCGCCGACACCGTGCGCGCGGCGGGCCTGCCGCGTCATCTGGCGGCGCAGCAGCCCGCCGGCATGCCGAGCTGGGTGGTGCCGTTCACGGTCACGGTGAACGACTCGCCGGCGCTCTACGCCGACCTGCTGGTCACCGGCCCGAACCCGCCGCGCATGCTGTGCGGCGGCATCCTCGGGCTGACGGCGCGCCATCCCGACGACCCGGAGCTGCGCTTCGAGCTGACCCTGCTGGCGGCCCGCCGCGCCGCCGTCAGGTGACGCGCCGGCGGGGTTCGAGCATCGCCGTGATGGCGCCGCCCAGCAGCACACCCAGGCAGCCGATCACGTTGTACCAGAGGAACTCGATCTTCAGCGTGAAGTGCACCAGCAGCACGGACGTCATGCCCGACACGATGCCGACCACGCCGGCCCACGGCCCCGCGCGTCGCACGGCCAGCGCCAGCACGAACACGCCGAGCAGGCTGCCGTAGAAGAACGAGCCGTAACGGTTGATCTGCTCGATGACCGAGCCGCCGCCGCCGAGGAACAGGGCCATGCCGGTGGCCACCATGCCCCAGAAGGCCGTGCACACGCGGCCCACCACCAGGTGCTCGCGCTCGCTGGCCCGCGGCCGCAGCCAGCGCCGGTAGAAGTCGACGACCGTGGCGCCGCTGAGCGCATTCAGCACCGAGTCGATGCTGGACATGGCGGCGGCGAAGATCGAGGCGATCACCAGCCCCAGGAACACCGGCGGCAGGTTGTCGAGGATGAACCGGCAGAAGATGTTGTTGGTGTCGTCGCGGTCGTTGTGATCGCGGGCGGCCGCGATCCGCGCCTCGGTGCGGATCGCCGGCACCGCCGCCACCGCCCGCTGGTACTCGGCGAGCAGCGCCGGATCCGAGCGCGGGCCGTCCGGCAGCGCCGCCAGCCGTTCCATGACATCGCGCCGCACCACGATCGCGGCGTCGAACCGCGTCTGGATCTCGGCGACGCGGCTCGCCACCGCCGGATCGCGGATCCGTTCCAGATGCTCGGGCTTGTAGATCAGCGGCTGGCCGTGCACCGAGTAGAACACCCACATCAGGACGCCGATCAGCAGCACCAGCACCTGCATCGGCACCTTGGCGAAGGCCGACATCAGCAGGCTCAGCCGGCTGGCCCGCACGTCCTTGCTGGTCAGCAGGCGCTGCGCCTGGCTGAAGTCGCAGCCGAAGTAGGCAAGGTGCAGGAACAGCCCGCCGATCAGCCCGGACCAGACGTTGTACTTCTCCTCCCAGAAGCTCGGGCGGCCCAGGCCCTCTGCCACCGCCGTCTGCGTGCGCGGCAGCATGTCGGTGCTGGCGGGCACGACCTCCAGGGCGTTCAGCTTGCCCGCCGCGCCGGCGAGATCGAGGATCTGGCCGAACGAGAAGTGCGGCAGCAGGTCCCGCAGCAGCAGGAACAGCACCAGCAGCAGGCCGCCGATGATCACCGCCATCTGCTTGACGTCGGTCCAGATCACCGCCGAGACGCCGCCGACGGTCGTGTAGAGGGTCGTCAGCACGCCGATCACCAGCACCGACTCCCACACCTCCAGACCGATCATCGCGCTCAGCGCCACCGCCGGCGCGTAGATGACGACGCCCAGCGCGAGGCAGCGCGAACCCAGGAACACCAGGCTCGCCAGGGCCCGCGTCAACGGCCCGAACCGGTCCTCCAGGTACTCGTACGGCGTCAGGATGGCCCGGCTGCGGTAGAGCGGCACCAGGAACACGCACAGCAGGATCATCGCGAACGGCAGGCCGAAGTAGGTCGCCACGAAGTCCATGCCGGACTCGTGCCCCTGCCCGGTGGTGCCGATGATCGTGATCGCGCTGGCCTGGGTCGCCATCACCGACAGTCCCGCCGCCCACCACGGGATCGAACGGCCGCCGGCGTAGTAGCCCTCCAGATCCTTGGCCCCGCTGGCGCGACGCATGCCGTCCCACACCACGTAGGCGAGGAACAGGGCGAACACGATCCAGTCGATGGTCCTCATCGCACCTCCAGCCGGATGTTGCGGGTGGCCGTGAACCACCACAGGATCAGCATCACCAGCACGGCCAGGATCGCCACCAGCAGGTAGACGCGGCCCCAGCCGCCCAGCGGCGGCCGTTCGGAGTCACTCTTGGGAGAAGCCATTCGGTTCGCTCCGGCGCAGGCGAAAGTAGACGAACACCAGGAACACCACGAACAGCAACCCGAAGCCCACGTCGAGCCATTCGTCGAGTTGTTCGATGCCTCGCCCCTGGCCGCGGATGGTCGCGTCGAAGCGGGCCAGCGCGGCGGTGGCGGCGTCGAAGCCGAGCCGGGGCTGCCCCGGCGACACGTCCGCCGGCCGCAGTTCCAGTTCGGTGGCGGGCAGCGCCGCCAGGGCCCGGAACGCCGCCACGGCAGCGGCCGCCGGCTCGCCATCGGCCCGCAGCCCCACGCCCAGCCAGCCCAGGGTGGCATCGGCCGGGCGCAGCGGCCGGAACACGAGCCCGCCCGCCGCCGCCGCCGCCTCGCCCACCGGGGCCGGCACGATCGCCACGTCGAGGGCGCGCGCCCGCACCGCCGCCAGGACGTGGGCCAGCGTCGGCTCGTAGCTGCCCGCAGCCCGCGCATCGAGGGCGAGCCACATCGCCAGCCCGCCGTCGGCGCCGCGGGGCCCCACCGTCTCCCTGGCCATCACCCCCAGCCAGAAGCCGGGATCGACCTCGGGCCCGCACAGCCCGAGCCGCAGATCCCCACCCGCGCCGATCGCCAGTTCCAGCAGGTCGACCGCATCGGCGAGCGGCACCGCGGGCGCGCTGACGATGCCGTAGGGCACGCACCAGGGCACCGTGAAGCCCTCCGGCGGCGCGTCGGGGCCGGACCGCAGCAGTCCTTCCGCCGCCAGTCCGCGCAGGACGTGCTCCGGGAAGCCGAACAGGACGCGCTGGCCGGCCGCGCGGGCCAACTCCAGTGACCGAGCCGGCGCCTCGATCCGCACCGCCGCTTCCGGCAACACCCGGTGGATCACCGCCACCGCCTGTTCGGCGCAGGGACGCGGCAGGGCCACGACCACCTCGGTCGGCTGCGGCGCCGGCAGTTCGTCCTGGCCGGGAACGCAGGCGGCGAGGACTGCCCCGACCAGCAGGCGTCGCGTCACGAGCGCTCCTTCACGCCGAACCGGATCGCCGCGTAGCTGAGCGCCTGGCAACCCGCCGCGGCCAGCGCCACCGCCGCGAAGCCGGCACTGGCGTAGACCGGCACCATCGCCACGGCGAACAGCCAGACGCCGGCCTGCTGCGCCGCGGCCCGCAGCCCCATCAGGGTCGTCTGCTCGTGTCCCGGCGCCAGGCCCGACACCAGGGCGTGCAGGGGCCCGGTGCGCGCCGCCGCCACCAGCGACAGCCCGATGCCCACGGGCCACAGCCCCGCGAGGTCATGCACCCGCCCGAGCAGCACGAAGCACGCGGCAATGCCGATCGAGGTCAGCAGCACGAAGTTCCGCTTGCCGATGCGGTCGCCGATGCGGCCCAGCACCACGCTGCCGGCCGCCGACGCCAGCCCCAGCACGACCCAGAGCTGCCCCTGCTGGGCCTTCTGCAGCAGCCCGGCATCGTGCAGCCAGTCGCCGGCGAGCTGCACGGTGGTGAAGAACGAACCCACGTGCAGCATGGTGGCCAGCAGCGCCGCCAGCACGCCCGGCCGCCCGAGCACCCGCCGATACGAGATCCCGTGCCCTTCGCCGTCGCCGCCGGGCGTGGTGCGGGCCGCCAGCACGAGCGCCACGGCGCCGCAGCCGGCCTGCACCCAGAAGATCGTCCGCCAGTCGCCGTTCCGCGCGAACAGCACCGCCAGCGGCAGGCCCACCGGCACCGCCAGGAACATGCCGGCGGTGAACGTGCCCATCGCCGCGCCGCGCCGGTGGTAGGGCACGGTCCGCGTCAGCACCGCCGACGCGCAGGCGTAGGCCACGCCGACCCCGAGGCCGGTGACCACCCGCAGGGCCAGCAGCAGCGCGAACGAATCGACCAGGCCATGGGCCGCGCTGGCCAGGGTGAACACCAGGAGCCCCGAGACCAGCGGCCCGCGGCGGCCGCGCCGATCGGCCACGGGCCCCACCAGCAGGGCGCCCACCGCCGACGCACCGGCCGCCGCCGACAGCAGCCAGACCTTCTGCTCCGCATCCAGCGCCAGCGCCGAGCCCTCGCCCAGGAACGGCAGCAGCGCCCCCATCACGTTGGTGTTCAGGTTGAGCACGAACGCCGCCAGCGTCATCGCCAGCACGATCAGGGCATGCGGGCTGGCGGGCACCGCACCGGCCGGCGTCATCGGCGTCTCGGATCCGTTCGCAGCCAAGGGGCGGGCATCATGGGGCCCGCCGAAGGCTCGCGGCAAGGATCCGTCGGGCAACGCAGTTTCCGGCGCGCCCCGCTGCCGATATAGACTGCTCGCCCCATGCAGCAGCGGAGACCGTCGTGAAGATCGCCATCCTCGGCGCGGGCATCTCGGGCACCGCCCTGGCCCGCCTGCTGGCCCAGGACGGCCACCGGGTGACGGTGCTCGAGAAGACCGGGCGGGCCGGCGGCCTGTGCCAGAGCCGCGTCATCGACGGCTTCACCTTCGACGACGCCGGCGGCCACATCCTGTTCAGCAAGCGCAAGGACGTGCTGCGCTGGCAGATCGACCGCTGCGGCGGCGACCGGGCCGTGGTCGAGACCGAGCGCAACACGAAGATCCGCTGGCACGACCGCTGGGTGCCCTATCCGTTCGAGAACGGCGTCGGTCACCTCACCAAGGAAGCCATCGTCGACTGCCTGAAGGGCTACCTCGAGGCCCACGTGCAGCGGCGCCTGGGCACGCCCTGCCCCGCCGACTTCCGGGCCTGGATCGACTGGCGCATGGGCGAGGGCTTCGCGCGCCACTTCATGGTTCCCTACAACGAGAAGATCTGGAAGCGCGACCTGGCGACGATGGCCAGCGACTGGGTGGCGGGCCGGGTCCCGGAGGCGCCGATCGACGACATCCTGCGGTCGGCGATCGGCATCGACACCGCCGGCTACGTCCACCAGTCGGTGTTCTGGTTCCCGCGCGACGGCGGCTTCGAGACCCTGGTCCGGGGCACCATCGACGGCGGCGGCTTCACCCTGCGCACCGGCGTGTCGGTGACCGACGTCCGCCGCGTCGGCGATCGCTTCGCCGTCGATGGCGAGGACTTCGATCTGGTGGTGAACACCGCGCCGCTGCCGCTGATCGAGCCCGCCCTGCGCGACCTGCCCGAGGCGATCCGCGCCGACATCCGCGCCCTGCAGCCGATCTCGCTGGTCAACGTGATGATCGGCGTGCGCGCCGACGCGCCGATCGAACCGCTGAGCTGGGTCTACCTGCCGTTCCCCGAGCAGGGCCCCACCAACCGCGTCACCTACTTCAGCAACTACTCGCCGAACAACGCGCCGCCGGGCCACGCGTCGTTCATGGCCGAGGTGACCCACCGCGGCGACCTGCAGCCCACCCGGGACTGGCTCCGCGACGTGGTGCAGGCGCTGGGCCGCTCGGGCCTGTTCGACCCGACCGCGGTGGTGCTCACCGAGTGCGCGCAGAGCCGGTTCGCCTACATCGACCAGGACCTCGCGTTCGCCGGGCGCATCGCCCGCGTGCGCGAGTGGTTCGACCGGTCGGGGCTGATCACCTTCGGGCGGTTCGGCCGCTACGAGTACCACAACAGCGATCAGTGCGTGGCGCGGGCGATGGAGGTGCATGCGCACATCCGCACCATTGCGGCGAGCGGCGCACCGGCCCGGCCGATCTTCGCCTGAGTCCGGAGGGCGCCGTAACCGCTCCACCGGGCGCCACTAGGTGGGGCCTCGCATGGGTCTGACATCGCTGTTCTCGCACCTCGGGCGGACGCTGCGCGCGGGGCCCCGACGCCGCCCCACCGCAACCCCGGCCGCCCACGCCGTCCGATCGTTGGCGCGGCCGCGGCCAGGCGCAGCCGGGCCGGATGCGCCGCTGCCGGCGTCGCCGTCACCCGCACCAGCGGTCCCCTCGCCCTGCCGGGTCGACTCCGGCATCGCCGTACTGCCCTGAGCGCGCCAGCCGTCCAGCCCATGGGAAGGGCCCGACGACCACGGCCACGCCGCTGCCGCGGCCGATGAATTCTCGCGGCCGACGGAACAACCGCGCCGGGCCCCCGCGTCGGAACGGCTGACCCTGGGAGCCCATGCCGCTCCCAGGCGCTCTTTCCCGTTCCCGGGCCCCGTTGGTGAGTTTTCCGGACGCCGAGACCGGCACTGCGAATCAGAGGGGTCTGTTCCAGGGTGCAACGCCCAGGTGCTAGCCAGGTGGGCAGCGATCCACCAGGCATCTCGGGCTCGCCAGCAAGTATCCGACCCGGGAACGGGACTCATTCCCTGCAGGTGCATCGTCCGAGCGGATGCGCCGTCGTGCGGAGCGCACCACCCATGCAGGTGCGTTCCGCATCTTTTTTCGGGGGTGCAGGCGCCGGCAGAATGGCCACCATGCCCCCCCGCGGCCCGCTTCCCTCCCTCCTCGGCCTCATCGCCCTGCTGCTCGGGAACGCCTGCGCCGCCGGAGGAACATCGCCCGCCGGCTGGACCACCGCCGCCCGCACCACGACCGCCGCGCCGCGCCCGGATCCGGCCCTGCAGCGCCTCGTCGACGACACGGTCGCCGGCTTCGACGGCACCGTCGGGGTCTACGTGCGGCACCTCGGCACCGGCGCCGAAGCCCAGGTGCGCGCCGATGAACTGTTCCCGACCGCCAGCATGATCAAGGTGCCGATCCTGATCGGCCTGCTGGCCAGGGTCGAGGCCGGCGAACTCGACTACCGCCAGAAGCTGACCTACCGCGCCGAGCGGCTCTACCCAGGCGAGGACCTCCTGGGCTCCTTCCAGGATGGCGCCACGGTCACCCTGGACCAGGTGGCGATGCTCAGCATCACCACCAGCGACAACACGGCGGCCCTCTGGTGCCAGGAACTGGCGGGCACGGGCACGGCCATCAACGCCCACCTGGAACGGCTGGGACTGCGGCACACCCGCGTCAACAGCCGCACGCCAGGGCGCGAGGCCGACCGGGAACGCCTGGGTTGGGGCCAGACCACGCCTCGGGAGATGGCCGGACTGTTCGTCCAGATCCGCGCCGGCGCGGTGATCAGCCCGGCGGTGAGCGACGAGCTCTTGCGCTGCCTCGCCCGCATCCACTGGGATGGCGAGGCCCTCTCGGCCCTGCCGCCCTGGGTCCAGACCGCCAGCAAGCAGGGGGCGGTGAGCCGTTCTCGTTCCGAGGTCGTGCTGGTGCGCGCGCCGGGCGGCGACTACGTGTTCTGCGCGATCACCCGCGACCAGGCCGACACGGGCTGGGACCGGGAGAACGCCGGCTACCGCCTGCTGCGGGCCCTGTCGGCCCGGCTGTGGGCCCATTTCGAGCCGGGCTCGGACTGGCGGCCGCCGTCGGGGCACGATCGCTTCTGAGTTGCCGCCGCCAAAGCCGGTTACCTCGGCCTCGTGCGTAACTTTCCACAGCCGGTCGCACCTCACCACCGCGCGACCCGTTGCCGGATCCCGACCCCACGCCCGCAACTTCCTTTCCACCAGCCGCTTCCCTTTTGGATGGCCTCACGTTCTCATGTTGCGGTCCGCCGTTCGGCGCCCACCACCCGCCTGTCTGCGCCTCAGCGGAACACGGACACCCTGCACTCCACCCTGGGAGGGACGAGGATGCACCACACCACCATCGATCGTTCCGCCGTGCGCGATGCCTGGCGCGCCCGCGGCTTCACCTGCGACCTCTGGGTCGATCCGCCGGGCCAGATCTGGGCCGACTTCGTCCACGACGTCGACGAGGTGCTGCTGGTCGTGAGCGGCACCCTGGTGGTCGAGATGGACGGACACACCGTCCGCCTCGAGCCCGGCCAGGAGGTCCTCATCACCGCCGGCACGCGCCACACGGTGCGGAACGTCGACGACGGCGCCTCCCGCTGGCTCTACGGCTACCGGCAGGCTGCCTAGCCGGCGGCTACGCCTGCCAGGTGAAGACCCCGCGCTGCCCGGGGGTCTCCTCCACCGCCACGGTCAGGCGCGCCGGCCGCATGCCCGGCCACCGCTGCGCCATGCGGCGCACGATCTCACGGCCGACCCAGGCCGCCAGGTTCTCGGCGCTGGAGTTGCCGATCGGCAGCACGATGACCTCCTCGGCCGGGATCAGGTAGCGCCGCTCGCGGTAGCGGATCTCCAGGGCGCCGCCGTCGACCGGCGTGGCCCGCAGCTCCGGATGCTGGCCCGGGATCAGCAGGTGCTCGTCCAGTTCGTCGACGAGCTGCCGCACCAGTGGCTTGATCTCCTTGAAGTTCACCACGAGGCCGTGGGCGTCCAGCGCCGACTCGACGGTGACGTAGACCTTGTAGTTGTGGCCGTGCAGCCGTTCCGCCGTGCCGTCCGGGAAGATCAGGAAGTGGGCGGCGGAGAACTTCAGGTAGTCCTTGTCGACCTCGATCGACCAGGTCTCGCGGGGCGAAGCGGTCATGGGGTGCAGGTGGGCTGCCGCCGGCGGCGGGGCAATGGTCCGGGCAGGGTACGGGAAACCGGCCCAGCCGCCATGATGCAGCCATGGACCTGGCCTCGATCCCGTTCCGCGCCACCCGCTACCCCGGCGTGCGGGTCCACTTCTACGCCAGCGACGAACGGACGGGCCGGGTGGTGGCGGCGATCGAGATGGCGCCCGGCCACGGCTACCCCCCGCATCGCCACCGGGGCGTCGAGGAGGTGATGGTCCTGCAGGGCGGCTACGCCGACGCGCACGGCGCACACCGCGCGCCGGCCTTGGTCCGCTATCCGGACGGCAGCGTCCACGCACCGGTGGCGCTGCCGGGACCGCCCTGCATCCTGTTCGCCGTGGCCCACGAGGGGATCCGGCTGCTCGGCGCAGACCAGGCTCCGGCCTAGCCCTTGGCGTATTCCTCGAGCACCTTGGCGGCGATGTTCGGCGGCACGATCTCGTAGCTCGCCGGCTCCATCGCGTAGGTGCCGCGGCCCTGGGTCATCGACCGCAGGTGCGTGGAGTACTGGAACATCTCCGCCAGCGGCACCTTGCCGGTGACCGCCGTCACGCCGCCCGGCTTGGTGATCATCTCCTCGACGATGCCGCGCCGGGAGCTGAGGTCGCCAATCACGTCGCCGGTGTACTCCTCCGGGCTCTCGATCTCGATCTTCATGATCGGTTCGAGGAGCTGGGCGTTGTTCTCGCTGGCCAGGCGGAAGGCCAGCATGCCCGCCGCCTCGAACGCCATGGCGCTCGAGTCGACGTCGTGGCTCTGACCGTCGTACAGCTCGGCGCGGATCTTCACGAACGGGAAGCCGAGGCGGCCGCCGCCCTTCACCGACTGCTCGATGCCGGCCTTGACCGACGGGATGTACTCGCGCGGCACGGCGC
>CAZMGG010000051.1:23849-34839 GCA_964565715.1 uncultured candidatus Brocadiaceae bacterium | reverse complement strand
CCTGCCCAACGGCAACACCCTGATCGCCGACACCTTCAACGGCCGCGTCATCGAGGTGGACGCCGCCGGCAAGATCGTCTGGAAGTTCGACGTCGACATCCGCCCGTTCGACTGCGATCGCCTGCCCAACGGCAACACCCTGATCGCCGATGTCCTCAAGGACCGCGTCATCGAGGTGAGCGCCGCCGGCGAGGTCGTCTGGGAGGTCAAGAACATGAACAACGTGCACGACGCCGACCGCCTGCCCAACGGCAACACGCTGGTCACGCTGCGCACCAAGGGTTCGGTGATCGAGGTCGACAAGGAGGGCAAGGTGGTCTGGCAGCTCGACAACCTGAGCTCGCCCAGCGATGCCGACCGGCTGCCCAACGGCAACACCGTGGTCGCCGAGAACAACCAGGTCCGCGAGTTCGATCGCCACGGCAACCAGATCTGGCGCCGCGAGATGACCTGGGCCGTCGAGGTCAACCGCTACTAGCGGCCGGGCGGCGGCTACGCGCCCAGCGCGGGCCGCACGTCCGGCGGCAGGTCCAGTCCGAGCAGGTGCCGCCGGATCCGGTCGGCCCGCTCGTGGTCGCCTTCGTGCTCCGCCTGGCAGTACAGGTAGAGACAACGCCGCACCGCCGATGGCGCGTCGCCGACGATGGCCAGCGCGAACCAGCGGCGGGCGGCCACCGGGCCTTCCTGCCGCAGGACCTCGAGCCCGCGCTGCCAGCCCATCTCCGCCAGGCGCGGCGCGACATCGGACCAGGGCCCGCCGGCGGGCGCGATCGCCGCGGCAGCCTCGATCTCCTCCTGCAGACGCAGCCAAGGCTCCCATTGCCCGGACGGCACGGCGGTGCCCACCGCGGCGGCGGCGGCCTGCGCCGCCGGGACGTCGCCGCGATAGAGCGCCACCGCCGCCCGCTCGACCGGCCAGAGCCGCCAGCAGGACCAGGAACCCACGACCGCGGCCAGCACCACCGCCGCCACGATGCCCGTCCGCAACCGACGGCCGCTCGCCTGGAAGCGCGCCCGATACTCGGGCTCGGTCTCCCACCGCACCATGCACTCGATGCGGCGGAGCTCGCTCGGATGCAGCAGGCCGCCGCGGCGCGGGTCCTGGCCGGTGATCTCGCCGACCCGTCGCAGCGCGCTGACGCAGGGCGAGGCGCCGAGCACACGCACCGAGGCGATGTCGGCCTCGTGTTCGAACCGGTGGCCCACCAACCGCAGCGTCGCCAGCCCCAGCCCGGCGACGCCGGCGGCCAGCGCCAGCCCGCCCAGCGGCGCCAGTTCGCCGGCCCCGAGCAGTTCCAAGAGCGGCAACAACAGCGCCGGCACCACCACGAACAGCAGCAGGAGCAGCGCCGGATGCCGGGCACGGGCGTGGCCGATCTCGTGGGCCACGACGCCGCGCAGCGCGGTCGTGTCGAGCGCCGCCAGCAGTCCGTCGGTCAGCACCAGATAGCGCGGCCACGGCAGCGGTCCGACCAGCGCCGCGTTCACCAGCCGGTGATCGGTGCGCATCTCCAGCACCTGCCGCGGCGCGAAGCCCATCGCCCGCGCCGTCGCTCGCAGTTCGTCGGCCACGGTCCACGGCAGCGCCGCGGAAACCCGGAACAGCACGCGGAAGACCAGCGGCATCAACACGCTCATCGCCAGCAGGAACACGCCCAGCCCGACGATCGTCCCGGTGGCGCTGGCGTGGAACAGGACCTCCAGGCCGCGACCCTGGGCCAGCACGTCGCTGGCGACGCCGTAGAGCAGCATCGGGATCGACACCAGCAGCAGCATGGCCAGACGTTCGCGCAGCAGGCCGTCGCCGTCGGTGAGCCCCGCCGTCCGCAGCCGCCGATGGACCGCCGACTCGCCGATCAGCCGCAGCAGCTCCAGGCACCACAACGGCAGCAGGAGCCAGCCGACCCGCGCCGTGTCGCTGCCGCCGCCGAGCCCATCGGCCAGATCGAGCCAGGTGCCCTCGGTGAGCAGCAGGAAGTAGACCACCGGCACGGCGCCCGGCAGGAGCCGCAACGGCAGCCTCACGCCCAGACCCGGGTGCCGCCCGCGGGCGAGCGCACGCCGCAGGGCCTGCCGCGAGAACGCCGCCAGCAGCGCCGGCGTCGCCATCGCCAGCGACCAGGTCAGCATGGCCACCGACGAGCCGCTGCCGGGCAGCACCGCGCCCATCTGCTCGGCCGCGACCAGCGCCACCAGGCCGATCACGAAGGCAACCGGCAGGATCACTTCAGCGGTCCCTTCGCTCCCCGTCCTTGGCGCCCGCCGGCTCCGGGAACGCCTTGCGCAGGGCGGCCTCGAACCGCTCCGAGCCGCGCAGCCGGGCGATGTCCGGGTCCTTCTCGAACAGCGACCGTTCCAGCTTCAGCGACGGATCGACGTGCGGCGAGGCCTGCATCGCCACGCACTCGTCGAACGCCGCCCAGGCCCGCTCCAGATCGCCCATCAGGGCGAAGCAGCACGCCGCCCAGTAGTGGTCCGACGGCCACAGGTCGACTTGGCCGGCCCGGGCGATGCCCTGCATCGACACGTGCACCGCCGCCGCCGCCTTGTAGTCGCGCAGCTGGTAGTGGACGTCCGCCAGGCTGCGCAGCGCGTGCACGCGATCCTCCAGGTCGCCCTCGGCGCTCTGCGCCCGCCAGCGATCGATCGCCTTCTGCGCCAGCGCCGGCCGGCCCCACTGGTGCAGCGCGAACGCCAGCGCCCGCCGCAGCCCGCTCTCCTCGCGCGCCTCGTCGCCGGCGATGCCTTCCAGCCGGTCGAGCAGGTCCGGCCCCGGCGGCGCCGTCAGCAGGTCGCGCAGGACCGGCACCACGTGCAGGCGCTGGTTGCTCGGATACCAGTCGGGCGGATCCAGCAGCAGGCGCTCGAACAGCTCGCCGGCCACCGGCTGCAGGTGGCGCAACGGCGCGTACTGGCCGGCGAACTGCATCCCGCTCTTGCGGGCCTGCTCCAGGAAGTCGAGGCAGACGTGCCGGACCAGCGAGCGCAGCCCGCGGGCGTAGGGCGTGCTGCGGCCGTCCTCCGCCTGCAGCTTCTCGCCGAGCCAGCGCAGGCCGTCCTCGCCGGCGGCCCGGATCGCGCGCACGGTGACGCCCAGCAGCGACTCGTCGTTCTGATCCGACGCCAGCCACTTCACCGCGGCCCGGTCCAGTGCGGCACGGTCCGGCGGCGGATCCTGCTTCGGCTGCTGCGGCGTCGGTGGCTGCGCCGCGGCGACGGCGGCCAGCAGCAACGGCAGGAGCGTGCGCCGGGCGATGCGGGTCATGACCGCCCTTGTAGCGTCAGCGATCGACGGCCAACAGGGGCCCAGCCGGCGGCGGTCCGAACGCCGCCCGCAGCATCGCGTCGACGACGCGCCCCACCGGCAGCCAGTCGCGCGGATCGGCCTGCGGCATCGCCCGGCGATTGGCCTCGGTGTCGACGATCCCCGGCAGCACCGCGGCGACGCGGATGCCGGCCTCGGCCAGTTCCGCGGCGAGCACGCGGACCAGTTCGTGCAGCGCCGCCTTGCTGGCCAGGTAGCCCGCCATGCCCGACCCGCCGGCCACGCCCACCGCATCGGCGCCGACGAACACCAGGGCGCCGGCCCGCCGACGCCGCATCGGCGGCACGACGGCGCGGGCCAGCAGCGCCGGCGCCAGATAGTTCGCCTCGATCTGCTCCGCGAACGCCGCGGCCTCCTCACGCCCGAACGGCGCCGGCCGGAAGGTCCCCGCCGCGCACAGCAGCGCGTCCAGCGGACCGAGCGCGTCCCCCGCGCCCTTGACGAAGCCGGCGAGGGCCTCGCTGTCGCCGGGCGGTGCGCAACCCACGAGGCAGCGGGCGCGATCGGCGACCGGGATCACCTCGCTCACCTTCGCCACCTGCCAGGGCTTGCGCACGACCGCCGCCACGCTCGCGCCGCCCGACAGCAGGCGCGCCAGCAACGCCGAGCCGACGGCGCCGGTGGCGCCGGCGAGGACGGCCACCTTGCCGCGCAACGGAGGGTCCGTGTCGATGACCATGATGCGGATCGTGGAGGGAGGGAGCTGCGGCCGTCGACACGGGCCGGGCGAGCCGTGAGCAACGGCCGTGCCGCGGGCGGCAGCAGCGGCCTTAGAACTGGACCTTCACGGCCTGTCGCTCCACCGGGTTCTCGACCTCGAAGAACTCCGCCAGCTTGAAGGCGAACATGCCGGCGATGATCGACCCCGGGAACTGCTCGCACTTGTTGTTGTAGCGCATCACCGAGTCGTTGTAGGCCTGCCGGGCGAAACCGATGCGGTTCTCGGTCGACGTCAGCTCCTCCTGCAGCTTCATCATGTTCTGGTTGGCCTTCAGGTCCGGGTAGTTCTCGGACACGGCGAACAGGCTGCGCAGCGTGCCGGTCAGCATGTTCTCGGCCTTGATCTGCTCGCCGATCCCCTTGGCGTCGACCGCCATCTGCCGGGCGCGGATCACCGCCTCCAGCGTCTCCCGCTCGTGCTTGAGGTAGCCCTTGGCGGTCTCCACCAGGTTGGGGATCAGGTCGTGCCGGCGCTTCAGCTGCACGTCGATCTGGCTCCACGCGTTCTTGGTGTCGTTGCGGCCGCTCACCAGGCCGTTGTAGATGCCGATCGTGATCAGGATCAGCAGGACGAGGACACCGAGCGAGATGTAGAAGGCCATGGTTCTCCCGGGCGGAGGGTAGCGGGCGTCAGGTGCCGGCGGCGCGATCGGTGGCTCCCGGCTCGGGGACCTCGATCTCGCCGCGGAACACGGTACGGGCGGGCCCTTCCAGGACAAGACCGGACGGCGTCACCTCGACGGTCAGCTCGCCGCCGCGCAGCCGCACGGGCACCCGCGGGCCGGGCACGGCGCCGATGCGGACGGCGCAGAGGGCGGCGATCGCCGCGCCGGAGCCGCAGGCCATCGTCTCGCCCGACCCGCGCTCCCAGGTGCGCTGCCGCAGGGCACCGTCGGGCAGCACCTGCACGAACTCGACGTTGACGCCATCGGGGAACCGCGGATGGCACTGCATCGCCGCGCCCTGCGTCGCCACCGGATGGCGTTCCGGATCGCCAGCGACGAACACCACCGCGTGCGGGTTGCCGGCGTCGCCGGCATGGAACCGGACCGGCCCGCCGGCCACCTCGATCGTCTCGGCGTCGGCCCGCACCGACGCCGCCGGCAGGGCGATCCGCACCGTCGCGTTCGGACCCTCGCGCCGCACGACGGTCACCGCGGCGAGGCCGGCGTCGGTCTCCACCTCGAACGCGTCCCGGTCGACATGGCCGCGGTCCCGCGCCAGGGCGGCGAGGCAGCGCAGGCCGTTGCCGCACATGGCGCCGCGCGAGCCATCGGCATTCCACATCAGCATGCGCACGGCGGCACGCGCACCCGGCGCCAGCACGATCAGGCCGTCGCCGCCCACCCCCAAGTGGCGGTCGGCGACGAACCGCGCCACCGCCGGGCCCCGTTCGGCCGGAAACGGCGCGGCGATGCCGTCCACGTAGACGTAGTCGTTGCCGGCCCCCTCCATCTTGACGAACGGCAGCCGCATCAGCCCACCTCGAAGGTCTCGCCCTTCTGCGGCACCTCCACCTTGCGGAAGCCGGCGGCCCGCAGCCGGTCGGCGTAGGCCAGGGCCGGCGCCTCCTCGCCATGCACGACGAACGCCTGCCGGCACGTCGCCGCCAGGTGCCGGCTCCCGGCCAGCAGTTCGTCGCCGTCGGCGTGCGCCGACAGCCCCGGCATGAACCGCACCTTGCACCGCACCTGGAACGTGTCGCCCAGGATGCGCACCTCCTCGGCGCCGTCCAGCAGCCGTCGGCCCAGCGTGCCGTGGGCCTGGAAGCCCACCAGCAGCACGCAGTCCTCGGGCCGGCCGACGGTCTGCTTGAGGTGGTGCACGATGCGACCCGATTCGCACATGCCCGACGCGGCGACGATCACGCCGCTGCGCACGCCGTTCAGGCTCTTGCTCTCCTCCACGTCGGCCACGTAGCGCACGCCATCGAAGAAGAACGGGTGCTCGCCGCGGGCGAGGATCTTGCGCGTCTCGGCGTCGAACAGCTCCGGATGCCGCGACATCACCTTGGTGGCCTCGCGGCTCATCGGCGAGTCCACCCACACCGGGATCCGCGGGATGCGGCCGCTGTCCATCAGCCGCCCGAGGTAGAGCACGATGTTCTGGGTGCGGCCCACGGCGAACGCCGGGATCAGGATCCGGCCGCCGTCCTGCATCTCCTCGTCGATGATCCGCGCCAGCATCTCCGGCAGATCGCCCAGCTTCTCGTGCTGCCGGTCGCCATAGGTCGACTCGGTGATCAGCACGTCGCACTCCGGGATGCGTTCGGGATCGCGCAGGATCGGCAGGTGCTTGCGGCCGTGATCGCCGGTGAACACGATCCGCCGCCGGCTGCCGCCCGACTCCACCTCGAGCACCACGATCGCCGCACCGAGGATGTGGCCGGCATCGAGGAACTCGACCTTCACGCCGGGCAAGACCTCGGTGGGCCTGCCGTAGGGCACCGGCCGGAGCTGCCGCAGCGTCCGTTCGACGTCCGCGGTGTCGTAGAGCGGCTCCACGTCGTGGCCCTTCTTCCGCAGGTAGCGCGCATCGCTCTCCTGGATGTTGGCGGCGTCCAGCAGCATCACCCGCAGCAGGTCGGCGGTGCCGTCGGTGCACCAGATCGGGCCCTCGTAGCCCAGCTTCACCAGCCGCGGCAGCGCCCCGGAGTGATCGATGTGGGCGTGCGACAGCACCACCGTGTCGACGTTCGCCGCCGACACCGGCAGCTCGCGGTTGGCCTTGGTGGCCATGTCCCGCGGACCCTGCACCAGCCCGCAATCGAGCAGGACGCCGCGCCCGCCCACCTTCAGCAGGTGCTTGCTGCCGGTGACGTGGCGGGCGGCGCCCAGGAACTGCAGCGCGATGGTCATCGACGTCCTCCTTGGATGCGTTCCGTGTTGCGGAAGTGCAGCTTGGCGACGGCGCCCAGCAGCGCCTCGCCGCCGATGAGCCAGACCCGGCGGGCGGCGACGTCGACCGGTTCCCCCGCGCCCTTGTGCAGATCGGTGCCGGCCTCGTCCTGACAGCGGGCCAGCCCCTCGAGGAAGTGCACCCGCGCCACGACCGACGCCGCCGCCACCACCGGATGCGCCTCCGCCCGCGGCACCTGCACCAGCCCGGCCGGTCTCGCGGCGCGCCGGCCCAGCCGCTCGGCCACCAGCGCCTCGGCGCCGAAGCGGTCCACCACCACCAGCGCGCCCGGATGACGGGCGAGCAACGCCGTCAGCGCGTCGGCGTGCAGATCGGCCAGCAGGTGGTTCACGTTCGGATCGGCCCGATACCGCCCGTTGTACTCGTCGGGCATCAGCGCCCGCACCTCGCAGTCGAAGGTGCGCTCCAGCCCTTCGGCCAGCGGCATCATCCGCCGGTCGGCCATGGTCTTCGAATCGGCGACGCCCATCTGCGCCAGCATCCCGGCCTGCCCGGGCTCGGCGAACACCGCCGCCACCACCAGCGGCCCGAAGTAGTCGCCCTTGCCGGCCTCGTCGCTGCCGATCGTCGGCACAGTGAACGCCAGCGCCGCCCCCCCCGCCGCCGCGCCGGCGCTCTTCGCCCCCACTCCACCCAGGTGCCGCGCGGCGAAGCCATCCAGGTCACTGCCCTGCAGCACCACCTTGCCGCTCCGGTAGCAGGTCAGCACCACGCCCTCGGCCTTCACCGAGAACCGGGCGTGCGGCACCGGCCGCCAGTCGGCATCCGGCGGCAGGCTCGCCCGCAGCTCCCGTTCGAGGCGCGCCGCCTGCTCCGCATCCAGGGTCTGGACCCTGGTCTCGTTCACCGCCGGACCGTCACGCTGCGCGTGGTGATGCTCAACGGCAGCAGGAACGGCGACAGGATCAGGTCCGTCCAGCCGAACCTGGTCTCCACCGAGTAGCTGTTCAGGTCGCTGGCCATCCGCTGCACGTCGACATCGTTCAACTGCATCAGCCCGAAGAACAGATAGTACTGCCGCCCATGCTCGGCGCCGGCGCCGGTCGGCCCCAGGCCGATCCGATGCTCGTGGGTCACGCACCCGCCGGCCGCGCACAGCCACGCCAGCAGCAGGACGGCGGTCAGGACACGGACGCACGGACGGATGCTCACGCCCTCCTTTTAGCTACCGCCACCGCCGCCCCGCCAGCGCATCTTGCCGCCCAACGCCCCTCACCCCGTTCCGCCGGGCGGATCCTCCCCCGGCGGCGTCGCGTTCTCGACGATCTCCTGGCGCCGCATCCGATCCCTCGCCCGATCGTCCGACCGCAGCCTTCGGATCAGCGCCAGGGCCAGCAACGGCAAGGCCAGCACCATCGACAGCGGGAAGCACAGATCGAGCATGGCCCGTGATCCGGCGCCGCTGCCATGCACCAGGTAGTCGCGCCACCGATCCTGCAGCACCACCGTCGGCAACCCGGTCACCCGCACCAGCCCCTGCGCGAACGTCGTCTCCGGCCCCATCGCCCGCACCACGTCCAGCATCGCCTCCAGCCCGAACTGCCCCACCAGCCAGGCCACGTACGAGTAGCTCTGCGCGTACGCCAGCTGCAGTTCGAGCGGGTGGTGCGGAAAATCCTCGATCAGGTCCGAGAACCACAGCAGCCGCCGCGTCGACGCCCGCCAGACGATGTCCTGCTCCCGCGCCCCCAGGTAGCCATCGCCCGCCAGCGTCTGCGCCATGCCCTCGTGGAACCACCGCGGCACGCCCGCCCCCCACTCGCCGGCCAGCTGGTGCAGCAGCAGATGCACCACCTCGTGCGTCACCACCGTCCGCACCGCATCCCCCCGATCCTGGTCGCGCAGCTCCCGCAGGAGCAGGTGGATCTCCTGCCCGCCCAGCACCGCCAGCCCCGGCGACCCGGGATGGTGCCCCCCGCGCAGCCCTTCGGGCAGATCCGCGCCGCTGCCATGCACCACCACCCGGAACGGCCGCGGCTGCATCCCGCCGAACCTCGGCACCAGTTCCCGCACCGCCTCGCCGGTCGCCTGCCGCACCCGCTCCACCACCTCCACGGAGACGGAGCCCTGGCCCGCGGATACGGTCCAGGGCTCATTCGGCTGCTGGAAGGCCCAGCAGAGGAACGCAAGACAGAAAGCGGGCAGATGCACGGCGCCGTGCCGTCATAGGCCCCCGCCGCGGGCCGGAGAAGCCCTGCCCGCGTCCCCCCGCACGGAGTCCGTCATGAAGTCAGCCTGGAAGGTCCTCCTCCCCGTCTCCATCGCCCTCGCCCTCCTCGCCATGGTTCCCCAGGGACCCGACGTCCCCGGCCAGACCCAGGAGGACCAGACCTCGCTCGCCAGCTTCGACACCTTCCGCTACGTCGATCGCACGGGCCAGAGCAACGACATCGCCTCGCGCAACCTGGTCTCCGTCCGCGTCCTCGAGGGCCTGCCCGAAGGCCTCCGCCTCGAGATCCACTACGTCAACGGCGACTACAGCCTGGTCGATGTCAACGGCTTCCACCTCCTCCGCGCCGGCCGCGACGTGCAGGAGGTGCGCATGATCCGCTCCCGCCACGATCGGATGGCCTTCCCCCGCGCCCGCTGAGCCCCTTGCCACCGGCCCTTCCAGCCGGTGCCACGCTTGGCTCCACACGCAGGCTCCCCGCGACCGAAGAACGACGCGGCAGGGAGCGAGGTCGGCGCACTTCTCCGGAATGGCGCCAGACTCCAACACCAAGACCCAATCGCTGCTCATGCGGTCGGACCTCGCCAGGCTCGGGGTCCCGCCGCAGGAGGTCCTGCGTTGGCTCCGCGAGGGGTGGGTCGAGTGCCTCGGCGAACTGGCTCCCAGCGACACCCCGGGCGACGGCGACGTCGTCCTCGGCGTCACCGATCCGAAGCTGCGCGACCGCCTCACCGCCGACCTCGCCCTGATCGGCAAGGGTGACGCGATCCTGGCCCCCGCCCGGGCCCGCGCCGCGATGCTGCGCGTCCTCATCGATCGCCACGAACGCGTCGAGGAGCCCGCTCCACCGGCGCCGGCGCCTCCCGCTCCCGTTCCCGCCCCCGCTCCAGACCTCGCGGCGGACGCCGAACGGCTCGAGCACACCGCCGCCGAGATGCTGATCGAGACCCTCGGTCCGGCGGTGGACGAGACCCTGCACGACGAGGCCATGGACCTCCTCGGCGACCTCGAAGCCCATGCCGACCAGGCCCGCCGCGACGAAGCCGCCACCGGCGAGCCGTCCGCCAGGGAAGTCGAGGCGGATGTTCCCGCTGCGTCGTCCAGCGACGAGGACGCGGATTGGGATGCCGACGGCGCCTTCGAGGGGTTCGACGCCGATGCGTTGATGGACCTCACCGCCGGCTGGGACGAAATGCCCTCCGCGGTGGACGAAGTGGCGGACGAACCGGACGTCGACGCTGCCCCGCCTGCGGCGTCGGACGCTGCAGACGAGCCCGCCATCGTCGACGAGGTCCCAACCGCGCTGGTCGAGCAGACTGCCGAGGTGCCGGCGCCGGCAACTCCGGACGCAGCCGAAGCACGCGTCCCGGTCGGACCCATCGAATCGACAGAGTTCACCGCGGTGGACACGGCGCAGGTGGCCGAGATCGCCGAGGCGGCACCGCCGGAGCCGATCGAGAACGAATCCGCGATCGCCGACGAAGCAGCATCGGCGGTGACCCCCGCGCCGACGTTCGAGGACAGCCTCGACGATGTCATCGATCCCACGATCGATGCCGCGCCAGCAGCGCCCGCGCCGACGGTCGCAAGCGAACCGGATCTCGACTTCGCCGAGGCCGCCAACGAGCCTGCGACCTTCGAGGACGGTCCGCCAGCCCTCGTCGCGCCGGAAGCCGACGTGCCGGCGCCGGCAACTCCCGACGCAGCCGAGGCAAACGTCGAGGTCGGACCCCTCGAATCGACGGAGCCTCCGACCTTCGTGGAGGAGATCGTCGATGCGGCAGCGCCGGAGCCGGTCGAAAACGAATCCGCGATCGCCGACGAAGCAGCATCGGCGGTGACCCCCGCGCCGACGT
>CAZMGG010000051.1:0-23749 GCA_964565715.1 uncultured candidatus Brocadiaceae bacterium | reverse complement strand
GCGAACCGGATCTCGACTTCGCCGAGGCCGCCAACGAGCCTGCGACCTTCGAGGAAGTTCCGTCAGACATCGTCGCGCCGGAAGCCGACGTGACGGCGCCGGCCACTCCCGACGCAGCCGAAGCAAACGTCGAGGTCGGACCCCTCGAATCGACGGAGCTCACCGCGGTGGACACGGCGCAGGTGGCCGAGATCGTCGATGCGGCAGCGCCGGAGCCGGTCGAGAACGAATCCGCGATCGCCGACGAAGCAGCATCGGCGGTGACCCCCGCGCCGACGTTCGAGGACAGCCTCGACGATGTCATCGATCCCACGATCGATGCCGCGCCAACAGCGCCCGCGCCGGTGACTGCAACCGAGCCTGAGTTCACCGAAGAGCTTGCGGCCCTCGCCGAGACGCCGGACGCGATCGTCGCGCAGGACGTCGAGGATCCGGCACCGCCGCCGCAGCAGGACGCCACCGAGGGCGACGTGACGCTGGATGCACCGGAGGCCGCGGTGGCTCCGTCGAGCGAGCCGGGCTTCGCCCCCGCGGACCGGCGCGAAGAGGCACCGGCACCAACGCCCACACCTGCGCCATCCTTCGAACCGGCGCTGGCCGCGTTGCGACGCGAACTGGCGGCGACCCAGCACGGGCAGCAGCGCATCGAGCACGCGCTCACCCAGCTCGGCACCGAGATGGGCGATCTCGGCGCCAGCCTGCAGAAGACCCTGGCGCTGGCGGCGAGCACCGATGGCGGCCCGCGCCTCGTCCTGCGGCCACGCCGCACGGTGCCCGGGTCGATCCTGGTGGCCGGCGCGATCGCCCTGTGGTCGGTGGTGCTGTGGGTGAAGACCGGCAACGGCAGGCTCGCCCTGCTCGGCATCGCCGCGGCCAACATCGTGTTCTGCGGCCTGCACTGGGCAAGGCGCCGCTGAGCGTCACTTCGGCGTCGGCGTGAGCAGGTTGGCCAGGAGGCGTACGCTGCCGTCGTGCAGCTTCTTGAGCTGGCGGTAGAGGGAGAGGGCGCAGTAGACGAACTCGCCGTCGCCGGTGCGGGCGTAGAGCAGGGCACTGCGCTCCGGCGGCTGGCCCGGATCGGCGATCTCGATCGGCGCCTGGTACTGGTCGGCGTAGACGCTGGGGAAGTAGAGGCCGCGCTCCTGCTCCCAGGCATCCCAGTCGCTGGCCAGCAGGCGGTTGGGGCGGGTCAGCAGGACGTGGTCGGGCAGGAGGAGCCGGACCGGCGCGTCGGGCCGGGTGACGCGGCCGCGGCCGATCTGGAAGGGCTGGAAGGGCGCGCCGACGAAGCCTTCGCCGGGCGGGTGGTACTCGGTGTCCTTGTGGTAGAAGACCACGAGGCGGCGGCCGGGGCGGCTGGCGAAGTCGAGCAGGCGGCGGAACTGGCGGTGGGCGCGCGGGCGGTCGCGCAGGGCGCGGATGTCGATGACGATGGTGTCGAAGTCGGCCAGGTCGCGGACGGCGAGGTCGGCGTCGCTGAGTTCGGACCAGCGCAGGCCGAGGCCGCCGATGCCGAGGACGGACACCAGGGTGTCGTCCCTGCCGCGGACGAGGCCGACGCGGAGCTGAGGATCGATGGTGACGTCGACCCGATGCACGGGCAGGGCGATGCGCTGGTCGGCGACGCGGATGCGCAGGACGTCGACGCCGGACTTGCGGCCGGCGGGGGCACGGAGGGCGAAGGCGAGGCTGTCGCCGCGGGTGAGGCGGAGTTCGACGCGACGGCGGTTGCCCTCGACGACGTAGCCCGCCGGGCCAAGCACCTCGACGGTGTCGTCGATGGGGAACTGCGAGTTGCGCTGGACGACGACGGTGAACTGCAGGGACTCGCGGTGGTTGGGCAGGAGCAGCATCGGCGGCACGACCTCGACCTCGAGGGGCGGCCGGAGGTCGACGGGCACGTCGATGGGCACCGGGATGGCGCGGCCGTCGATGGCGAAGAGCACGCGCAGGCGGATGGGCGGCGTGTAGCGGTCCCGCGCGAACGGGCCCGGGCCGTCGGCGCGCAGCGCGTCGCGGGGGACGGTGAGGGCCAGGCTGGCGTGCATGGTGCTGGTCCGGGGCACGCCGGTGACGGGCTCGCCGGGCGCCACATTGATGTCGATGGTGCCACCGCTGAGGGCCTCGATCCGGACGTCGGTGAGCTCGCGGACGTCGGCATTGTGGATGCGGAGGGCGAGGTGGAGGGGCTCGCCTGGGACGGCGACGGCGCCGGGTTCGGCGTCGACCTCGACCTGCACGCCGCAGCCGATCCGCACGACCCGTTCCAGGGCCTCGATGCGCCGGTGCAGTCGGCGCTGGGTGTCGGCATCGCCGGAGGTGGGAAGGGCATCCAGATCACGCAGGGCGGCCAGGGCCACGGTCACCAGGGTCTCCGGGTCCTGCAGGGCGGCGGGAAGGTCGCGTTCGACGCGGGTGCGGAAGGCCGCCGGCGAGCCGGAGCCCGGCCAGCGGCCTTCGTCGCAGAGGCTCGGCAGGCCGGCGGCCAGATCGGCGCCGAGCGAGGTGCCGGGGAGGCCCGGCACCAGCCGCAACTCTGCCTCGTAGAGTTGTTCCATCGGGCCGAGGGGGCCGGCGCTGGGGTGGGTTCGGGCGATGACGTCGTAGGCGAGGCGACGGAAGGTCACGCCGCGGACCGGATCGACCACCTCGAACGGCAGGCGCAGGGCGTCGGGCGGTGGGCTGCTGGTGGCGCCCATGGCGAACCGCGGGACGCGATGGGGCGGCAGGTCGCCGCTGGTCACCGCGGGGTCGGCGGCCCGGGCCACTGCGTTGCGCAGCAGTTCGACCAGGGCGAGGTCGTGGCCGTGGTTCTCCTCGGCGTGATGGGTGGTGAGGACGAGGTCCGGGCGGATGGTGCGCAGGAGGCGGACCAGGTCGGCCTCGGTGCCCGCCTTCCCCCACTCGCCGTAGGTCTCCTCGGCGGTGCGGCGGTAGCCGCCGTCGGGCCGGTTGAGGTACCACACGTCGGCGCCGAGAAGGGAACAGCCGGCCTCGGTCTCGAGGGTGCGGATGCGTTCGAGCGCGTCACCGGTCTCGGGGCCACGGCTGTTCTGACCGCCACCGCCGCGGGTCGCCAGGAGGACGGCCACGCGCATGCCATGGCGGTGGCGCAGGAGCGCGGCCGGCAGGACGTAGCGGTCGTCGGGGTGCGAGGCGACCAGGAGCGCCAGCGCGTCGTTGCGGGCGTCGAGCACCGCCTGGTGCAGTTCGACGGCGCCGCCCCTGCTGCGGCCCTGCAGCTCCGAGAGGTGCTGGGCCGGGGCGGCGCCGGCAACGAGCGCCAGGGTCGCGCCCAGGAACGACAGCGCCCCGGAGCGCGCGGGGCGCTCCAGGGCGTGGGCGATGGCTGACGATGCAGCCGCTCCGATCATTGGCTCAGAAGCCGCGACGGGTCGCGGCCACGCCGGCACCGGCGCCGATCGCCGCACCGATGATGGCAAGGACCTCGGGCCCGAACGGCCCCATCGACGTGGCGGTGAAGCCATTGGCGTCGACCTGGGTGTAGGTGATCGAGCCGAACAGGTGCTTGGTGATGGTGTTGCTCTCCGGCAACAGCGACATGTCCAGCGGGATCTCCTCGCTCACCGGCACGAAGGCCAGCACGCCGGTGATCATCTGGTAGATGCCCTCGAACTGCGCCTTCCAGTCGGTGAAGGACAGGCTCTGCATCTCGGCGGGCAGCTTGGCCAGGTAGGGCGCGAACTCCTTGTTGCCGCGGATGTCGCCCTTCGGGTCGTCCTCGCGGCCCATGCGGTCGATGACGCGCTTGACGTCGCTCGGCGAGAAGCCCGCCACCAGGTAGCCGTCGTGGAACGAGAACGTCGGGCTGAGGATGTCGAACGGGTTGACGCCCATGCCGCCGCTCGGATCGGCGTTGACGCGGATCTGGAAGGCCTTGATGCCGCGCTTCTCGCCCTCCTCGATCTCGACCATGCCGTCGGTCATCGCCGACAGGCTCTTCAGGACCTTCACCAGGCGCTCCTGATCCTTCACCTTGACGACCAGCGCGGCCTCCGGCGGGGCGGTGATGGTGCCCATCGGCATCATCCACCAGGCGTAGCCGTCGCCCATCGAGCCGAACAGGTCGTCGCGCAGGGTGAAGCCGACCTGCTTCTCCATCTCGGCGAGCTGGCCCAGCGCCATCTCGGCGAAGTTGGGGTCGTAGGCCTTCAGGGCGTTGGCCAGGGCGTCGTAGATGCCCATCGGTTCCATGGTGGACGCGCCGAAGCTCACCGCCTCCTTCGGCACCCACTTCAGGAAGCCGGTGTCGAGGTTCTTGTTGCTGGTGGCGGTGAGCCCGCGCCGCTCGGGCGCCGGCGCCACGGTGTAGCTGCGGCTCACGCTCATGCCGTTCTCGTAGGTCGAGGTCGCGCCCATCGACTTGATGCCGCGCAGCCCGAGCGCGTCGATCGCCCGGCCGATGCCGTCGGGATCCACCGGGAAGTCGGGCTCCATCTGCGCCGCCATCCCGAGCGCCTTCATCGCGAAGTCGAGACCGGGGCCCATGCGCATGAACATGCGCATCTCGCTGCCCTGGGCGTCCAGCGTCGCGGCGCTCGCCTTGAAGTCGTCGGTGGTCGACAGCACCGGCGTGCCGGCCTGCAGGCTGGTCAGGATGGCCTTGACCTCGCTCTCCAGGGTGCCGATCAGCAGCCCGTTGCCCTGCATGGCGACACACAGGCTCATCGGCGGCGCATTGGCGCGGGTCGGGGCCAGGTTGACCACGGTGGCATCACCGACCTTGGAATCGGTCCGCGCGACGTTGGCGCCCGCCTGCTGCTCGAGCATGCCGAGGCCCATCTGCACGAGGCCGAACCACTCCTTGGCCGAGTCGCCGAAGTCGAGCCAGACCACCATGCCGATCGAGGGCTCGGGCTGGTACTTGCCCATGACCAGGTCGAGCTTGGTGATCGCGAAGGTCAGGCTCTGCACCCGCAGGGCCATCAGCTTGTCCGGGTCCACCGGGAAGGCGCCCTGGGCGTGCATCTCCTTCAGCTGCTTGAAGTGCCGGTCGAACTGGCCCTTGCCCATGTCGACCAGGTCCTGGACGAACTGCTGGACCTCCTCCTCGTGCCAGATCTTGGCCAGCGGCATCTTGCCGAAGTCGGCCATCGAGCCGGCGAGGTCCGGCGCCTCCACCACCATCATGGTGTCCTTCGGCAGGTAGGGCAGGATCGAGCTCTGCGCGGTGAGGGGCAGAGCCGCGAGGGCCGCCGCCATGAGAACTGGGGAGAACAGCTGCTTGGTCGTCATAAGTGTCTGTCGGATATGATTTTGTGTTCGATCGTGGCTCCCGGGGCCGGGCGGTCGGGCGGGTGCGCCGGCGGAAGGTGGCCGGCGGCACCGGCCCACCTGTCGGTGACCTCGCCTCAGCGGCCCTTGGCGGCCACGACCTTCTGCAGGTAGGCCTTCACCGCGTCCTCACGCTCGGCGATCAGCCGGGCGAGCTTGTCGATGGCCTTGTCGAGACCCTTGCCCTTGCCGGCGGCGATCTGCTGGCTCACCTCCATCATCGCATCGGTGACCTTGGCGTCGCCGCCCTTCACCGCGAAGGAGAGCACGAGACCCGCCTGGTAGATGTTGGCGTCGATCGCCTTGGGCTCCAGTTCGCCGCTGATCTGGAACGAGGAGAACCAGGCCTTCAGGTCCTTCACGCCGCCCTTCTGCACGTGCAGTTCGCCGAAGTAGCCGGCGAGGTACGCGTCCTTGTGGCGGCTGGGCAGCGAGCCGAAGCCCTGCAGGAACCACTGCGGCACCGTCTCGACCTGGGCCTCGGCCAGGATCGCCCGGGCGTAGGCGAGACCGATCGCGTGCCGGGCCCAGTACGGCCCCCAGTCCTTGTGCCAGTGGCACACCGCCACCACCGTCGGCGACGACAGGCCCGGGATCTCCACCAGCCGCTCCCCGGTGCCGAGGAAGGCGCCGTAGGCCGACGAGCCGTCGCCGATGGCGTTGCCCCAGCGCTTGTAGTCGTCCTCGGTCTCGGCGATGACCACCACGGGGCGGAACGCCGGGCCCGGCACGGCGCCGAGGAAGTGGTTCCAGCCCTTCACCGACTCGAAGCCAGCGTCGATCTCGTTCTTCGGCTGCATCTGCTTGCCGATCGGCAGGGTCGTCACCATGGTCGCGTAGGCGGTGCGGATGACCCAGGGACGGCCCGGGTCGGCGTGGTAGCGATCGGCCTCCTTCTCGTCGACCCAGCGGTTCTCGGTGCCGATCGCGAACATGGTCTGCGCCTTCTCCTGGTCGGCGGCGTCGATCATCTGGCCGGTCACCGGATGGCGCACCTTGCCGGACTGCAGGGCCACCAGATCGTCCTTGGTGACGAGTTCGTCGCCGAAGTGGAACACGCCCTTCTTGGCGTCGGCGACGTGGTCCTTCTCGACCCACACGCCGGCCACCTCGACCATGCCCTTCTCCTTGAACTCGGCCTCGAGGGCCTTCTTGCGCAGGGCGTCGGCCTCCTTGGCCGGCAGCCACTTGCCCTCCCACAGCACGTTGCCCAGCGCGAGGTTGGCGCCCTCGTGATCGGGCTTGGTCTTCAGCACGGCCTGCAGGATGCGCTTGGTCTCGGCGGCGAGGCCCACCTCCTGCGCCCACTTCGCGATCTCGAACAGCTTGTCCGGATCGCCCTTGGCCGCCGACTCCTTGCTGCGCAGCTCGCCGCGGAGCTGGGCCGGCGACTGGGCCAGGACGGGCAGCGTCAGGGAGAGGCAGGCAAGGGCGGTGAGCAGTCGATTCATCGGTGGAACTCCGGGAAGCAGCGGGCGGGGCATGTTACGGCCCGGGGGCGGCCGGCGCCCGCACCAGATCCAACCGCCGCGCTGCGGCGCCTTCAGGAACCGTGCGAGGCCCGCCGGTTGCCGTCGGCGGCGAAGCGGTGCCAGGAATCGAGCCGCTGGTGCGGCCGCAGGGTGAGGTACGGGGTCCAGCGGGGCCGGCTCGGCGCGCGCAGCAGGCGCAACCCCGCCTCCTTGAGGGTCTGGTCGGCCTTGCGCGCGTTGCAGGCCACGCAGGCCAGCACGCAGTTGTCCCACGAGGTGGCGCCGCCGCGGGAGCGCGGCAGCACGTGATCGATGCTCAGCCGGTCCGAGGCGCAGCGCGTGCCGCAGTACTGGCAGGTGTACTCGTCGCGCAGGAACAGGTTGCGGCGGGTGAACGGCGCGTCGTGATTCGGCATGCGGTTGTAGGTGACCAGCACGACGACCTCGGGCACGGGGATGCGGACAGAAGGAGTACGGATGAATGCCCGCGCCAGGGCGTCCTGGCGCTCGATCCACTCGCGCAGGTCGTGGGTCGCCAGGGTCTCGGTGCACACGACCCGGGCCACCTTGCGGTAGACCATGCACAGGGCGCGCCCGACCGAGGTGACGTGCACGGGCAGCCAGGACCGGTTCAGCACGAGCGTCGGGCGCTCGAGCATGGCGGCTCGCCTGGCTGGCTCGGTAGTCTCCATCCGTTTCGTCGACCTCCCGGGCCGGGTCCCCGTGGTGGCGCCACGGGGCCGGGTCGAGCGCCCCGGCCGGACAGTGCGGCGAGAGTCTAAGGCGAGTCCGGCCGGTGGCAATGCCCGCTGCATTGCGGGCGCCGTGCGCCATGGCTAGACTCCCGCGTTTCTCGGCCCTTCCCCCAGCCCCCAACGCCAAGAACTCCCATGAAGCGGTTCCTGGCCGCCTTCGCGGCCACCCTTCTCGCCCTGCTTTCGTCCTGCAAGAACAGCCCGAACGCCCCGTCCGATGACATGGGCGTCCGGGCCATCCAGTTCCAGGACGTCGTGGTGCCGGCGGGGATGACCCTCAAGGTCGACCAGCACCAGAGCGCCTCGGTCGAGGAGGGCGGCTGGCGCTACGGCGACTTCACCTACACCGGCCTCGGCCGGGTCGAGGACGCCACGGCCTACGTGCTCGAACGGATGCCCCAGCACGCCTGGGAGCTGAAGGCCGACGAGACCCCCGACCGGTTCACCCGGCGCCTCCTCTTCACGCGCGGCCGCTATCGCGCCGATTACACGATCCGTCGCACGGAGGGCATCACCCTGATGACCGTCCAATACCGCACGGACGTTCCTGGCCGCTGAGCCGCGCCCGCACCCGACCAATCCGATGACCGCACCCATCCCCCCGCAACTCGAGGGCTCGCAGGCCCCCAACACGCTCGAGATCCTCTGGGAGAAGAACCGGCGCACGATCGTGACGATCGCCGTCGCCATCGTCTTCGCCCTGGGCCTCAACTACGCCATCCAGAGCTTTGCCCGCGCCGAACGCAACCAGGAGTGGTCCGCGTTCGCGACGACGACCGGCCTGGCCAAGGCCTACAGCGACCTCGCCGCCACCAAGGGGCAGTTCCCCCTATTCATGGCTGAACAGGCGCTTCCTGGCAGCCTTGTGAAGGAACTCGCAAATATGGATGGGGCGGCGCTGGAGAAGGCCGCCGCGTCCGCGAGCGCGGCCCAGAAGCCCTGGATCCTGTGGGCGAGGGCCGTGCAGGCGGTGCTGAAGGGCGAGGCTGACATGGCCGAGAAGGCCCTGGCGCAGCTCGAGCGGGAGTTCCCCACCCACTCGCTCTGCGTGGAGACCAGCTTCCCGGTCCAGTATCGCCCCGCCGTCGAGCGACCGGCCGACGCGCCACCGCTGCCTGCCGGCAAGAAGCCAGAACTGGAGCCCGTCGAGAAGGGGAGCATGGTCGGCCGGCTGCGCGAGCAGATCGGCAACCGGGGCAGCTTCACGCCCCCGGCGCACTTCCAGCCCGTGCCGATCCCGGAGGATGCGCCCAAGGTCAAGGTCAAGACCAGCGCCGGCGAGTTCACGATCGCCCTGATGGTGAACCAGGCTCCCAAGCACGTCGCGAAGTTCCTCGAGCTGGTCGAGCAGAAGCACTGGGACGGCATGCGGATCGACGAGGTGCAGCGGCCCGGCACCAACCAGAACGCGTTCTTCGCCCAGAAGAAGGCCCGCTCGTTCCACTTCGGCCTCGAGGCCTCCAAGGGTGACGATCGCTCGCTGTGGGTGAGCAAGGAGCCCAGCAAGCACCAGATCGACTACGAGCACACGGACCTGAGCCACTTCCCCGGCGCGGTCTCGGCCCTGATGGAAGGCGAGAAGTCGAGCCTCGACCGGATCTGGGTGAGCGCCGACGACAACGTCAGCATGGATGGCAACCGGGTCGTGTTCGGCTACGTGGTGGAGGGCATGGACGTGCTCAAGACCATCACCGAGACGGGCTTCGCGACCCAGGGCGAGGAAGAGAGCGGCTCGGGCAAGCCCCAGGACAACATCACCGTCGAGTCGATCACCAAGCTCTGAGGCTGGGCCTGATCGGCGAGAGAACGCCGGAAAACAGCGACGCGAGGCAGCGGTCCCCCACCGCTGCCTCGCGTCGTTTTGTTCGCGCCCCTTGCCGGCGCGCTCGTGCTAGAGGTTCTTGAGCCGCTCGTAGAGGCGCTCGAACTCCTCGCGGCCCGCGCACTCGATCACGATCTGGCTCCGCTTCTTGCCGTAGCGGATGGAGACCGGGGTCCCGAGCGTCTCGACCAGGGTCTCCTCCAGCTCGTTCAGCCAGACCGGACGACCCTTCCGGTTCTTCTCGCCGGCGGCAGCACCCTGGGGCTTGCCCGCGGGAGGGGCGGTCACCTCTCGCACCAGCTCCTCCACCTGGCGCACCGACAGCCCGCGGCGGATCGCATCCTCGGCGACCTTCACCCGGGTCTCGGCGTCTGGCAGGGCCAGCAGGGCTCGAGCGTGCCCCATGGACAGTGTTCCACGTGAAACATGGGCCTGCACCGGCTCCGGCAGGTCCAGCAGGCGGATCAGGTTGGCTACCGAGGACCGGTCCAGCCCTACCCGCTTGCCCAGGTCCTCCTGGCTGCACTTGAGCTTCTCGAGCAGGCTGCGCATCGCGGTGGCCTTCTCGATCGCATTGAGGTCCTCCCGCTGCAGGTTCTCGACCAGGCCGAAGACCGCCGACTCCTCGTCGGTGATGGACTTCACCCAGACCGGCACCTTGACCAGGCCTGCCTGCGTGGCTGCCCGCCACCGACGTTCGCCGGCGACGATCTGGAACCGCTCCCCCACCCGGCGGGCCAGGATGGGCTGCAGGATGCCCGAAGCCTTGATGGAGGCAGCCAGCGACTCCAGCTCGGCGGGGTCGATCTCGGCCCGCGGCTGGTAGGGATTGGGCGTGAGCTGCGACACGTCCAGCATCAGGGTCTGGTCCCCCGCCGGGGTCCCCCCGGTCGCTGCCGGTGCGGCGGCGGCCCCGGCCGGCGCGGGAGTCGTGCTGCGGCTGCCTGACAAGAAGAAGTCCAAGCCTCTACCCAACTTGCGATCAACCATGGAGAACCTCCCTAACCAGCTCCCCGTAGCAGAGAGCACCTTTGGCGGACGGATTGTAGGTGAACAGGGTCTTTCCGTGGCTCGCAGCTTCGACAAACTGCGCGTCCCGGAAGATGACGGTGCCAAGGACCCTTGGGCCCAGGTTGCGGCGGAGGTCCTGCAGGACCTCGCGAGCGACCCCCTCGCGGAAGTCCAGCAGGGTGGCCAGCACCCCCAGCAGCTCGGCTCGCCCGGGAAAGGCCTTCTGCGCCTCTTCCAGGGTGGCCAGCATCTGCGACAGGCCATGCATGGCGAAGAACTCGGCCTGCACCGGGATCAGGACCTGCCGGCACAGCTCGAGACCAGCCCAGCCCCAGTCGTCCATGCGGGGCGGACAATCGACGATCAGCCAGTCCACGCCAGCGGTCGCCAGCTGCTCGCTCAGCCCCAGCAGGCCGCTCACGTCGACCTTGGCGGCCCGGTCGATCGTCCGGTCGGCGCCCGGCGAACCCAGCATCCAGAGGCGCGGCTGGACGGGGCGCAGCAGGGACAGCGGGCCGTCGGCGGCCAGCAGCGGTCCCGCGTGGTCCAGGCCCTGCAGCGCCACCGTGGCATTGCCCTGCGGGTCGAGGTCGAACAGGGCGACCTTGGCGCCGGCCAGGCTGAGGCCGTGCGCCATGTGCACCGCCGTCGTCGTCTTGCCGACTCCGCCCTTCTGATTGGCGAACGCCACCGACCGCACTGGCAGACCTCCCAGGGGAAACCGCGCGGCGGGTGACCGTCCCGTCGCGCAAGTTCTGCTTTACCCGCTCGACCGTTTCTGCGAAAGAGTCGCCTCATGGCCCTTGCCGCCGCATGCGCGCTGGAAGCCCGGGCGACGGCCCGCGCGCTGGGCCCGTGGGCTCTCCTCGCCTGCCTGCTCGGTACTGGCGCGGCCTGGCTGCAGGAGCCTCGCTTCCTGCGGTCCTACGGCATCGAGCTGTTGTGGGGGGGAGCCCTGGCCATCCTCTGGCTGCTGCTGCCCTTGCTCGGACTGGCCTGGTGTCTCGGCCGGACCGGCCATGGCTGGTCTGTTTCGGCTCGTGCGCCGCTCGTCGCCGTCTTATCCGGTGGCGTCGGACTTCTCGCATATATGACTGTAACTTGTTTGTTTACAGCATCTTGCGTTCTCATCCTGGGTGCCGTGGGCGGCGACTGGGGCACGGGTGCCCGCCTGCTGCCGTGGGCAGCCCACTGGGTGGCGGCCGCCCTGCCGATGGCGTTTCTCGCCCAGGCCATCGCCAATGTTGGCGCCTCGCCATCCGTAACCGCCGTCCTCTGGCTTGGTGCCGCTGCCGCGGTCTCGGGCCTGGCGCCAGCCTCCCTCGACACCCTTCCCTCGACCTCGGTCCTGATCGCCTCGGTGATGTCCACCCTCGGCAGTATCCTCGCCGCCACGTTCCTGGTGCGCGCGCGCCGCTGAGCCGGCTACCCGGAGTCTCCGCATGCGCATCGGCATCCTGGGCGACGTTCACAGCAACATGGAGGCGCTCACCGCCGTGGTGGGGGCCATGCGCCGGGAGGGCGTGGAGCAGTGGGTGCAGGTGGGGGACGTGGTCGGCTACGGCCCGGAGCCGTCGGCCTGCATCGATCTCGTCCGCGACCTCGACTGCGTCGTCTGCATGGGCAACCACGACGCCGCGGTGGTGGGCCTGCTCGACACCACCTACTTCAACAACTTTGCGCGCGCCGCCATCGAGTGGACCCGCGAGAACGTGCGCCCGCAGGACCTCGACTGGCTGCGCAACCTGCCTCTCGTGGTGCGGCGCGAGACCTACACCGTGGTCCACGGCACGCTGCACCTGCCCGAGCAGTTCGGCTACGTCATCAGCCCCGTCGAGGCGATGGACAGCATCGCCAGGCAGGAGACGCTGTTCTGCTTCGTCGGCCACTCGCACGTGCCGGCGATCTACATGCAGCGCGACGACGGCAGCCGCGACCTCGACGTGCTCTACCAGTCCGAGGCCGAGGCCGACGTGCGCGGCTACCGGCGCGTGCTGGTCAACGTCGGCAGCGTCGGCCAGCCGCGCGACGAGGACCCGCGCGCCGCCTACGCGGTGGTCGACACCGAGGCCCGCACCGCCTGCATCCGCCGGGTGGCCTACAACATCGCCGGCGTGCAGCGGAAGATCCGCCGGGCGGGTCTGCCGGAGATGCTGGCCAACCGCCTGGCCCTCGGCGTCTGAGCCCTCAGCCCGCGGCCAGGAACGCCCCGCCGACGCGGTCCGCCAGCAGCAGGCCCGCCGGGCTGAGGCGCACGCGGTCGCCGTCGCGCTGCAGCAGCCCGGCGGTGGCCTGCCGGTCGATCTCGGCGCCGGCCCAGTCGCGGACGGGCACCCGCAGCCGGCGTTCGATCGCCGCGAGATCGACGCCGTCGCGCCGCCGCAGACCGAGCCAGAACGCCTCGCCGAGCCGCTGCCGCCCCGTCAGGGTCTCGGCGCTGGCGGCGGCCGGCACCCCGGCCAGCGCCGCCGCGGCCCAGGCCTCCACGGGCTTGAGGTTGGTGGTCCGCACGCCCTGGCGGTGCGAACACGCGCCCGGGCCGACGCCGACGTAGTCGCCCTGCAGCCAGTAGTGGTCGTTGTGGCGGCACGGGCCGCCGCGACCGGCGAAGTTGCTGATCTCGTAGGCGTCGAAGCCGGCACCGGCCATCACCGCCCGGGTGTGCTCGAACATCGCCCGGTCGGCCTCCTCGTCGTTCGGCTCGACCCGGCCCTGCTGCCAGGCGTGGTGCAGGGCGGTGCCCGGCTCGAAGGTCAGGTTGTAGGCGGACAGGTGGTCGGGGCGCAGCGCCAGCGCCCGCTGCAGGTCCTGGGCCCATTCGGCCGGCGTCTGCCCCGGCACGCCGAAGATCAGGTCGATGCTGAGGTTGTCGACGCCTGCACCGCGCAGCTCGGCGAACGCCGCCTCGGCCCGCTCGGCGGTGTGGGCGCGGTCCAGGAAGCGCAGCAGGTGCGGCTGGAAGCTCTGCACGCCCATGCTCATCCGACGCACGCCGGCGGCCCGGGCGATCGCCGCCTTCTCGGCGGTGACGCTCTCCGGATTGGCCTCCATGGTCACCTCGGCGCATCCGTGCAGGTCGACGCGCTCGGCGAGGATGGCCAGCAGCCGCCGCAGCCGCGGCGGATCCAGGTGGGTGGGGGTGCCGCCGCCGATGAAGACCGACACCGGCGGCTCCGGCAGCTGCGCCTGGTGGAACTCCGCCGCCAGGGCGTCGAGGAAGCGGTCGAACACCGACGGATCCCGCGCCACGTAGGAGTTGAAGTCGCAGTAGCCGCACTTCACGACGCAGAACGGCACGTGCACGTAGAGCGACGTGCCGGCGCCGATGGCGGCGGTCGTGGTGGGGGGGCTGGCGGCGGCGGGAACGGGCATGCGGGGCCGCGCAGGCTACGGCCCCAGGTGCTGCCGCAGAAGGGCCCTAGCCGTGGGCGGCCCGGCGGCGGGCCCGGCTGCGGCGCCGCACCGGCTGCTCCGGCCGCTCCTCGCCGAACTCCCGCGACATGATCGAGTAGATCTTCTGCAGCCCCTGCTGCTCCATCTGCCGCACGCGTTCCCGGGTCAGGCCGAACTTCTTGCCGATCGCCTTCAGGGTCATCGGCTCGCCGTCCTCGAGGCCGTAGCGCAGCCGCAGGATGCGGGCCTCGCGGACGTCGATCAGGTCGAGGATCTGCTGCATGCGGGCCAGCTCCAGCGACGTGAAGATCTCGTCCTCCGGCGACGGCGTCCGTTCGTCGGCCAGCAGGTCGGCGAAGGCCGAGCTGCCGTCCTCGTTCATCGAGTGCACCGGCTGCGAGTTGGTCATCACCGTCTCGCGCACCACGTTCCAGTTGTGCTCCGGCAGGCCGAGCTCCTCGGCGATCTCGGCGCTGGTCGGCTGCCGGCCCAGCCGGTAGTTCAGCTCCATCGCGGTGGCCTTCCAGCGCGACACGATCTCCGACATGTAGCTCGGCACGCGGACGGTCTTCACCGAGTTGACCAGGCTGCGACGGATGCCCTGCTTGATCCACCAGGTGGCGTAGGTCGAGAAGCGGCAGCCGGCCGCCGGATCGAACTTCTCGACGGCCTTCATCAGACCGATGTTGCCCTCCTCGATCAGGTCCATGAACGGCAGCCCGCGGTTCATGTAGTTCTTGGCGATCGACACCACGAGGCGCAGGTTGGCCCGGATCATGTGCTCGCGAGCCGCCATGTCGCCGCCCTGGATCCGGTGGGCGAGCTTGATCTCCTCCTCGGCGGTGAGGAGGGGCACCTCGTTGATGTCGGCGAGGTAGGTGTCGAGTCCGTGGTCCCGCATGGCGCAGCTTCTTCCTGTTGGTTGGCTGCGCCGGATATCGAGCCGCCGGCAGGGCGGCTTGACCGGATCGTCCAGGAACGCAACAGGCGCCGGGGCCGGCGGGACCCGCCGACTACCAGAGCGTGTAGAGGAACGGCATGGCGCCGGTGGCACCGAGCGCGAACAGCACGCCGACCAGGCCCAGCACGATCAGGATCGGCGCCATCCACCAGAGCTTGTTCTCGGCGAGGAAGGCGACGAACTCGGCCAGCAGGCCGCGTTCCTTGGCATGGCTCGCCTGGGCGAGGAAGTCGTCGTTCTCGGCCTGGGAAGGCGTGTTCGGGTCGCTCATGGTGGGCACGTGGTCGCCGGCGGGCGCTGCCGGCGGCGCGTCAGTATAGCTTGAAGTAGCTGGCCGGCTCGCGTTCGGGTCCGCGGTCGTCCCAGTAGGAGTCGACGGCGGGGTCCAGGCGCCGCCGCATGGCGTCCCGGCCGATCAGCCGGAAGACCAGGGCGACGAAGGTGAACAGCCCGTAGTAGATCAGCACCAGCAGGACCCAGGAGACCACCTGGCCGATCGGCCAGGAGGCCACCGACAGGACCACGAACACCACCCGCGGCACCAGCTGGTTGCGCAGCGGCACCCCGAGGAGGAAGACCGCGGCGCCGAATGCCGCCAGACCGTACACCCAGTTCCACGGCAGCCCGAACTGCCACCGGAGCAGCAGCCCGATCAGGCCGAAGGCGAACAGCGACACCCACGAGAACTGCCGCAGCAGGGCCGCATCGGGGTTGATGTTGAGCTTCATCATGGCGTGTGGGTCTCCGAGGCTCAGTCGAGCGCGAAGGCCGACAGGTACTTGCTGCGATCCACCGCCGGCAGGTCCTGCTGCGCGGCGCGCCGGATGACGAAGTTCTCCAGCACCAGCACGTCCATCTCGGTGCCGAGGAAGCAGCGCAGCGCGTCCTGCGGGGTGCAGACGATCGGCTCGCCGCGCACGTTGAAGCTGGTGTTGATCAGCACCGGGCAGCCGGTGCGGTCGCGGAAGGCCCGCATCATGCCGGCGAGCCGCGGGTTGCGGCCCTCGTCGACGGTCTGCAGCCGCGCCGAGAAGTCGACGTGGGTGATGGCCGGCACCACCGATCGGAGCTGCTTCAGCTTGTCGAGGCCCTGCCGGCTGCCGTCCACCGGCTTGCGCTTGTCGCCGCGCACCGGCGCCACGATCAGCATGTAGGGACTGTCGTGCTCGGGCCCGATGTCGAAATACTCGCTGGCGTGCTCGCGCAGCACGATCGGCGCGAACGGCCGGAACGACTCGCGGAACTTGATCTTCAGGTTCATCACGCTCTGCATCTTCGGCGAGCGCGCGTCGCCGATGATGCTGCGCGAACCCAGCGCCCGGGGGCCGAACTCCATCGGCCCCTGGAACCAGCCGATCACGTTCTCCTGCTCGATCAGCTCCGCCACCCGGTCGCACAGGGCCCGCTCGTCCTGGTGCTCCTCGTACTGCACCTTCTGCTGGTCGAGGAAGGCGCGGATCACCGCCGGCTCGTAGCGCGGCCCCAGCAGGCTGCCGCGCTGGGAGTCCTCGGGCTGCACGGTGCGGGGCTTCTTCAGCAGGTTGTGCCAGACGAACTGGGCCGCGCCGAGCGCGCCGCCGGCGTCGCCCGCCGCCGGCTGGATCCAGATCCGGTCGAACGGCCCCTCGCGCAGGATCACGCCGTTGCCGACGCAGTTGAGCGCCACGCCGCCGGCGAGGCAGAGGTTCTTCTTGCCGGTCAGCCGGTGGGCGAAGCGTGCGGTCCGCAGCATCACCTCCTCGGTGACCTTCTGGATCGACGCCGCGAGATCCATGTGCTTCTGGGTCAGCTCCGACTCCGGCCGGCGCGGCTCCTCGCCGAACAGCCGGTGGAACTTCGGCGACGTCATGCGCGTGCCGGCGCAGTAGTCGAAGTAGGACAGGTCGAGCCGGTAGCTGCCGTCCTCCTTCAGGTCGATGAGGTGCTGCCGGATCAGGTCGGCGAAGCGCGGCTCGCCGTAGGGCGCCAGCCCCATCAGCTTGTACTCGCCGGAGTTGACCTTGAACCCGCAGTAGTAGGTGAACGCCGAGTAGAGCAGCCCGAGCGAATGGGGGAAGCGGATCTCCCGCAGCAACCGCAGGCGATTGCCCTCGCCGACGCCGACGCTGGTGGTGGTCCACTCGCCCACCCCGTCCATGGTGACCACCGCCGCGTCCTCGAACGGCGACGGATAGAACGCGCTGGCCGCGTGGCTCTCGTGGTGCTCGGGATAGACGAAGCGGTTCTTCGGCCGGCAGCCGAGGTGCTTCTTCAGGGTCCGGCCCATGTGGATCTTGCTGCCGCTGGCCCAGACCGGCAGGGCGTGGCGGAACGACATCAGGCCCCGCGGCGCGAACGCCAGGTAGGTCTCGAGCAGCCGGTGCATCTTGCGCATCGGCTTGTCGTAGAACGCGACCCAGTCGAGGTCCTGGGCGGTGATGCCGGCCTGCTGCAGGCAGAACTCGAGCGCGCGGGTCGGGAAGTCGGCGTCGTGCTTCCGGCGGGTGAAGCGCTCCTCCTGCGCCGCCGCCACGACCACGCCGTCGCGCAGGAGGCACGCGGCCGAGTCGTGGTAGAACGCAGAGATGCCGAGGACGTGGGTGGGCATGGGAGAGGGGAGAGACCGGCGGGCTGGTATGCTGCCGCGCGCGCACGCCATGGCCAAGGTCAGGACCCGTCTGCTGCTCTCGGTGCTGAGCTTGCTGCTGGCAGGAATCGCGGGCGAGGGAATCTATCGGCTGCTGCGGCCTGATTCCCTTGCCGCCGAGATGTTCTTCCAGGATGCGGGACGCCGTTCCTGGTGGCCCGCCCGCAAGCCGCCGCCGCCCGTCGAGGAGCAGGTCCGTTTCTTCGGCCAGTTCGTCGCGCCGGTGACCGCGCCGATGCCGCGCCCCGGCGTCACCGGCTGGGTGCCCGGTTCGGTCTTCCACATCTGCTACACCGGCCCGCAGCAGCCCTGGTTCGACGAGCAAGGCTGCGTCGAATACCGGATCAACGCGCTCGGGCTGCGCGACCGGCCCGACCTGACCGTGGCGAAGCCGCCGGGAACCCATCGCGTCCTCTGCCTCGGCGATTCCTTCACGCTGGGCTGGGGGGTGCGGCAGGAGGCCAACTGGCCGGTGCTGACCGAGCAGGAACTGCGGCGCCATTGGCCGCAGGTGCAGGTGGTCAACTGCGGCGGCGCCGGCACGTCCTACGCCGACGAGTATTGGTACGGTCTGCAGCACCGGTTCGGCGCGCTGGGCCCCGACACGGTGATCGTCACGCTGTGCCTGAACGACCTGCTGATCACCAACGGCAAGCTCGGCCACTACCGGGAAGGCGCCCTGCGGCCCGAGGACGGCGGCGAACGGCCGTTCTGGCGGCATTCGGCGATCCTCGCCGACCTGGCCCGCGCCGTGGGCAGCGCCCGCGCGCTCGATCTGCCGCCCGACCGCGACATCGTGCAGGAGCTGATCGACCTGCCGGCCGACCACCCGTGGTACGCCGAGAAGGGCGAGAGTCCGGCGATGTACTGGAAGGGCGGCGCGCCGCAGCAGGCCTTGCTGGGCATCCAGACCTGGTGCCGCGAGCACGGCGCCCGGCTCGGCGTCGTGGTGTGGCCGCTGCTGCAGGGGCTGGGCGACGACGAGCACTATCCGTTCGCCAGGATGCACCGGCTGGTGGGGGACTTCTGCCGCGAACACGGCATCCCGTTGTGCGACCTGCTGCCGGCCCTGCGCGGCCAGCCCACCCGGGAGCTGTGGGTGAGCCCCTGCGACATGCACCCCAACGAACGGGCCCAGCAGCTGGTCACGGCGACGCTGGCGGCCTTCCTGGCGGACGTCGCCGGACTGCGCTAGAACGCCACGCCATGGCCTCGTCCCGCCCGCGCCGCCGCCTGTTCCGCGTGCTGGCCGTGCTGCTGGCCACCGTGGCGGCGCTGGGCCTGGCCGAAGGCGCGGCGCGGTTGCTGCCCGCGCCGCGGACGCTGGGCGAGCACTACTTCCGCGACAGCGAAGGCCGCGAGCGGGACCGGAGCGAGGCCCTGCAGCTCGGCATCATCGCGCCCGTGGTGGGCGGGCCGCGCCCGCGGGCCACCTTCGCGCCGGGCAGCCGGTTCTACCTGTGCTACCGCGATCACGAGGTGCTGGCCCGGCCCTGGCTCGACGCGCGCGGCTGCGTCGAGATCGCGTTCAGCTCGCATGGCATCCGTGAGCGCGAGGAGATCGGCTTCGACAAGCCCAAAGGCCAGCGCCGGGTGGTCTGCATCGGGGATTCGTTCACCATGGGCTGGGGGGTGCGCGCCGAGGACACCTGGGTGCGGCTGCTGGAGACCGACCTGCGGCAGGGCAGCGCCGACGTGCGGACCGTGAACTGCGGCGGCGCCGGCGCCATCGTCGCCGACGAGTACGCCTGGGCGTTGGAAGACCGCTTCCACCGCTTTCAACCAGATGTGGTGGTGGTGACGCTGTGCCTCAACGATCTATTGGGGACGAGTGGGGGACTGTGCCAGCTCGGGCCCCCGTCGCCGCGGACCGGCTCGGCCCTGCTGGACCGCATGCAGGCGCTGTTCGGGCCAGGCCCCCTGGACCTGGATCCGGGCATCGACTGGGTGGGGCTGCTGCTCGCCGAGCCGGCGACGAGTCCGCTGTTCGGGCCCGACGTGCCGTGGGAGGCGATGTGGGCGCAGGGCGGGCCGCAGCGGGCGCTCACCCGCATGCGGGACTGGTGTCGCGAGCGCCGACTGCCCTTCGCGGTGATCGTGTGGCCCTTCCTGCAGGGCCTGGGTCACGGCCAGTTCTACCCCTTCGCATCCATGCACGAACGGGTCACCGCCTTCTGTGCCCTGGAAGGCATCCCATGCCTCGACCTGCTGCCCACCCTGCGCGGCCAGCGCCCCGAGGACCTGTGGGTCACGCCGGCGGACCTGCACGCCAACCCGACCGCGCAACGCCTCGCCACGACCGCGATCGCGCCCTTCGTGCGCGGCGTCGCCGGCTGGTGACTCGCGGACGGCCGCGCCGCGAGCACAAGGCCGATTCTGAAATTGACCGGGCCCCGCGGTTCTTCTAAGACGTTGGGCCAAACTGCCGCGACCCAGGTCGCGGCAACTGGTCGACGAGGCGGCTGCGAGGCCGCCTCATGCGTAGCTGCAAGCCGTTTGATTGCAGCACCTAAGGCCTCCGTCCCACCCCGCGTTGCGCGCTTCCGTCCTGTCTCCCCCGAGGAGAGGAACCTTGACCGTCATCTTCCCCAAGTGGACCAACAAGCTGCCGGCACCGATCGCGCTCGGTGCGGCCCTGGCCGGCCTCTGCGTGGTCTTCGTCGTGTGGTTCTGGTTCTCGCCACGCCACCTCGAAGTCGGCTACCAGCCCATCCAGCCGGTGCTCTACAGCCACAAGCTGCACGCCGGCCTGCTCGGGCTCGACTGCCGCTACTGCCACCGGATGGTGGAGGACGGCCCGCACGCGACGGTGCCGGACACCGAGACCTGCATGAACTGCCACCGGCAGGTCAAGATCGACAGCCCGCTCCTGCAGGTGGTGCGCGACGCCGCCACCACGGGTGACCCGATCCCCTGGGTGAAGGTGCACATGCTGCCGGACTACGCGTTCTTCAACCATTCGGTCCACGTGAAGGCCGGCGTCGGCTGCGCCAGCTGCCATGGCCGCGTCGACCAGATGACGATCGTCCGGCAGGCCGAGCCCCTCAGCATGCGGTGGTGCCTCGAGTGCCACCGGGCCCCGGAGAAGCACCTGCGGCCACTGGACAAAATCACGGACATGGCCTTCGAGCCCGATCCCGAGCAGGGCAAGCGGTTCCTCGTCGAGCGCAACCTCCATCCCCCGACCCACTGCTCGGCCTGCCACCGATGAGCGAGAACACCCTCCAAGGCGCCAGCGCGCCCTCGGCGACCGACGGCTCTGTGACCTGGTTCCGCAGCCTCGACCAGCTCGAGAACACCCCCGAATTCCAGGCGATGCTGCACCGGGAGTTCCCGGAAGGCATCACCGAGACCCCCGATGCCGACGAGGTGACCCGTCGCGGCTTCCTGGGCGTGGTGGCCGCCTCCGTGGCGCTCGCCGGCCTGACCAGCTGCCGCAAGCCGGTCACCCGCATCCTGCCGTTCAGCCGGCGGCCCGAGGGCTTCCGCCCCGGCCTGCCGACCCACTACGCGACCTCGCTGACGCGCTCGGGCTACGGGCTCGGCGTCCTGGTCAAGAGCAGCGACGGGCGGCCGACCAAGATCGAGGGCAACCCGGGGCATCCGGGCACCCGCGGCGGCAGCGACGCGACCCTGCAGGGGGAGCTGCTCAACCTCTACGACCCGGGTCGCAGCACCCACGCCCGTGGCCCGAACGCGGCACCCGCCGGCGACGGTGGGCACGGGGAGACGCACGGCCAGCACGGCGGCGCGGTGACCTCGGTCTACGAGCAGTTCTTCGCCTGGTGGGAGAACGCCAAGAAGGACCTGATCGTCAAGAAGGGCCAGGGCCTGCGCATCCTGATGGCACCGACCAGTTCGCCCACCGCGCTCGGCCTGATGGACAAGGTCCGCGAGACCTTCCCGGACGCCCGCTTCCACACCTGGGAGCCGCTGCACCGCGACCAGCAGGTCGCCGGCAGCGTGATGGCGTTCGGCAAGGCGATGGAGACCCACGTCGACCACGCCAGCGCCGACGTGGTGGTGTCGCTGGACAGCGACTTCCTCGGCCTGGACGGCCAGAACGTCGCCAACGCCCGCGCCTGGGCCAGCCGCCGCAAGGCGCCGGCCCCCGGCCAGGCCCTGCCGCGGCTCTACGCCGTGGAGGCCGGCTACTCGATGACCGGCAGCGTCGCCGACCACCGCTTCCGGACCCGCGCCCAGGACATCCCGGCGGTGGCCCTGGCCCTGGCCCAGGCGCTGGGGGTGGGCACCGGCAACGATCTCGGCCCGGTGCTGCAGACCCACGCCGAGCACGGCTTCAGCCGCAACGGCAAGAACTGGATCGACATCGTCGCCAAGGACCTGCGCGCCGCCGCCGGCCGCAGCGCGGTGGTGGTCGGGCCGCGCATGCCGGCCCTGGTGCACGCGCTCGCGCATGCGATGAACGCGGCGCTCGGCAACCACGGCAAGACGGTGACCCACACCGAACTGCCGGCGGCGCTGGCCACCGGCAACGCCGACTCGATCCGCGATCTGGCCCGCGACATCGACGCCGGCGCCGTGCAGATCCTCATCTGCCTCGGCACCAACCCGGTCTACGACGCGCCGGCGGATCTCTCGTTCGGCCGGCTGCTGGCGGACAAGAAGGTCGCCACGACGATCCACGTCGGCCTCTACGACGACGAGACCGGCAAAGCGGCGCAGTGGCACTTCCCCCTGGCCCACGAGTTCGAGTCGTGGGGCGACTGCCGCGCCGCCGACGGCACGCTGTCCCTGCGCCAGCCCCTGATCGCGCCGCTGTTCGGCGGCATCTCGCCCCTGGAGTTCCTCGGAGTGGTCTGCGAGCACCCGGTGCTCGAGCAGCATCCGCTGTGGACCGAGCGCACCGGCGCTGCGGGCCACGAACTGGTCCGCAGCCACTGGCAGGCCAACGCCGGCGCTGCCGATTTCGAGGGCTGGTGGACCAAGGCCCTGCACGACGGCCTGGTGGCCGGCTCGGCGTTCGCACCCAGCGCCGCGCCTGTGCCCAACTTCGCCGGCATCGCCACCGCCGCCCGGACCTGGACCCGGCCCGCGGCCGGCTCGCCGAACGCCCTCGAGGTGGTGCTGCGCGCCGACGCCAAGCTGCTGGATGGCCGCTACGCCAACAACTCCTGGATGCAGGAGCTGCCCGATCCGCTGACCAAGCTGACCTGGGACAACGCCGCCCTGCTGAGCCCCCGGACCGCCGGCGACCTCGGCGTGAAGAACGGCGACCTGCTGACCATCGCCGCCGACGGCGGCGCCTCGGTGCAGGCCGCCGCCTGGATCCTGCCCGGCCATGCCGACTGGAGCATCACGCTGACGCTGGGCTACGGCCGGCGGCTCGGCGCCGAGTGCAAGGTCGCCCGCGGCACCGGCTTCGACGCCTACCCCCTGCGCACCCTCGAACGCCAGCACCTGGTGCCGGCGGCGCGGGTCAGCAAGGCCGGCGGCGCATATCCGCTGACCTCGGCCCAGGACCACGGCACCATGGCCGGCCGCGCCATCGTCCGCGAGAACACCGTCCAGGGTCACCAGCAGGACCCGGAGTGGGCGCCGAAGATGTCGGCGCTCGACAAGGCGGCCCGGCTGCACGGCCAGACCGAGAAGGACGTCGCCCGTTCGCTCTGGAAGGAGCGCGGCTACGGCCCCGACAGCGACGATCCCGACGTGAAGGCATCGCCCTACCAATGGGGCATGGTCATCGACCTGAACGCCTGCACCGGCTGCTCGGCCTGCATGGTGGCCTGCAGCGCCGAGAACAACGTGCCCATGGTGGGCAAGCAGCAGGTCGCCCGCGGCCGCGACATGTTCTGGATCCGCGCCGACCGCTACTTCGCGTCCAGCGACGCCCAGGGCATGCAGGCCGCCGAGGACCCGCAGGTCAGCCACATGCCGGTGCCCTGCATGCAGTGCGAGAACGCGCCCTGCGAGGCGGTGTGCCCGGTGGCGGCGACCACCCACAGCCCCGACGGGCTCAACGACATGGTCTACAACCGCTGCATCGGCACGCGGTACTGCGCCAACAACTGCCCCTACAAGGTCCGCCGCTTCAACTACCTGAACTTCGTCGGCTCGCCGGCGCCGGTCCGGCAGATGGCGTTCAACCCCGACGTGACCGTGCGCAGCCGCGGCGTGATGGAGAAGTGCACCTACTGCGTGCAGCGCATCAACCGCGTCCGCGTCGACGCCCGCAACGAGGGCCGCGACATCAGGGACGGCGAGATCCAGACGGCCTGCCAGCAGGCCTGCCCGGCCGAAGCGTTCGTCTTCGGCGACGTCAACGACCCCGGCAGCAAGGTCTCGAAGCTGAAGGCGTCCCAGCGCAACTACGGGATCCTGACCGACCTGTTCACCCGCGCGCGCACGACGTTCCTCGCGCAGGTGGCGCAGGAGGCGCGCGTCGAGCGC
>CAZMGG010000050.1:0-34936 GCA_964565715.1 uncultured candidatus Brocadiaceae bacterium | reverse complement strand
CTCTTCCTCGACGAGGTCACCGAGATGCCGCCGGACCTGCAGGTCAAGCTGCTGCGCTTCCTGCAGGACCAGCGCGTGCGGCCCGTCGGCGGCGACCAGGAGCGGCAGGTGGACCTGCGGGTCATCGCCGCCACCAACCGCGATCCGTTGGCCGCCGTGGCCGAGGGCCGCCTGCGCGAGGACCTCTACTACCGCCTGGCGGTGGTGTCGGTGACGCTGCCGCCGCTCCGCCAGCGCCGCTCGGACGTGCCGGCCCTGGCGCGCCACTTCCTGCGGCTCACCGCCGGGGACGCCGCCGTGCCGGAGCTGCCGCCCGGCCTGCTGACCGCGTTGTCCGCCCGCCGCTGGCCCGGCAACCTGCGCCAGCTGCAGAACGAGATGCAGCGCGTCTGGGCGCTGGCCGCGGGCCGGCCGATCACGCCCGACATGCTGTCGCCGGAGGTGGCGGCGGCGGCCGATCCGGCGAGCGGTGCCTCCCCGGTCGATCTGGACCTGCGCCGCCTGGAGCAGTGGGCGATCGCCCGCGCGATGCAGGAAGCCCAGGGCAACAAGGCCCAGGCAGCCCGCCTGCTGGGGATCAGCCGGCGGACCCTCTACACGAAGCTGGGGGACGAGGCGGGGGAGGAATGACTGTGCAGTTCCTGCACAGGTGAGCTGGGGCTGCCCAGGCGGTGGTCGCCGGACGACTGTCAGAAAGCACTTTCTCATAAGTAGTTAGGGAAACATCCCGTTCTGGCACACCCCTTGCCTTCCGGCGCGCGTGCGACCGTTCGCCCGAGCCCTGCGCGCCGCCGTGGCAAGTGCCTGCCTGGGCACGCTCGCCCCCGCCCAGGCCCAGGCGCCACAGCAGGCCCCGCAGCTCAGCGAACGGCTCGAGGCGCCGATGCTCTACCTGTCGGTGGCGCAGGCCGCCGACGGCAGCGAGTCGGTGCTGCACCGGATGATCGCCGACCCGGGCCTCGGCGCCCTGCTGGAGATGCAGGACGAGCCGGGCGAGGGCGCTGCCGGCTTCCGTCTGCTGCGCGGCCTGCTGGCCCGCGCCACCGGTGAGATCGAACTGGCCCTGCTGGGCATCGCCCCGCCGCTGCCGGGCGGTGCCGGTGCCGCCCGCGGCAACCGGCCCCTGCTGATCCTGCGTGCCCGGTTGTCGGCAGCGGATGCCGCCCGCCTGCGCGAGGTGCTGGCCGGCGGCGAAGTGGCCGTCTCGTTCCGTTCGTTCCAGCACGGCACCGAGCGCGTCGCCACCTATCAGCTGCGCGACGGCGAAGCGCAGCGCGCCGGCCGTCCCGACTTCGCCGTCGAGGTCGCGGTGGTCGGCGACGACCTGCTGGCCACCAACGACGGCCTGGCGATGAGCGAGGTGCTGGGCGCGGCCCACACCGGCGCCGCGGCCCGGCGCACCCTGGCGCAGGACGAGCGCTTCCAGGAACTGCGGGCGCGCCTGCCGGCGCCGGCGGGCTCGGTGCAGCTCTACGGCGACTGGCCGCGACTGGGCCGCCGCCTGCAGGCCGCGTTCGGCGGCATGCCCGGCTTCCTGCTGGAGCACTCCGGCCTCGGCTCGGCCAAGGCGGTGCTGGCGGTGATCGAGCCGCGGGGCGCCGGTCTGGCGGCCACCGCGCTGCTCGATTTCGCCGCCGACTCGCCGGCGGAGACCCGGCCCGCAACCCGGCCCGAGGCCCGGCCGGACGCCCGGCAGGAACTCGACGGCTGGCTGACCCTGCTGCAGCAGAAGCCGGCCCGGGCGCTGGTGGCGGAGCTGCCGGCGGGCGGCCTCGGCGGCCTGGTGCTGGCGGTGGATCCGGCCGGCCTCGCGCGCAGCGCCGGCGTGCTCGGCGCCCGCGGCATGGGCGGCATCCTCAGCGGTCTGGGCGGGCAGCTCGCCGACGGCTGCCGGCACCACGGCATGGACTTCGAGCAGCAGGTGCTCAGCCGGCTGGGTCGACGCGGTTCGATGCAGTTCCTGCTGCTGGCCGGTCCCGGCGAGGACGGCCGGCCGGGCCGGCTGGAGATTGCCTCGGCCTACGCGTTCGCCGCCAAGAACCGCAAGGCGGCCCAGGACCTGCTGGCCGATGCCGTGGACGGCGTGCGCCAGCATGGCGGCGGCAAGGTGATCCCGGGTGCGCCCGGTCGGCGCGGCGAGGAGCAGATCGAGCTGAGCCTGCTGGACCAGGACGCGCCGGCGCGGATGGGCGTGATCGACGACGCGGTGGTGTTCGCCTTCCACCCGGCGGTGCTGGGCGAGCTGCGCGACGAACTGCAGCGCGGCTCCCGCACGCGGGCCCGCCGCGACGCCGACACCCTGGCGATCCTGCAGGCGCTGGGTGCGCACAAGTCGCCGGTGGCCGGCGTGTTCGCCCTCGACGCGCAACCCCTGCTCGACCGTGCCGCGCAGGAGATCGCCGCGCGCGGCACCGCGGTCGAGCTGTCCCGTGTTCCCTCCCGTTACGTCGGTTTCGTCGATGTGCAACAAGGACGCAACGGCGCCCCGCTGCTGCGCATCCAGCTCTCCTGCTCGAACTAGTGCGCCGCCGCCGGTCCGGGCTCCCGTTCTCTCTCAACTCCTGATTCACCCGATTTCGGCGTCGTCCGCGCGCGAGCGTGGCCGCCGCCACGGGTGTGTGATCTCCAACCGGTTCCGAAGCCGTCTCGACAGATGGGGCAGGCAAAGACGGCCAGGACCGTTGTCGCGTGTGTTGCGCGGCGATCACACACCCGACCCTTCTACGGGTGTGTGATCCAAACCGGTTCCGAGCCGTCTCGACAGATGGGGCAGGCAAAGGCGGTGAGGCGCCGTTGCCGCGTGTGTTGCGCGGCGATCACACACCCGGACCTTATTCTCGGGTGCGTGGCTTGGGCCCGGACCCGGGCGTCGTTCCGATCAGATGGGGCAGGCAAGGAACGGCGCACGGGCGAGGACACGCGCGTGTGCGCGGGCCACGCACCCGGAACCTTGCACACCCCCCTCTCGCCCGACGGGGCCGTCGTCCACCAACGACGGCCCCGTCTCCTTTTCCGGTGGCGGGCCCGCGGCTAGAACGCGCCCATGTTCCTCGCCCTCGATCAGGGCACCACGTCGAGCCGCGCGATCGCGTTCGCCCCGGACGGCACGGTGCTGGCCCAGGCGCAGCACGAGTTCGGCCAGCACTTCCCGGCGCCCGGCCTGGTCGAGCACGATCCGGACGAGATCTGGGCGACCCAGTGGCAGGCGGCCCGGGAGGCCCACGCGGCGGCGGGCGGCGGCGTCGTGCAGGCCGTCGGCATCACCAACCAGCGGGAGACGGTGGTGGTGTGGGAGCGCGCGACCGGCGCGCCGATCCACCGCGCCATCGTCTGGCAGGACCGGCGCACCGCACCGGACCTGGCGCGCCTGCGCCAGCAGGGCCACGCCGATCTGGTGCTTGCCCGGACCGGGCTGCCGCTCGATCCGTACTTCTCGGCGGCGAAGATCGCCTGGATCCTCGACCAGGTGCCCGGGGCGCGACGGCGGGCCGAACGCGGCGGACTGTGCGCCGGCACGATCGATGCCTGGCTGCTGTGGCGGCTCACCGAGGGCGCGGTGTTCGCCACCGAGCCGAGCAACGCCTCGCGCACGAGCCTCTACGACCTGCGGACCGGCGACTGGTGCGACGAGCTGTGCGCGCTGTTCCGGGTGCCGCGGGCGATCCTGCCGGCGATCCGCGGTTCGGCGGGGGACTTCGGCACGGTGGCCGCCACCGGCTGGCCGATCCGCGGCGTGCTGGGCGACCAGCAGGCGGCGCTGTTCGGCCATGGCTGCCTGCGGCCAGGGACGGCCAAGTGCACCTACGGCACCGGCGCGTTCCTGCTCGTGCAGTGCGGCGAACGGGTGCCGGCGCCGAGCCACGGCCTGCTGCCCACGGTGGCGTGGCGGATCGGCGGCCGCGACGCGTTCGCGCTGGAAGGCAGCGTGCCGGTGTGCGGCGCCGCCGTGCAGTGGCTGCGCGATGGCCTCGGCGTGATCGCGGACGCGGCGGCGGTGGAGGCGATGGCGGCGTCGGTGCCCGACAGCGGCGGCGTCGTGCTGGTGCCGGCGTTCGCCGGGCTGGGCGCGCCGCACTGGGACGCCGATGCCCGCGGCCTGCTGATCGGGATCACGCGGGGCACGACGCGGGCCCACGTCTGCCGGGCGACGGTGGAGGCGATCGCCCTGCAGGTGGACGAGGTGCTGGCGTCGATGGGGGCGGCGCTGGGCACGCCGGTGACCGATCTGCGGGTGGACGGCGGCGTCACCCGCAATGAACTGCTGCTCGGCCTGCAGGCGGCGCTGCTGGGCCGGCCGGTGCGGCGGCCGGAGCTGCTGGAGACCACTGCGTTCGGTGCGTTCCGCATGGCGGTGCTGGGGAGTGGCGCGGTGGACGATGTCGACGCCCTGCCGCGTCTGCCGGGGGCCGAGCGGGTGTTTGCCCCGGCGGAGTTGTCCGCTGACGCGGTCGCCGCATTGCGCCGGCGCTGGCGGGCCGCGGTGGCGCGCACGCGGGGCTGGGCGGTGGAGTGACTCAGAATGGACCTGCGCCGGGACCCGGGCCGAGGCCGTTGTCATGGAACGCCCGGCTCCCGAGATCGCCGGGGCGAAAACGGGAGTCATTGACGGTCGCCGGGCGCAGTCTACGTTTCCCTCGCCAGTCATCCGGCTGACCGGTCGCCGACCGTCTCCCTGTCCCCTGCCCGAGGAGTCTCCCCATGCGCCTCTTCGTATCCGTCGCGGCGATGCTCTGCATCGCCGGCTCTGCCTTCGCCCAGATCCCCATCCCCACGCACTCGTCCGTCTACAACGGCTTCAGCCGCGGCTTCAACTTCACCGCCCAGACGACCTTCATCATCAGCCAGCTGCAGCTGCCGCCGGAGGCCATGCAGGCCGGCGACACCGGCAGCTTCCTGGTCCGGGTGAACGGCACCACCGCGCTGCGCACGGTCGGCGTGGCCAGCGGGTCGATCACGCCGAACCTGCTGATCAACACCGGCGACGTCGTCGACATCATCGGCAACTGGTCGCCGGCCACGACCGGCAACTTCACCGCCCACAACTCCTACGGCAGCAGCGCGCCGTTCGCGTCGATGATCCAGGGCGTGCCGCACACGCTGATGCGGACCGGCTGGCAGTGGGATGTCGGTGACGCCGGCTGGACCACCGCCGCCTACCTCGCCCCGACCACCGGCTCGATCGGCCGGGTCTTCATGCACACCGCAGCGCCGCAGGGCTACGCCAGCGTGCAGGACTACGGCCAGGGCTGCTATCGCGCCACCGGCACGTTCTACGAGAACTTCGCCACCTCGACGGTCTTCGACCTGTCGAACAGCGGCTTCTCGATGATCTACACCGGGACCGGCTACACGGTGATCCCGCTGGTGAGCGCCTATGTCCCGCCGAGCCCGACGGCGACGGTGCTCACGCTGGCCGACGACGCCGAGACCACGGTGACCCTGGGCAGCGCCCTGCCGATCCCGAACGGCACCACGACGGCGCTGAACGTCTGCTCCAACGGCTACGTGTCCAACGGCTCCAACGGGGTGGGCTACACGCCGTCGGGGGCCACGTTCATGGGCTTCGCCAACACGTGCTGGGCGGCTTCCTTGCACGACTACAACCCGTCCGGCGGCAGCTACATCAAGTTCGAGGAGGTGGGCCCGATCTCCTACATCACCTACGAGAACATCCCCGACTTCGGGGTGACCGGCAGCGCCAGCACCTTCCAGTACCAGTTCGACCGCAGCTCGGGCATCGTCCACATCGTCTATGGGGTGATGAGCCTGACCGGGAACGGCCACCTGACGGGCTTCCACCCGGCTGGCTCCACCCTGGACCCGGGCTCGATCGACCTGTCGGCGGCCCTGCCCGCCACCTTCGCCTGCGGCGTGGACATCCGGCCGATCCGCCTGGCCGCGGCGCCGCGCCCGGTGCTGGGCAACACCGTCGTGTTGACCACCAGCGACATCCCGGCGGGATCGGTGCTCGGCGCCACCATCCTGAGCTTCACCCAGCACAACCCGGGCATCGACGCCTCGATCTATGGCATGCCCGGTTGCTTCCAGTACGTCGGCCTCGACGCCACCCAGGTGTTCCTGGTGAGCGGGACCTCGGGCAGCACGTCCCTGGCGCTGCCGACCGGCGCGCAGTTCTCGGGGATGAACCTGTACGCCCAGTCGGTGGTGTTCGTGGCCGGCGCCAATCCGCTGGGCGCCCAGAGCAGCAACGGCGTCGCGCTCCTGACCGGGACCCAGTAGGCACGCGTCGGTCCACGCGACCTGGGCGGCGGAACACGCTCCTCCGCCCAGGTCCGGCTTCCGTCGGGCCGGTCGCCGCCCTACAACCGCGCCCATGCCCGAACAGGACCCGAAGGATCCCGCCGATCCGGCGGAAGAGGGGAACGCGCCCACGCAACCCGAACCGCCGGCCGGACCCGCCCTGAAGGTCGAGGGCGCGCCGAAGGCCCAGGTCGTCGTGCAGGAGAGCCTGCCGGAGACGATGTTCGTCTTCCCGCTGCGGCGATCGGTGCCGTTCCCGCACCTGATGATGCCGCTGCTGCTGGAGAGCCCGGAGTCGCGGGAGATCGTGCAGAAGGCCGAGGCGCACAACGGCCACGTGCTGCTGGTGACGGCCCGCGACCCCGAGGTCGAGCAGCCGGCGGCTGCCGACCTGCACGAGGTGGGCGTCATCACCCGCATCCTGAAGGTGCTGAAGCTGCCCGACGGCACCAGCTCGGCGATGACCCAGGGGCTGCGGCGCGGCGTGATCACCCGCATCGTGCGGCAGAAGCCGCATCTGGTGGCGCGGGTGCGCGAGCTGGTCGAGATCCCCTCGGACGGCGCCCGGGCCAAGTCGCTGTTCCGGCTGCTGCAGGAGAACCTGCGGAAGCTGGCGGAGGCGCAGCAGCAGTCCGACCCGGCCTACATCACCACGGTGCTCAACCTGGATCAGCCCGCGGCGCTGGCGGACTTCACCGGCAGCGTGCTGCGCGAGGTCTCTGACCGGCAGCGGATCCTGGCGGAGCCGTCGGTCGAGAAGCGGCTGGAGCTGGCGCTGCAGCTGGTGATGGCCGAGGTCGAACTGGCGGAGCTGGACCAGAAGATCCAGGAGGAGATCCGCAGCAAGGCCGAGAAGGCGCAGAAGGACTACTTCCTGCGCGAGCAGCTGAAGATCATCCGGCGGGAGCTCGGCGAGGAGAAGGACCCCCGGGTGCAGGAGATGCAGCGGCTCGAGGAGGCGGTGCAGAAGGCCGGCATGCCCGAGGCGGCGCGGACGCGGGCCGACGAGGAGCTGAACCGGTTGCGCACGACGCCGGTGGAGTCGCCGGAGTACGGGGTGATCCGCAACTACCCCGACTGGCTCACGGCGCTGCCCTGGTCGGAGTCCAGCGAGGACGACAGCGACCTGAAGAAGGCGCAGCGGGTGCTGGACGAGGACCACTTCGGCCTGGAGGAGGTCAAGCAGCGGATCCTCGAGTTCCTGGCGGTGCGCAAGCTGAAGCCCGGCCACCAGGGCTCGATCCTGTGCTTCGCCGGGCCGCCGGGCGTCGGCAAGACCAGTCTCGGCCGCAGCATCGCCCGGGCGATGGGCCGCGAGTTCTGGCGGTTCTCGCTGGGCGGGATGCGCGACGAGGCCGAGATCAAGGGCCATCGCCGCACCTACATCGGCGCCCTGCCCGGCCGCATCCTGCAGGGCATGAAGGCCTGCGGCACCAACAATCCGGTGCTCCTGCTCGACGAGGTCGACAAGCTGGGCAAGGATTTCCGTGGCGATCCGAGCTCGGCGCTGCTGGAGGTGCTGGATCCGGAGCAGAACCACGCATTCCTCGACCACTACCTGGACGTGCCGTTCGACCTGTCGCGGGTGATGTTCATCGCCACCGCCAACGTGCTGCCGCAGATCCCGGAGCCGCTGCGGGATCGCATGGAGGTGATCGAGCTGCCGGGCTATCTGGTGGCGGAGAAGGTGCAGATCGCGCAGCGGCACCTGTTGCCGAAACAGCTCGAGCGGCACGGGCTGCAGCGGCGGCACCTGTCGGTCGGGCCGGCGGTGTGGCGGCGGGTGGTGGAGCGCTACACCAAGGAGGCCGGCGTGCGCGGCCTCGACAAGGTGATCCAGCGGCTGTGCCGCAAGACGGCGCTGGCGGTGGCCCGGGGCGGCAAGGGGCCGGGGCGGCTGAGCCTCGCCGAGATGGCGGCGATGCTGGGCCGGGAGCGGTTCTCGCCGGAGGAGCGGCGCAAGGGCCGGGTGCCCGGCGTGGTCCAGGGTCTCGCCTGGACGCCGGTCGGCGGCGACGTGCTCTACATCGAGGCGGTGGCCAACAAGGGCAAGGGCGGCCTGCAGATCACCGGCAGCCTCGGCGAGGTGATGACCGAGTCGGCGCGCCTCGCCCTGAGCTTCCTGAAGAGCCGCGCCGAGCGGTTCGGTCTGGATCTGGCGAGGCTGGACGCCACCGACCTGCATCTGCACTTCCCGGCCGGTGCGATCCCGAAGGACGGACCGTCGGCGGGCATCGCCATCGCCTGCGCCTTCACGTCGCTGCTGCGCGAGGAGCCGATGCCGGCCGATCTGGCGATGACCGGCGAGATCACCGTGGTCGGCGAGGTGCTGCCGATCGGCGGCGTCCGCGAGAAGGTCGTGGCGGCGCGCAACTTCGGCCTCGCCCGGGTGATCCTGCCGGCCGAGAATCGCGCCGAGGTGGACGAGCTGAAGCCGGACCTGGTCCGCGGGCTCGAGTTCGTCTACGTCGACCGCTTCGAGCAGGTGTTCGACGCGGTGTTCGGCGGGCGGACGAAGAAGAAGGCGCGGACCCGGCGCCGACGGACCCGCGCCTAGCTCGTCTCGTTTCGATCCGACGCATGTTTGCCGCGGTGGGATCGATTCCCGGCTGCGATGGGGACCTTGGCGAGTTGGCGCCGGATCGGTCCGGGGTAACCTCCTCTGGCCCCCAGATCGCTCGCAAGCACCCATGACCATCTCCACCCGCATCCTCCTCGCCGCCGCCGTGGCCGTGGCCGGCGCCGCCGCCCAGACCACCAACTGGACCAACACCACGCCCGCCACCAGCCCGTCGGCCCGCAGCAACGCCGGTCTCGCCTTCGACGCCGCCCGGGGCCACTCGGTGCTGTTCGGCGGCTTCGGCACGACCACCCACGGCGACACCTGGACCTACGACGGCACCGCCTGGACCCAGCGCACCCCGACCACCCTGCCGCCGGCCCGCGACTACCAGGGCATGTGCTTCGACAGCGTGCGCAACGTCGTGGTCATGTTCGGCGGCTGGGACACCGCCGCCACACCGCTCGGCGACACCTGGACCTGGAACGGCAGCAACTGGAGCCAGGTCACCGGCGCCGGCCCGTCGGCCCGCCTCGGCGGCCGGCTCAGCTTCGACACGGCCCGAGGCCGCACCGTGTTGTTCGGCGGCTTCGACCTGACCAACGCGATGAACGACACCTGGGAGTTCAACGGCACCGCCTGGACGATGCGGTCGCCGGCCGCCTCGCCGCCCGCCCGCGACAGCCACGCCCAGGCGTTCGATGCGGTGCGCAACGAGACCGTGGTGTTCGGCGGCTGGGACACCTTCGGCACGCCGCTCGGCGACACCTGGGTGTGGAACGGCACCGCCTGGACCCAGCGCACGCCGGCCCAGGCGCCGAGTGCGCGCACCTTCCTGGCCATGACCCAGGATCCCGGCCGCGGCCGCCTGATGCTGTTCGGCGGCACCGACCTCGGCGCGCTCAACAACTTCAGCGACACCTGGGAGTGGAACGGCACCAACTGGAACCTGGTGACCACCGCCGCCAATCCGGGCGGCCACGACAGCCACGCCCAGGTCTTCGATGCGGCCCGCGGCCGGCACGTGCTGTTCGGCGGCCTCGATGCCGTGGTGCTCAACACCGATCAGACCTGGGAATACGGCTCGGGCTCGCCGGCGGCCTACACCACGTTCGGCACGGGCTGCGCCGGCAGCGCCGGCGTGCCGGCCCTGGCGCCGGTGGCGGGCTCGTCGCCGCGCATCAACCAGACGCTGCAGGTGCGGGTCACCAACCTGCCGGCGGCGCTGTCGTTGATCTACATGGCGGTCGGTCTGTCCGACAGCAACTGGAACGGCCTGCCGCTGCCGGTCGGGCTGGGTCCGTTCGGGCTGACCAACTGCACCGGCTACGTCAGCGTCGACGTCGGCGTGATCGTGTTCGGCGCCGGCGGGGCCTGCACCTGGAACCTGCCGCTGCCCAACAACACCAACCTGCTGGGCATGGTGTTCTTCAACCAGGCCATCTCGATCGACCCGGCGGTGGGCAACCCCGCCGGCGCGGTGGTGTCGAACGCCGGCCGCGCGGTGATCGGCAACTAGGCCCGCCGCGCCCGGACGACGGAGATCGCGGCGCGGGCGGGCATCGGACCGCCTCGGCCGCTACCCTCTCCCGCCCCCATGGGCGCCGAACGTGAGCTGCAGGCCTGGTTCGAGGCCGTCTGGACCGAACGCGAGGACCGGCACTACCGGCAGCGGTTCGGCGATCTCGGCCAGGGCGTGTTCCCGGCCGGCGACACGCCCTACGCCCGGATGAAGCGGCCGCCGGCCCACGACGGCTGGCGCCACCACGGCGTGTTCGCCTGCCCGCCGCACGGCGACCGCCGGCACTGGACCTATGTCACGTCGGGGCTCAGCAATCCGTGGAACCTCACCGCCACGGGCCGGGATCCCAGCGGCTGGTCGGGGCTCGGCTTCGAACTGTGCCTGCACCTGCCCGACCGGGCCGACACCGCGGTGCAGGTGCTGCACAACCTGATGGCCTGGCAGCTCCTGGTCTCCACCGGCGCGGTGACCGGCCAGCCGCTGGACGCGGGCCAGCGGGTGCCGCTCGGCGGGTCGCTGGACGGCACCCCGGGCGGTCCGTTCTCCTGGGTCGTGGTCGAGCGCGAAGGGGATGGCCCGGCCTTCGACCTGCCGTCGGGCAACGTCGACCTGCTGATGCTGGTCGGCGTCACCGAGGCGGAGGTCGCCTGGGCCCGGACCCGCCAGCACGCCGACCTGGTGGCGGCGTTGCGGGCGCAGCCGGGCTGGCCGGTGACCGACGCCGCGCGGCCGCGGGTCGCCGGATGAACGCCGGCCGCCGCTGGCCGCCGTGGCTCGTGGGCCTCGGCATCGCGTTCGGCGTCCTGGTGCTGGCGCCGCTGCTGCTCTACGGGTTGCTGGTGCTGCTGCCCGATCCGGACGACGGCGGGTGGCGCGAGCACGTGCGGGCGCGGATCGCGGCGGTGCCGCCCGACGGCGATGCCGGGCGCGGCGCGCTGCTCTACGCGCGGCACTGCGCGGTCTGTCACGAGGCTGCGGCCTACGCGCCGCTGCGGGAGGTGGCGCGCTGGGCCGGCACGCGGCGGCCCGGCCAGGACGCGCGCGCCTACCTGATCGAGAGCATCATCGACCCGCAGGCCTACGTCGCGCCTTCGCCCGGCCGCCTGAACGTGATGCCGCAGACGCCGGTCTCGCCCGCCGAGGTGGCGGACCTGGTGGCGCATCTGCTGTCCCGGTGAAGACCGTGGATCCGGAAGAAAGCCAGCCCTGCTTGCGGCGGAGAGGGTTGCCGCCCGGCCGCCGGCCGGGGAAAACGCTGCAGCCCCACACCACAACCGGAAAACCTGCCATGCCCGTGCGTCACCTGCTCCTCGCCGCCCTCGCGTCCGCCGCCGTCCTGCCGGCCCAGCTCAGCGGGTCCTACCTGATCGACCCGTCGGCGACGCCGCCCAACTTCAACAGCCTCCAGGCCGCCGCCACCGCCGCGATGACCGCGGGCATCAGTGGCCCGGTGGTGTTCTCGATCTTCCCCGGCACCTACACCGAGTCGGTGGCGATCGGCCCGATCCCCGGCGCGTCGGCGACCACCACGGTGACCTTCCAGGCCCTGGTGCCGGGCACCGTGCGCCTGATCGGCGCCACTACCGACACCGTCGCCTTCACCGGCGGCGCGGTCGGCACGCTCGCCGGCTGGGTCGTGTTCGACGGGCTGGAGTTCGACAGCGCGCCCGGCGCCGCGATCAGCGGCGGCCGCTACACCTACGGCGTCGAGATCCGGAACTGCAAGTTCGGGCCCAATCACCGCGGCCCGTCCCGCGACAACCTGATCTACTCCGACAACCAGGGCGTCGAGACCGGCTGGAACGTGCACCACAACACCTTCACGTTCCCCAACCGGGTGTCCCGCACGGCCTACGGCGTCTACCTGAGCAACGGCGGCGACTGGTCGTTCCACCACAACACGATCGACCTGAACGGCTGCAACTACGGCCTCTACCTGATCAACCAGAACCGACGCCTGGATCGCATCTACAACAACGTGTTCACCGGCAGCCTGGCGCCGGCCAGCGGCACCTCGGCGAGCAGCGTGGCGGTGATCAAGGCCGACGTCTCCAACTACGACAACGACATCGTGCACAACACGTTCGTGGTGAGCCCGGGCGCCAATGGCTGCTGCGTCGTGACCCGCGGGCTCAGCGGCGGCAACGCCACCAACCGGATGTACGGCAACATCTTCGTCATCGTCGGCCCCGGCACCGCCATCGTCGTCAACGCCAGCACCAGCCTGCCGAACCCGTACCTCGGCGACGGCAACGTGTTCTAGGCGCCGGCCGGCGAGATCGGCCGGTTGACGCCGACCGGCGCCGGCATCGTCGGCCTGGCCAACTGGCAGGCGGCGACCGGGCAGGACGCCGGCAGCGTCGAGGCCGACCCGCTGTTCCTGAACGGCGGGACCGCGCCGTACGACCTGCGGCTGCAGCCCAACAGCCCGGCGATCGGCCGCGCGCTGAACACGCCGGCCTACGTGACCGCGGCGATGGCCGGGCGGCTGCGGGATGCGCAGCCCGACGCCGGCGCCTTCGAGGGCGCCGGTTTCGCGACGTTCGGCATCGGCTGCGCGGGCACCGGCGCGCTGGTGCCGCAGATCGGCAGCGTCGGCACGGTGGCGCCGGGTTCGGCGACGTTCGGCGTGACCCTGCAGAACGCCCTGCCCGGCGCGCTGTGCCTGCTGTGGGGCGGCGGCTCGCGGACGATGTCGGGCCCGCAGACCCTGCCGTTCCCGATCGGCGGCGGCTGCGCGATCCAGGCCTCGCCCGACGCGATCGTCTTCAACGTCAGCAGCGGGGCGGGCACCGCCAGCCTGCCGATCGGCATCCCGATGAATCCGGTCTTCATCGGCACCGACCTGAACTTCCAGTGGGGCGTGCTGGATGCCGGGTCGGCGAGCCCGCTGGGCATCACGGTCAGCGACGGCGGCGTGCTGCAGCTCTGACCGTGGCTAGTGCTCCGGCGCGTCCTCGATGGCCACCGCCGGGCCGGCGCCCTCGGGCTCACGGATGCCGTCGACCATGGCCTGCACCGCCGGGCTGGGCCGCGGGCAGAACGGCGTGAGCCCGAGCGTCACGGCGAAGTTGAGCAGCATGCCGATGGCGCCGATGCCCTGCGGCCCGATGCCGAGGCACCAGCGCGGCCAGCCGAGGTAGACGTTGCCGACGATGTAGCTGCCGGTGAACAGCAGCCCGGCCAGCATGCCGGCGATGGCCGGCACGGCGCCGACCCGCCGGCTGAAGATGCCGAGCACGAGCACCGGGAAGAAGCTGGCGGCGGCGAGCCCGAAGGCGAACGCGACCACCTGCGAGACGAAACCCGGCGGGAAGATGCCGAACAGGCCGGCGATGACGACCGCCACGCCGATGGCCGCGCGGCTGAGGCGCAGCCGCTGGGCCTCGGTGGCGCCGGGCCGCAGCAGCTTGAAGTAGAGATCGTGGGCGACGCTGGAGCTGATCACCAGCAGCAGCCCCGAGGCGGTGGACAGGGCGGCGGCGAGGCCGCCGGCGGCCATCAGGGCGATGATCCAGTTGGCCAGACCGGCCATCTCCGGGGTGGCCAGGACGATGATGTCGGCGTCGGGGCCGGCCAGCCGCTGGGCCCGCAGGGTCGGGCGGACGTCCTGGCCGCGGGCGCCGTCGCTGGCCAGCCATTCGGCGTGGCTGGCGCGCAGGGCGGCGAACTCGCCGGACGGCAGCGCGCCGCTGCGGAACAGCTCGTTGCGCCCGGCCTCGGCGCCGCCGGTGAACTGCAGTCGGCCGTCGCCGTCGTCGAGCCAGGCGATCAGGCCGGTGCGTTCCCAATTGCGGAACCAGGGCGGCAGTTCCTCGGCGGTGCGGCCCTGCAGGCTGTCGAACACGAAGTAGCGCGCGAAGGCGGCGGTGGCCGGCGCGGTCAGGTAGAGCAGGGCGATGAACAGCAGCGCCCAGAAGCCCGACCAGCGGGCGGCGCCCACCGTGCGCACGGTGTAGAAGCGCACGATGACGTGGGGCAGGCCGGCGGTGCCCGCCATCAGCGCCAGCGTCGTGCAGAACACGTTCCAGCGGTCCCAGTCGCCGGTGAACGCCTCGGTGTAGGGCTGGAAGCCGAGGTCTCTGTGGATCTGGTCGAGCTTCTGCAGCAGCGGCACGCCGTGTTCGCGCAGCTCGCTGCCCATGCCGACCTGCGGCAGGGGGTTGCCGGTGAGCTGGAAGCTGATGGCGATCGCCGGGATCAGGAACGCGGTGATCAGCACCCAGTACTGGGCCACCTGGGTCCAGGTGATGCCCTTCATGCCGCCCAGGGTGGCGTAGACGAACACGATCGCCATGCCGATCGCCACGCCGGCGTCGATGTCGACCTCGAGGAAGCGGGAGAAGACGATGCCGACGCCGCGCATCTGGCCTGCGACGTAGGTGAACGAGATGAACAGGGCGCACAGCACCGCCACCAGCCGCGCCAGGCGCGACTCGAAGCGGTCGCCGACGAAGTCCGGCACGGTGTAGTGGCCGAACTTGCGCAGGTAGGGCGCCAGCAGGAGCGCCAGCAGCACGAAGCCGCCGGTCCAGCCCATCAGGTAGACGCCGCCGGCGTAGCCGAGGAACGAGATCATCCCGGCCATCGACAGGAACGAGGCCGCCGACATCCAGTCGGCGGCGGTGGCCATGCCATTGGCGGCGGCGGGGATGCCGCGGCCGGCGACGAAGAAGCCCCGGGTGTCCTTCACCCGCGAGCGGAAGGCGATCCACAGGTAGAGCCCGAAGGTGAGCCCGACCAGCAGGAAGGTCCAGGCCTGGATGGTCACGGCCGGGCTCCGTCCGCGGCCTGCAGGGCCTGCAGCTCGCGCCGGTGCCGCCGGTCCAGCACGGTCATGCCGGCGGCGTAGACCAGGATCAGCAGCACGAAGCCGAGGATGCTGCCCTGCTGCGCGAACCAGAAGCCCAGCGGGAAGCCGCCGAGCTGGAACCGGTTGAGCCAGTCCGCCCACAGCACGCCGCAGCCGAGTCCGACGAAGGCCCAGGCGAGCAGCAGGGCCAGCATCAACCGCAGGTTGGCGCGCCAGTGGCGGGCGGCGCTGGCGGCGATCGCCGCGGCCTTGGGATCGGTCATGGCGGGAATGCTAGGCGCCGCCCTAGCTCCGGGCCCTCACTTCCCGGCGAGTGCCGGCACCGAGCGGAGCCCGGCCAGGAACGCCTCGCGCCAGTGGTAGCCATCCAGCAGGGTCGGGTCGTCGTCGCCCAGCAGCCGGCGGGCGACGTAGAGCGCCTCGACCGAGGCCAGACCGCCGTCCGGATCGGCGAAGGTCCGGCTCTGCCGCGGATACGCGGTGCGCACGCCGGCGGGGATCGAGCGGCGGAGCGGCGCGCCGGTCACCGCGGCCTGGAGCTGCGGCAGCCAGCGCCAGGTGCTGTCCAGCAGCAGCAGCGGGTGGCCGTGGTCACGCGCCGACAGCGGTTCGCCATCCACCGCGAGCAGCACGAAGCCGGTGGCGTCGAACCGGAACCCCGGCAGGGCCCGGCGGAAGGTCATCTCCGGCCGGTCGTGCAGGTGCCGGAGGCTGCACTTGCTGATCCGCTCCTTCGGGTGGCGGATGACGGTGGTGGCGATCGGCGCGGTCACGGCGCGGCGATGGTATGCCGGACGCCGCGCCGTGCCGAGCATCTAGCCGATGGTGACCTGGATCGTGTCGGAGACCACCACCGGCAGCGGGACGTTGCAGCCGCCCGGCGCCAGGATGTCGGCGCCCTGCACGCCGAGCACCGCGCCGATGTAGGCCGGATGGCACGGCACCGACAGGCTGTAGACCGTGCCGAACAGCGACACCTCGAAGCCCGGTCCGAGGGTGCACGGGCCCGGCGCGCAGAGCGGTTGGTTCAGCATGGCGAAGCCGATCCGGTAGAACGGCAGCCCCTGCACGTTGCCGAGCTGGAAGGCGACGGTGCCGCCGATGCTGGGCGAGCCGGACGGGGTGATGGTGAGGCTGCCGCAGCCGTGCGGCAGCGTCGTGAAGTGGCCGGTGCCGGTGCCGGTCTCGGCGGTGACGTCGAAGGCGCCGCTGGCGCCGTTGAAGCCGCCGACCCGGATCAGGTAGCTCTGGCCCTGGACCAGGGACACGGTGACCCGGGAGCCGGTGCCACAGGCGTCGTCGTTGCAGAGCAGACTCGCCGTGGCGGCGCAGGTGCCCGCCAGGACCTCCAGTACCGTGTCCAGGGTGCGGGTGGGCGTGCAGGTCGAGAACGTGTGCGGCGCGGTGCAGGTCGCCGTGTAGCTGAACCAAACGTCGGCGCCGCCCGACCCGCACGGCCAGGGCGGGGCCGACGTGGTGGCGCCGGCGTTGCTGAACGGGCCGTTGCTGCCGAGGTTGAGCGGCACGGCCTGGCTGCAGTCGTCGCCGACCGCGGTGCAGGCGACGTTCAGCATGAAGTCGCCACGGTTCTGGACGAAGCCGCCGACCCGGATGCGGTAGGTCTGGCCCTGGGTCACGTTCACCGTCAGCGACGACTGCAGGTTGCAGGCGTCGTCGTTGCAGCCCAGGCTGCCGAGGCCGCCGCAGGCGCCGGCCAGGACCTCGAGCACGGTGTCGAAGTTGGTGCCGCCGGAGCAGGTGTCGACCACCAGCTGGCCCGTGCACGGCGCGGTGAAGGCGAACCAGACGTCGTTGTTGGCGGACCCGCAGGGCCAGGCCGGGCTCGACGTCGTCGCGGCGATGTTGCAGAAGGGGCCGTTGGCGCCGACGTTGACCGGCAGGGCGCCGGCGCAGTCCTCGTTCGGATGGCTGAGGGTGACGTTGAGCAGGAACGTGCCGCTGGCGGCGTTGCGGCCGCCGACCCGCACGTAGTAGGTGGTCGCCTGCGTCGGCGTCACGGTCACCGCCGACGCCGACGGATTGGCGGCGCAGCTGGCGTTGTCGTTGCAGGCCTGCAGGACGAGGCCGCCGCAGGTCCCGGTGTAGACCGCCAGGACCGTGTCGAGGCTGGTGGCGGCGTCGCAGGTGCTGAACTGGACCGTGCCCGCGCACGGCGCGTCGTAGCGGTACCACAGGTCGCGGCCGCCGCCGCCGCAGGTCCAGGCCGGGCTGGAGGTGGTGGTGGCGGCGGCGTTGCTGAACGGGCCGTTGCCGCCCAGCGCCAGGGTCAGGGCGCCCTGGCACTCGTCGGCGGCGTTGCTGCAGCCGGTGATGGTCAGCACGAACGAACCGGTGGCGCTGCTGTAGCCGCCGACGCGGATGTAGTAGGTGACGCCGAGCTGGACGCCCACGGTCACGCGGGACTGCAGGCCACAGGTGTCGTCGTTGCAGGCGAGGCTGAGGGGAGAGGCACAGGAGCCGGCGAAGACCTGCAGCACGGTGTCGTGCTGCCCGGCGGTGGCGGTGCAGGTGTCGATCGTGACGTTGCCCGTGCAGGTGGCGGTGTAGCGGTACCACAGGTCGGCGCCGCCGCTGCCGCAGGGCCAGGCCGGCGCCGAGGTCGACGCGCCGGCGGTGCTGAACGGACCGTTGCCGCCGTCGTACACCGGCACCGCGCCGGGGCATTCGTCGTTGGGCAGGCTGCTGCCGCCGGCTACGGCGTTGATCGCCGCCAGCAGGGCCGGCGAGGTCACCGCGGTGCCGCTGTTGAACGACGACGAACTGGTGGTGCAGCCGCCGTTGGTGTGGATCGCGATGGCCTGCGCGGTGGCCTCGTGGAACACCGGCGAGCCGGAGTTGCCGCCGCAGGTGTCGATCGCGTAGGTGACCGTGGTGCCGCTGGCAGTGCCGATCGGGCCGGTGTGGGTCTGCTGGATCTGGTTGCGGCTGCCGGTGCCGTTGCCCGGCGTGCAGGTGCAGCTGTTGTTGCCGCCGGCGGCGTTGTTGGCGCTGGTGCCGTCGGTGCCGAAGCCGGTGACCCGCAGCGTCGTGCCGGCGCCGGGCAGCGCGGTGGCCAGCGTGATCGAGCCGCCCTGGGTCTGGAACGTGGTCAGGCCGGTGGTGCTGTTGGGGAAGCAGCGGAACACCGCGTAGTCGTTGCCGATGGTCGGCGCCGGCGTGTACTGCAGGCTGCCGTTGTCGATGGCGAACTGCAGCGAGGGCGGCGGATTGACCAGGGAGCAGTTGTTGGCGGAGCCGGGCACGTTGAACTGCAGCACGCCGGCGCCGGGGAAGCAGTGGCCCGCCGACAGGTGCACGCGGTCGTTGCCGGTGGTGGGGCGGTTGATGATCCAGGCGGTGCAGCCGTTGTCGAGCCGGCCGATGGCGACGTGGCTCGACGGGATGCGGTCGTCGGTGGTGCCGCAGATGGTCTCGGGGTCGTGCACCGTCGCCGGGTCGTCGCCGGCCCACACCTTGCGGATCTCGACGTAGTTCTTCTGCGTGCCGGGCCCGGCGATCAGTTCGACCATGACGGCGTTGCCGTTGAAGTAGGCCGAGCTGTCGTTCCACTGGCGGACGCTGACCGCGTCCAGCAGTTGCACGGCGCCGTCGCGCAGCGACACGATCCGCAGCCGGCTCTGCTTGTCGAGCTGGACCTTGTCGAAGTGGAGGCGGACCCAGGGCAGCGCCGCCGGCACGGTGACGATGTCGCGCCAGACGACGGTCTCGATCGGATAGGGATTCTGGTGGACGCCGCTCTGCACGAACACGTGCTCCCAGTGGGCGTGCACGAGGGCCTGCTGGGCGGTGACGGTCGCGGTGGCGCCGGCGAAGGTGATCGCGGCGAGCAGCGCCAGGGGAACGGAGAGACGGGTGGACGGAGCGCGGGCGGCGGGCATGGGTGGGTTCCTCGCGGCGGCAAGGCTATCCGCGCCGGGCGCGCCGTCGATGGGGCCGTCGATGCGTGCCGGCGCAAGGGGATCCGGGGGGATCGCTCAGCGACGCGAAGGGGCGCGTTGCAGCGCCGACAGCACGGCTGCTTCCGCCGCGTCGATGCCGATGCCGAGCACGCACTGCGGCGAGGCGCAGGTCCTGCGCGTGCACGGCCGGCAGGGCACGTCGGCGAACAGCACCTCGTGACGGGCGCCACCGTGCTCCCGTGGCCCGTACAGCTGCGCATCCTTCGGCCCGAACAGCGCCACCGTGGGCAGCCCCAGGCTGGCGGCGATGTGCAGCGGGCCGGTGTCGGCCGCCACCAGCAGGTCGGCCGAGGCCAGCACCGCGCCGAGACCGCGCAGCCCCAGCGCACCGCCGTCGAGCGGCCGCACCGAAGGCGCCTGCCGCAGGATCGCCGAGGCGAGTTCCCCTTCACCCGGGCCGTAGGAGACCGCGACGCCCAGGCCGCGGGCCACGAGCCGGGCCGCCAGGCCGGCGTGGCGTTCGACCGGCCAGCGCTTGAACGCGGCGAACGCCGAGGTGCCGGGGTGCAGCACGACCACCGGCCGCGGCAGCGCGGCCAGCGGGTCGTTGGCCAGCGTCGGCAGGCCGAGGGCCGGGGCCCGCGGTGCGGCCTCGATCCCCAGCGCCCGCAGGAGGTACAGGCCGCGGTCGGCGCGGTGCGGCAGCGGTGCCGGCAGCGCGATGCGTTCGGTGTAGCTGCGGTGGGCGCCCTCGCGGGCGCCGGGCGGCGCGAAGCCGAGCTTGCGGTCGGCCCGGCAGAAACGCACGTGCAGCGCGCTCTTCTGGATCCCGTGCAGGTCCAGCACGGCGTCGTAACGCGTGCGCCGGAGCCGCAGCAGGCTCGGCAGGATGCGCAGCTTGCGCCGGCGCGGGTAGACCAGCACGCGTTCCAGGTGCGGATGGTCGTCGAGCAGCCCGGCGAAGCGATCCTCCACCAGGAAGTCGATGCGCACGTCGGGGCGGGCGTGCTTCAGCGCCGCCACGGTCTCCAGGGCGAACAGCACGTCGCCCAGCGCCGACAGCCGGATCACCAGCACTTGGGCCCGGTCGGGCAGCGGGGTCGGCGGCGACTTCGGCATCCGCCGGCGGACATTAGCAGGAGGGCTGGCGCGGTGCCCGCACCGGCTGCCTATGATGGCGGCCGGTGACGGCTCCGGAAGGCTTCGTCGAACTGCGCGAGAAGAACGGCATCGGCTGGGTGCGCGCCGACCTGGCCTCGCTCGGCCTGCCGGCGTTCTGGGCCGAGCCCGCGCCGCTGCCGGGCGCCCGGGGGCGCGGCGGCGCCGGCCTGGTGACGTTCGGCGACCTGCAGGCGGTCGTGCGGCCGTACCGCCGTGGCGGGGCGCTGGCGCCGCTGCTGGGCGACCGCTACGCCGGCCCGGACCGCGTGCAGCGCGAACTGGAGCTGCACTGCGCCCTGCGGGCCGAGGGCGTGCCGGTGGTGACGCCGCTGGCGGCGGTGGCGCGGAAACGGCACTTCTGGCGGCTGCGCCTGTTCACCGAGCTGGAGCCCGCGGCGGTGCCGTTGCCGGCCTTCTGCGCCGCGCACCCGGAACTGCGGCGGCACGCGGTGGCGGCGGCGGCGGTCACCGTGCGGCTGGCGTTCCAGGCCGGCCTGCGCCATCCCGACCTGCACGCCGAGAACGTGCTGCTGGCGCAGCGCGGCGACAACGTGCGGGCGGTGCTGATCGACCTGGATCGCGCGGTCCTGAAGGCGCCGGTGCCCGCCCGCGAGGTGGACGCGATGCTGGTGCGGATGGCGCGCCACCTGCACCGGCACGCCGGCCGGCTGCCGGTGCAGGCCAGCCGGGCCGACTGGCTGCGCTTCCTGCGCGGGCTGGGCATGGACGACGACACCCGCCGGGATGCGTGGGTCCGCCTGTCGGGCAAGCTGCGCCGGGCCCTGCGGGTGCGGCGCGGCTACCGCGGCCGCGCGGGCGACGCAACGGCCTCGCCGTGACGCGGCCGCTAAGCGGCGGAGCGGCAGCTCGATCGGCGGCGCTTCGGCCGGTCCGTCGACCCGCAGCTCGGTGGCGGCGCGCCAGCCGCGGGCGGCGGTGGCGACGATCCGGTAGGCGCCGGGAGCGAGCCAGACCCGCGCCTCGACGCCGCCGGTGCCGAGCGCCATGCCGTAGAGGCCGAGCACCTGGTCGTCGGCGTTCAGCACCCGCAGGGCCGCCCAGCCGCCGGCGTCGTGGGCGTCGGGGAGGGTGAGGCGGAAGACGCGCTGGGCGCCGCTCACGACCTGCGCGTCGAGCTCGCGCTGTTCGCCATCGACGAGGCGCACCGGGATGCGGCTCGGCGCGTGCCCTTCGGCCATCACCAGCAGCGAGTAGTCGCCAGGCATCACGTCGCGGCAGCGGTAGGAGCCGCCCTGCACCGAGGCATCGATGTTGCCGTTCGGTCCGAGCAGCAACACGGTCGCGTTCGCCACCGGCGTGCCGGCGGCCGTCAGCACCCGGCCGAACACCGCGCAGCCGCGGGCCAGCACCAGGTCGCCGAGGTCGAGGACGCCGCCGCCGGGGACCTGCTGGCCCAGCCGCCGCACGCCGGGATGGTCCGGGCTGTTGACATCGAAGGACACCGTGCCGGCGGGCAGCACGGCGGACAGGCGGCCGTCGGCGTCGGTCCGTTCCAGGTGATAGAAGTGCAGGGTCTCGTGCCAGAAGTTGACCGGCACCGCCAGCGGGGCGCCGTCGGGCCCGAGCACGCGCAGCCGCAGGGTGCCGCGGGTGGCGCCGAGTTCGGGGAGCTGCCATGCCACCGCCGCGCCGTCCACGGTGACGCCGTTGCGGATCGCGTCGGGCCAGTCCTTGGGTTTGCTGTCCGGCCGGCGCGCCGTCAGCTGCAACGTGCCGCCGTCGCGCAGCCCATCGACGCGGAAGGCGCCGGTCTGGTCGGTGCGCACGCGGTAGACGACGCCCTCGCTGCCCTGGCTGCGGGCGGTGATCCACCAGTCGGCGAGCGGCAGGCCGCGATGGTCGGTCAGACGACCTCGCAGGGGTTGGCCGGTGGCCGCGGGCTCGGCCCACACCGGATCCCACCGCTGCTGCTGCCCGGGGGCGATGGACAGGGTCGTACTTGGGCCGCCTTCGGCGGCGACCCAGGCCCGGCACCCACCGGCGCCGAGACCATCCAGCCGGTACTCCCCCGCGTCATCGGTCCGCGTCGATTGGAGGGTGAACACGCCCTCCCGGCCGCAGGCCTTGACCAACACCCCGGCCACCGGGCCGTCGGCGTCACGCACGGTGCCCACCAGGCTGGCGGCCTCGGTCAGCGACACGGCCAGGTGCCCGCCCTGACCCGCGGCGAGTTCCACTTCGCCGATCCACAGGCCGAAGCCAGCGGCGCGCACCGCCACCGGCACCTTGCCCGGCACCAGGCCGCGGGCGACCCAGCGACCGCGGGCATCGCTGCGGGTGAGCACGGGCGGCGGTGCGGTCGTCGCCGCCCTGGGTTCGACGCCGACCAGGATGCGGGCGTTCGCCACCGGCTGGCCATCGGCCCCGGCCACGGTGCCCTGCAGGGTGCCCGGCGCCACCTGCAGGACGATGCGCACCCGGCATTCACCCAGCGCGTCGGCATGGGCGTACTGCATGCGCGCGGTGGCGAACGCCGCGTGCAGCGCACTGACGTGCCGCGGACCGGTGATCGGACCGGCGCGGAAGGTCCCCTGGGCGTCGGTGCGGGCGACGATCTGCCCGCGGAACGAGGCCCCCGCCGTCATCGGGGCGCTGAGCCAGACGTCGGCGCCGGCGACCGGGGCGCCGAGACGGTCGACCACGGTGCCGGCGAGCGTGTAGCCGGCCGGCAGGCGGAGTTCGACCGCGGTGGTGGCGCCGGCCAGCAGTTCGCAGCCGACGCTGCCACCGAGGGCGCCGTGGATCCGGTAGGTCCCGGCCGGCAGGCGCAGTTCGGCGCTGCCCGCGGCGTCGGTGTCGGTCTCGGCCTGATCGCCCCAGGCGGCGGCGAACCCGGAATCGTCGACAGGGTCTGCCTCGGCCACGACCCGGATGGGCGTGAACGGCACCGTCGCCCCGTCCGGACCGACCACGCGCACCCGCAGCGTGGCGGGCACGTCGGGGGCGCTCACCTCGGCGCGCCCGCCGGCCGCGGCACCTGCCGTGGGCTTCGCGCCGGTGCCGTCGGTCAGCGGGCCGCCCGATCCGGGGGCAGGGGGCAGCGTTCCCGCGTGCGCCACCGGCGGTGGATCCTGCGGCGTCACGGGGTCGCCCGCCGGGTTGCCGGTGGACCAGAGCCCGAGCGCAATTGCGGCGAGCCCGATCAAGGCGAGCGCGGCGAGAAGTTGGCGTTGCACCGAGCCTCCCTACGCTCCGGTCGGAGCGCTCGGCCTCAGATTCTGACCCGCTGGCCCCAGGAAGCAAGGAAGCGGCGTCGGCTGGCCCGGTCGGGCAGTCGTTCGGCGATGCCCTGGGCGAGGCTGCGGGCGGTGGCGGCGCGGCCGGCGAGGTGCAGGATGCGCATGTGCAGCGGGAAGGTCAGGTCCGCCGCCGCCAGGGACTCCAGTGCCACCGCGGCGTGGGCTTCGGCGCCCTCGCGGTCGCCGGTTTCCAGGCAGCGCGCGCCGCACGCCACCGCCCAGGCTGCCCGCAGGGTCGGCACGCCCAGCGCCGCCACCTGGTCCTCGAGCCCGTCGGCGGGACCGCCGAGCCGGTAGGCGAGGATCGCCGCCAGGGTGGCGCCCAGGCGATCCGGGGCCAGTTCGGCGTCGCGCCGGGCTTCGGCGAAGGCGGTGCGCGCCTCGTCGTCGCGACCGCGGCGGAAGGCCCGCTCGCCCAGGAAGACCTGGGCGCGGCCGGACCAGGCCGGCATCGACAGCCGCCGGGCCTCCTCCGCCGCCCGCCGCAGGTCGGCCACCGCCCGGTCGTCGTCGAGGGTCGAGCCGATCTGGCCGCGGTAGAGCAGGAGGCGCATCCGGGCGCGCGGCAGGTGGACGCGATCGAGTTCCTGTTCGACCCGCCGCAGCGTCTTCTGGGCCCGCACGAAGTGGTGGCGCAGCGCCTCCAGCCGGGCCTGGTCGATCAGCATGTTGATCCGCAGGGCGGCGCCGTCGGCGGGCGCGGTGCGCAGCGCGTGGGTGATGTGCCGGGTGCCCTCGGCGGCCTGACCCAGGTAGAGCAGGATGCGCGCGTGCAGGGCGTGGGCGGCGGCGGCGTGCTGGCGCCCGACCGGCTCGTCCAGCGGATCCAGGTGCGCGTGGGCGCTCTCGAGCAGTTCGACCGCACCGAGCATGCGGCCCTGGTCCATGGCGGCGGCGGCCATGCCGGTCAGGGCAGCGCCCAGCCGCGCCTCGTCGCCCAGCGTCCGGGCCAGGTCGTTGGCCTCGCGGAACAGGACCTCGGCCGCGTCCGGCTGCCCCGCCGCCCGCCGGGCCTCGGCGTGCAGGAGGAGCCAGCGCAGCCGCCGGCGCCGGTTCGGCTCCGAGTCCTCGACGTGCGGGAAGTGCACGCGCAGGCGCGCGGCCACCCGCAGGCTGGTGCGGCGGGAGCCGCCGCGCACCAGGCCCTCCAGTCCCTGCAGCAGCGGCTCCAGGCAGCCCTCGTGATCCAGCCCCTGCGACAGGTGCATGCCGACCTCCAGGGGCGGCGCGCCGCGTTCGCGCAGGATCACCGCCGCGCGCCGGTGCAGGTCCTGGCGGGCCGGCTCTGCCAGCCGGCGCAGCATCACCTGGCGGAAGTCGCGGTGGCGGAACACCACCTCGCCGGCCTGGGCCCGGACGATGCGGCCGCGGAACAGCGACAGGGTCTCCAGCGCCTGCAGTTCCGGCACGCCCACCAGGCGGGACAGATCGGCGAGCAGGCAGCGTTCGCCGAGGATCGCGGCGGCCTCCAGCACCCGCCGGTGCTCGGCGGTGAGGCTGGCGACGCGTTCGTCGAAGCGCTGCAGATGGCCCGGCGCCGGCCGCAGCACGGCTTCGGGCCGCAGTCCGTGGTGGTCGCCGGCCTTGCCCAGCAGTTCGCCCTGCTGCACGAGGTGGGCCAGCGACTCGATGAGGTTGCCGGGGCTGCCGCTCAGCACCGCGTGGGCCGCCAGCAGCAGCCCATCGGGGCCCTTGCCGGCGCGGAACAGGGCGCGGCCGAACGACAGGAAGTCGTCCTCGTCGAGGCCGGCGAGGTCGAGGCGTTCGATCGACGGCTCCGCCGGCGGATCGTGGGTGGCGACCAGCAGCAGCAGCAGGCGGTGCCGCGGCGCCTCGCTGAGGAGCCGCTGCAGCACCAGCCGGCCCGAGGTGTCGAGGTGCTCGCTGCGGTCGATGCGCAGCACCACCGTGCGGTCCTGGCAGAGCCGCAGGATCGCACGGGACAGGGCGTGGGCCCGCACCTCCGGCGCCTCGCCGCTGGTGCCGAGCACCGCGGCGGTGAGCGAGCTGCCGTCGGGCTCGTTCAGGCCCAGTTCGTCGCGGGCGCGGTGCAGCAGGCGCTGGGCGGCGTTCGGCGAGTCGCGGCTGTCACCGCGCAGGAGGTGGTCGAGCAGGGTCCCGGCGAACGGCTCGCCGTGGCCGAGCCCGGGGTCGGCTTCGCCGCCGAGGTAGAGCAGGTCGTCACCCTCGGCGAGCCAGCGGGTCATGCACTCGTCGAGCAGGCGGCGCCGGCCGATGCCGGTGGGGCCGCTCACGCAGACGGTGGTGCCGTGGCCGGAACGGGCCCGGGTCAGGGCCAGGTCCAGCCGTTCCTGCTCGGGCCTGCGGCCGAAGAACGGGGTGTCCGCCGGCCGCCGCAGCCGGCGCAGCCGGCGGGCCGAGGCCAGCCCGGGCGCGCGTTCCACGTGCCGCCGCCACCAGTCGCCGGCCTCGCCCTGCCGCAGGATCCGCGCCACCTGTTCGGCGTCCTTCGGGCGGGCGTCGGGTTCCTTCTGCAGCAGTTCGAGCAGGAGCTGCTCGAGCAGCGGCGTGATCCGCGGCCGCAGGTGCGAGGGCGGCGCCGGCGTCGCGAACAGGTGCGCGTGCAGCATGTCGTCGACCTCGGTGCAGTGGGCGAACGGATGGCTGCCGGTGGCGACCTCGTAGAGCACCACGCCCAGGGAGTAGAGGTCCGAGCGCGGCTGGGCCGGCTGGCCGCGCAGCACCTCCGGCGCGCAGTAGCTGACGCTGCCGCCGATGCCGCTGCTGGGCGAGCTGCCGCGGCCCTCGGCGCCGAACGGCCGGGCCAGGCCCAGATCGACCACCTTGACGGCGCCATCGGGGGTCAGCACCAGGTTCTCGGGTTTGATGTCGCGGTGCACGACGCCGCGGCGGTGCAGCGCGTGCAGGCCGGCGGCGGCGTCGGCGCCGATGCGCCGGGTGAGATCGTCCACCGGCGGCCCCTGGGCCTCCAGGAACGTCCGCAGCGTGGTGCCCAGCACCAGCTCCATCACCAGGTAGGTGACCGGCAGGCCGAGCACGTCGATGGTCTCGGCGCCGTGGATCGCCGCCACGTTCTCGTGCCGCACCTGCTGGCCGAGCTGCCCCTCCTCGATCATGCGCTCCCGGGCCCGGTCGTCGTGCATCCGGTCCTGGCGCAGGAACTTGACCGCCACCTCGGCGCCGGCGGGCAGGTCGCCGTGCGGCAGCCGGGTGCGGGCCCGGTAGACCGTGCCCGACGAACCGCTGCCCAGCACCTGCAGCAGGTCGAAGCGCCCGCCCAGCAGGGGCGCCGGATCGGGCGCCGTTCCCAGCGCCTCGGTTGTTGCGCGGCGGCTCGGCTTGCGGGAGTCTTCGGACACTGGGCAGAGCCTTCTACCGGCGGCCCGAGCCCCGATCCATGCCGATCCGTCTGCACAACACGCTCAGCCGTCGTCTCGAGGAGCTGCGTCCGGTCACGCCGGGCCGGGTGACGATGTACCACTGCGGGCCGACGGTGTACTCCTCGCCGCACATCGGCAACTTCCGCAGCTTCCTGTTCGCCGACGTGCTGCGCCGGTTCGTCGAGGACCAGGGCTTCGCCGTCGAGCAGGTGATGAACGTCACCGACGTCGGCCACATGACCCAGGACGACGAGGATCGCGGCGAGGACAAGCTGGAGGCCGCCGCCCGCAAGCTGGGCCGCGATCCGTGGGCCATCGCCCGGCACTACGAGGACGAGTTCCACCGCTGCCAGCAGGCGCTGCACGTGCGGCTGCCGCAGCACATGCCGCGCGCCACCGACTTCATCGCGCAGATGGGCGCCATCATCGGCGACCTGCTGCAGAAGGGCGTCGCCTACCAGGTGCCGAGCGGCAACGTCTACTACGCGATCGAGCGCTTCCCCGCCTACGGCCGCCTGTCCGGCAAGGTGATCGACGAACTGGAGGAGGGCGCCCGCGTCGCGGTCAACGAGGAGAAGCGCGATCCGCGCGACTTCGCCCTGTGGAAGGTCGACCCGAAGCACCTGATGCAGTGGGACGCGCCGTTCCCCGGCGGCGTGCGTGGTTTCCCCGGCTGGCACATCGAGTGCTCGGCGATGGCGATGCACTACCTCGGCCGCGAGATCGACATCCACACCGGCGGCGAGGACAACCTGTTCCCGCATCACGAGTGCGAGGTGGCGCAGAGCGAGGCGCACACCGGCGCCCCGTGGGTGCGGATGTGGCTGCACGCGCGGCACCTGCTGGTGGACGGCCAGAAGATGTCGAAGAGCCAGGGCAACTTCTTCACCGTCGACGACATCCTCGGCCGCGGCTGGTCCGGCCTGGAGCTGCGCTACGCGCTGATCCGCGTGCAGTACCGCCAGTCGCTCAACTTCACCCTGCAGGGCCTCGACGAGGCCCGCGCCGCGATCCTGCGGGTGCAGGGCGCCAGGGCCCGGCTGGCCCGCATCCGCGACGGCGTCGAGCCGGCCGGCGCGCAGGATCTCGCCGGACCCGCCGCCGCCGCCGACGCTGCGTTCACCGCGGCGATGGCCGAGGATCTGAACGTCAGCGAGGCCCTGGCGGCGGTGTTCGCCCTGGTCAGCGAGTGCAACAAGGTGCAGCCGACGCGGGCGGCCGCGACCGCCGCGCTGCGCGTGTTCGCCCGCGGCGAGGACGTGCTGGGCTGCTTCGGCGCCGAGCCGCCGCCCCGGGCCGAGGCGCCGCCCGAACTGCAGGCGCTGCTGCAGGAACGCACCGCCGCCAAGCAGGCGAAGGACTGGCCCCGCGCCGACCGGCTGCGCGACCAGATCGCCGCCGCCGGCTGGAAGATCGTCGACACCGCCCAGGGGCCGCGGCTCGAACGGTAGGCGCCTAGAGGCTGCGCGCCAGGCGCGCGCCGACCGCCAGCAGCAGGTCCCGTTCGGCCTCGGTGAACTCGTAGGCGACCGGCTTGGCGACGCCGAACACGCCGCGCAGGGCGGTGCCCTGCAGCATCGGCACGGCGATCGAACCCTCCATCTGGGTCAGCTTCGCGCCCGGCCGCACCACGCCGCTGCCGTCGGTCTGCAGGTTGCACACCTGCACCGGTTCGCGGCGTTCGGCGGCGATGCCGGCCATGCCCTTGCCCAGCGGCACCACGGCGACCTTCTCCTGCACCGGCGGCGGCAGGTTGCGGTGGGCCTGCAACCGCAGCGTCACGCCGTCGCCGTCCAGCACGTGCAGCGTCGCCAGCGCGCAGCCGAAGTGCGCCAGCAGCAGGTCGAGCACCGCCGCCCACGGCGGTGCGGGCTGCTGCAGCAGACGATCGATCTCGGCGAGCAGGGCGCTGCGGGCGGCGGCCATGGCGCGGGGAATGGTAGCCCGCGCCGCGGGTCAGAGCATCGGCGGAAGTCCGGCGGTGAACTCCGCCGGCAGGCCGCCGTAGGCCGCCGCCAGCAGCGGGCCTGCCACCGCGCCGTAGGTGTCGGCATCGGCGCCGATCAGCGCGACCCAGGCCAGCACGAACGGCCCCGTCCGGTCGAAGACCTCGGCCGGCAGGTTCCTGGGCGCCGGCAGCGGCCGGTCGCGCAGGGACCAGTGCAGCGCCCAGACGGCGATCTGCAGCGTGAGCAGCACGTGGCCCTGGTGCCGCAGGTCCGGGTGGCCGTGGGGCCGGAAGGCATCGGGATCCCACGCCGCGGCGCGCAGGCGGGCCAGCGCCGCCGGCAGGTGCGTGGCGGTGTCCTCGCGCCAGCGGCTCACCACCGGATCGCTCTCGCGCTGCAGCCAGCCGAGCCAGGCGGCGAGTCCCTGCTCCAGCCAGGCTCCCGATGCCGGTCGGCGGCCGGCGAGCAACTCCCGCAGCAACCAGGTGTGCAGGCCGCAGCACACGGCGCACAGCGGGCCGTAGTGGGTGACCAGTCCGTGCAGCAGGCCGAGCCGGAAGGCCGCTTCCTCTGTGTCGCAGAGTCCCGGCACGACGCCGTTGCGCATCAGGCTGCCGTTGGCCTCGCCATCGGGATCCCTCTGCCACAGCGCCCGGCCCGCCTCGTCCCAGGCCGCGCCATCGGCCAGGGCGTTCAGCGCGCGGCTGGTGGTCGTGCCGATGTCGCGCGGCCGGCTGCGCAGCCAGTCGACGAACTGCCGCGCCAGCAACGCGCCGTCGAAGCGGCCGCCGCCGAGCACGACCGCCCGCACCAGGCATCGCGCCATGGCGGTGTCGTCGGTGGTCTGTCCCGGCGCCCAGCCGAACGTGCCGCCGCCGACCTGGCGGAACGGCCAGCCCTGGTCGCGATGCCGCCGGTACACGGCCGGCACCTCGTCGGGCGTGGCGAACTCACTGGTGCTGCCGAGCGCGTCGCCGGCGGCGATGCCGGTCAGCAGGAGCTGGGTGGTGCGCAGGTCCACCCCGGCAGCCTGCGCCGCCGCCGGCGCCGCGTCAACGCCGCGCGTTCCCCGATGCCGCCGTTGCGCCGGTCCGGGCCTTCCGGTCGCATGCGGCGATGAGCCCGCCCGAGCCCTTCCGCCGGCTGCACCGCGAGGTGCTGGTGCAGAACCCCTGGCATCGCTACTGCAAGGATCGCTACACCCAGCAGGACGGCAGCGAGGGCGTCTACTACTACGTCGACATGCCGGGCTCCTGCGGCAGCATCCCGGTGTTCGCCGACGGCAGCACGGTGCTGCTGCGGGTCTACCGCTACCTGCTGGGCGGCGACTTCTGGGAGTTCCCGATCGGCGGCATGCAGCCGGGCGAGGACCCGCTGCAGGTGGCGCAGAAGGAACTGCGCGAGGAGGCGGGGCTCACCGGCCGGCAGTGGACCCCGCTGGGCCGTTTCGCGCCCTACAAGGGCGTTTCCAACGAGGTCTGCCACTACTGGCTGGTGCGCGACCTGCAGCAGGATCACCAGGAACTGGAACCGAGCGAGCGGATCACCGTGCATCGCATGCCGCTCGCCGAGGCGCGGCGCCTGCTGGTGGACCAGGAGTGCAGCGACGGCCAGTCCCTGTCGGGGCTGGTGCTGCTGGACCGCTGGCTGCAGCGGGGCGGCGTGCTGTGAGGGTCACGGTCTACGCCAGTTCCAGCGAGCACATCGATGCCGCCTACTTCCCGATCGCCGAGGAACTCGGCCGGCGGATCGCCGGGCAGGGCTGGGAGCTGGTGTGGGGCGGCGGCCGCTACGGGCTGATGGGGGCAGTGTCGCGGGGCGCGCGGCAGCAGGGCGGTCGCCTGCGCGGCGTCATCCTGCAGCAGTTCATCGACAAGAACGTGCACTGCACGGAGACCACGACGATGGACTCGGTCACCGATATGCGGCTGCGCAAGCGCGGGCTCGACGAGGCCGGCGACGCCTACGTGGCGCTGCCCGGCGGGCTCGGCACCCTGGAGGAGGTGCTGGAGATCCTGTCGTTCAAGCAGCTCGGCCTGCATCGCAAGCCGGTGGTGCTGCTCAACGCGCGCGGCTACTGGGATCCGCTGCTGGCGATGCTGGAGCGCGGCTTCGCCGAGGGCTTCATCCAGGACCACTTCCGCGGCATCCACCAGGTGGCGGCGACCCCGGCCGAGACCATCGCCCTGATCGCCGCCACGGCCGAGCGCGGCTAGAAGATGTCGAGCACGCCCGAGCCGTCCGAGGTCAGCGTCTCGACCGCCGCGCGGTAGTTGAGGTCGCGGCCGATGGCGGCGTTCCACGGCAGCGGCGACTTGTCGCACATGCCGCCCAGCGCCACCGCGGCGAACGCCCGGCACAGCGGAATCTGCTTGCTGTCGCCGAGGATCTGCAGCAGCGGCTCCAGGCAGCGCTGGTCGCCGATCCGGCTGAGCGCGCTGGCCACCGCCGCCAGCCGGGCGACGCTGACGTCCGGGGCCAGCAGCACGTCGCGGAGCTGGGCGATGGCCCGATGGTCGCCGAGCCGGCCGAGCGCCACCGCGGCCTGCTTCAGCAGGTCCGGCCGCCGCATCGAGTCAGCCACCACGTCCTGCAGGGCGGGCACGCTGGCCTTGTCGCCCAGCAGCGACAGGCCGATGCACAGGTAGCCGCACAGCTCGTCCTGGTGGCGGTAGTCGCGCATCATCTTGCGCACGTCGTCGACCGCGGCGCGATGGTCGCACAGGCCGAGGGCCACGGCGAACGCGCCGCGCACCTCGGGATCCTTCACCTCACGCAGGCCGCGTTGCATGGCGGCGCCGGCCTCCTCGTCGGCGCGGCCGGCGGCGCGGGCGGCGAAGCCGAGCGCCAGGGCCGACCACGCCTGCTCGAGCTGGCGGCCGCGGGCCAGCCGGTCCAGCAGGAAGCGCCGGTTCTCGGCGCCGCCGATCTGGCCCAGGGCCTGCAGGCCGTAGACCCGCTCCTGCCAGTCGCGGGCGTTCTCGCTGGTCTTGCGCAGGGTCTGCGACACCAGGGCGTCGCCGGGGAAGTCCTCCGCCGCCAGGGCCAGCTGGCCCAGCGCCAGGATCGCCGACTGCCGCAGCGGTTCGCTGCGCGGCTTGCTCGCCCGCAGCTCCGCCAGCAGCAGCTGCTTCAGCTCCTGGTGCTGCGCGCTGGTGCCGCGGCCATGGAGCCGGCTCAGGGTGACCGGCACGTGCGCCTGCTGGTACTCCTCGCCGACGCCGAGGCCGGCCTGCCAGTAGGCGCGCAGCGACGCGGCGACCTCGTCGCGCAGCGCCCGCTGCCGGGGGTCGTTCTCGTCGAGTTCCAGCATGCGCAGGCCGAGCACCGCGGCGGTGCGCAGGTTGCGATCCGGCACCTGATCGGTCGCCAGCAGCGGCTTCAACGCCGTCCACACCCGCAGCTTGATCAGCGGATCCTTGCTGGCGGCGCCGAGCAGGCCGAGGCCGTAGCCGGCGAACGCCCGGGTGCGCACGTCCACCGACGAACGCTCGACCAGGACCCGGCCGGCCTCGCTGTCGGCGAACAGGTCCGCCAGCATGGGCAGGGCCTCGGCGTTGCCGGCGATGCCGAGCGCCAGGGCCGCGGTCTCGCGGATCTCCTGGTCCCGGCTCCGCAGGCGCCGCACGAACTGGTCGCGGACCTCGGCCTCGCCGCGGCTCACCTTGGCCAGCGCCACCATGGCGCCGGACACCAGGTCCCGCTGTTCCTCCGCCTGCAGCACCGCCAGCAGGGCCGGCCGCACCAGCTCGCCGATCTCCTTGCTGCTCGGCGGCCGCCGCTGGTTCACGTCGACGGCCGCCGTGGTGCCCAGCAACTCGTCGCCCAGGTCCCGGGCCATGGCCTGCTGCTTCAGCGTCGCCCGCAGGGCCAGGGTCTCGTCCTTGTTGAACTCCCACCAGTACTGCCAGCGACCCAGGTCCGGACCCAGCGCCGCGCCGCCGCCGCCGACCTTGCCGGCACTGGGCGCCGCCGGCCCGGTGGGGCCAGGGTTGGTGGCGCTGCCGCCGCCGCCCGCCGCGGTGCCGCCGCCGCTGGTGGCGCCGCCGGTCGGGCCGCTGGCCGCGCCACCGCCCGACGACGAACTGCCGCTGGACGGCGGCACCACGCCGCTGGGGCCGCGGTACTGGCCACCGTGGGCCAGGAGCGGCGCCGCCGAAGTGGCCAGCGCGGCGGCCAGGAGCACGAACGGGAACGGCGAGCGGGTCGGGTGGGACATGCGGGTGCCGCCTGGAGCAAGGATGGTGCCGCGGCGGCCCGGAGCCGCCAGGAGCCATCGGGCAGCCTCCCGCACCCGGCCCCGTAACGCACGCGAAACAACTACGGCGCGCCGCGGGCCCATGGTCGAACTTCCGCCGGCCAGCAGGGCCCGTTAGCCTGCGGCGGCGCATGACTTCGCCCACCGACCAGGATCTCGTCGCCCGCTGGCAGGGCGAACCCGCGCCCCTGCTGCCCCTGCTGCACGCCTTCCACGACCGCGACGGCCACCTGACCGAGCACGCCCTGCGCACCGTGGCCAGGGCCCTGAAGATCCCGCTGGCGGAGCTGTTCGGGACGGTGACCTTCTACCACCACTTCAGCCGCGTGCCGAACGGCCACGCGGCGCCGCGGGTCTGCACGGGCAACATCTGCGTCCACCGCGGCGGCCCGGCCCTGCTCGACGCGCTGCGCAAGGAGGGGGCCTCGCCGATGCCCTGCTCGGGCCGCTGCGATGCGCCGGTGCCGGTCCTGAAGGGCAATGCGACCTTCGCCGGCGCCGACCTGGCCGCATTGCGGCCCGCGCCCGATTCGCCCCTGCCGGTGCCCAATCCCGGCGGCATCGAGGAGTGCGTCTTCGCCGACATCCGGCAGCCTGGCCAGAACACGCTCTCGGGCTATCGCTCCCGCGGCGGTTTCGAGGCCCTGCAGAAGGCGCGCGCCATGGCGCCCGCCGCCCTGGTGGCGCTGATCACCGACAGCAAGCTCGCCGGCCGCGGCGGCGCCGGCTTCCCGACCGGCACCAAGTGGAAGGCGGTGCTGGAGGCCGCGGGCGAGCCGAAGTCGATCGTCTGCAACGCCGACGAGGGCGAGCCGGGTTGCTTCAAGGACCGCGCGATCATGGACCACGATCCGTTCGCGATGCTGGAAGGCATGGCGATCGCCGGTCACGCCACCGGCGCGCGCCGCGGCTTCGTGTATCTGCGCTACGAGTATCCCGAGACGATGACCCTGCTGGAGCGCTGCGTGCGCGAGCTGGAGCAGGCGGGATTGCTGGGGGACTTCCGCATCCATCTGCGGCGCGGCGCCGGCGCCTACATCTGCGGCGAGGAGGGCTCGCTGCTCAACAGCCTGGAGGGCAAGCACCCGTTCCCGCGCAACCGCCCGCCGTTCCCGGTGACGCACGGCTTCGAGGACAAGCCGACGGCGGTGAACAACGTCGAGACGCTGGCCTCGGTGCCGCGCATCCTGCGCAACGGCGCGGCGTGGTACCGCGGGCTCGGCCGCAATGGGCTGCCGGGCACCAAGCTGATCTCCTTGTCCGGCGACATCCGGCAGCCCGGCAACTACGAGGTGCCGTTCGGCCTGCCGCTGAAGACCCTGCTGCACGAGTGGGCGGGCGGGCCGCTGCCCGGCCGCCGGGTGCAGGCGGTGACGATGGCGGGATTGTCGGGCGGTTTCCTCGCCGGCGCGGATCTCGACGAGGTGACGCTGGACGAGCCGTCGATCCGCAGCAAGGGCAGCTTCCTCGGCGCCGGCGGGATCATGGTGTTCGACGACACGCGTGACATGGTGCAGGTGGCGCACGGGGCGATGGACTTCTTCGCGCACGAGTCGTGCGGCAAGTGCTTCCCGTGCCGGATCGGCACGCAGCGGCTCACCGAGCGGCTGGCCGGGAGCGCGGGGCCGAGGGATGTCGCGCAGTGGCGGGCGGAGGTGCTGGATCTCGGCAACGTGATGAAGGCGACCTCGGCCTGCGGCCTCGGCATCGCCGCGCCGCTGGTCACGGATTCGCTGTTGAAGTACTTCCCCGAGCAGGTGGGCAAGGCGCTGGCCGGGCGGGGGTGAGGAGCCTGGGCCGTTAGAAGGCTCGGGTGCCTGGGGTTGCCTGGGGAGGGAGGGCGGACGGAGTTTTCTGCTTTCTTGTTGAC
>CAZMGG010000049.1:0-36546 GCA_964565715.1 uncultured candidatus Brocadiaceae bacterium | reverse complement strand
CGCGGCACCGTCATGGCGTTCGGCGGGCCGAACTACTGGGACAGCAACGACCTGTACGAGTGGGACGGCGCAGCCTGGAACCTCGTCCCGACCACCAACAAGCCGCCTCGGAACGGCAACTTCAGCGGCTCCCAGGTGTACCTGACGAGCGCGTACGACGCCCGTCGGGACAAGCTCGTCGTATACGGCAGCGCCTGGGTGGATTGGACCACACAATCGGTGTTCGGATTGCTGCCTGCGCTTTGGGAGTGGGATGCGACCAATGGCTGGGTGAACCGGACCGTGTCCGGCGGCTTCGTCGACCGGACGAGTGCCCTCTACTTCGACTCGCAGCGGGGCGTGCTGGGGCTGATCGCCATGTACCCGGGCCCGGCGCGCGTCGCCGAATGGGACGGCGGGAACGCCTGGCAGACCATCGTCCCGAGAAACCCGGGTCCGATCGCCTCCATGGTCCTCGAGCCGTACGGCGCCTACCACCCACCGTCTGGGCAGTTCCTGTTCGGCGTCACCAACGTCAGCGGCCACTACGCCCTCGCCTACGGCAGCCAGCACCTGCCCGCCTTCGAGCCGCGGGGCCAGGGCTGCCCCGGCACCCAGGGGATCCCCACGCTGCGCCTCACCGCGGACTGGACCCGGGCCTGGATGGGCCGGACGCTCAGCGTCGACCTCCAGAACCTCCCGCAGTCGGCTGGTTTCGTGGCGATTGGCTGGTCGGAACAACGCGCCGGCGCCTTCACGCTGCCGTACGACCTCACCGCCTTCGGCATGGCGGGCTGCTTCGCCAGGGTCGCCACCGATCTGATCGTCCCCGTCGTCGGCCACAACCAGACCGCCACGCTGACCATGCCGGTGCCGCAGAACAACGCGCTGCTGGGCGTGACCCTCTACCAGCAGGGGTTCGCGATCGATCCGGCGGCCAACGCCGCGGGCCTCACCGCCGGCAACTCGGTCCGCCTGTCCGTGGGGCGGCTGTAGGAATGCACGACGGCAGGAAGACAACGTTGGTCGGGCTGGGTTGCCACCGTCTGGTCTGGAGGATCCCGGCCAGCATTGGTGCTGAACAGCGATGGATTCGGTCAGATGGTGGAGGTGCTACGATGACGTGCTGGGGACGCGGCACCAGGAGGTATTGCCTTGGCAATTGGCTGCTTGTCGTAATTGGCATTGCCGCATGGCTTGTGTCATGTGGCCTGGTGTCGGCCCAGACAGTGTGGGCGGGTGCGACGACGCCGAACAACGGATGGGGTGGCTACTGCTTCGACGTGGTACGTGACCGGCTCGTGTTCGTGTCGACGCGTGGTGAGACCTATGAGATGGACGCATCCAGCTCGTGGAGTCTCCGAGGGATCGGGTTCCAGGGTAATCCATCTGGTTGGTTTGCGGGGATCGCGTTCGACCGGGGACGCCAGGTCGTCGTGTGTCATGATGGCATCAGGACGTGGGAATGGAGCTCCAACTTGTGGTCCGTAGCCGGCACCGCGACATGGCGATTCCTGCATCTCGTGGCGCACCAGGGTCGCGGCACCGTCATGGCGTTCGGCGGGCCGAACTACTGGGACAGCAACGACCTGTACGAGTGGGACGGCTCAGCCTGGAACCTCGTGCCGACGACCAACAAGCCGCCTCGGAACGGCAACTTCAGTGGCTCCCAGGTGTACCTGGCCTGCGCGTACGACGCACGTCGGGACAAGATCGTGCTGCACGGCAGCGCCTGGGTCGACTGGACCACCCAGAACATGTTCGGCCTGCTTCCCGTCGTGTGGGAGTGGGATGCGACCAATGGTTGGACAAGCCGCACGGTGCAAGGCAGCATCACCTGGGACTGCTTCCTGTTCTTCGACTCGGCGAGGGGTGTCATGACACGGCTGCAGGGGAATCCGATCCAGACCGCGGAGTGGGATGGTGGCAACGCATGGCAGCCCGTCGTGCCGGCCGGCGGTTCCCCTTCCATGTACATGACGCCGTACGGCGCCTACGACCCGCAACGCGGTCGTTTCTTCGCCGGCCTGACCAGTCTGTCTGGTGATCTGGCCGTCTCCTACGGCAGCCAGCACCTGCCCGGCTTCGAGCCGCGGGGCCAGGGCTGCCCCGGCACCCAGGGGATCCCCACGCTGCGCCTCACCGCGGACTGGACCCGGGCCTGGATGGGCCGGACGCTCAGCGTCGACCTCCAGAACCTCCCGCAGTCGGCTGGTTTCGTGGCGATCGGCTGGTCGGAACAACGCGCCGGCGCCTTCACCCTGCCGTACGACCTCACCCCCTTCGGGATGCCGGGCTGCTTCGCCAGGGTCGCCACCGATCTGATCGTCCCCGTCGTCGGCCAGAACCAGAGCGCCACGCTGACCATGCCGGTGCCGCAGAACAACGCGCTGCTGGGCGTGACCCTCTACCAGCAGGGCTTCGCGATCGACCCGGCAGCCAACGCCGCCGGCCTCACCGCCGGCAACTCGGTCCGCCTGTCCGTGGGGCGGCTGTAGAGTCCGCCGCCGCCTATCGGCCGGCGCCGACCGGGGCTTCGGCCTCGACCGCCGGCGCCGCCGTGCCACCGGCCGCAGCCGCCTTCGCCTCGGCCTCGGCTTCGGCCTGCTTCTGTGCCTCGGCCATCGCCCGGGTGATCACTCCCGGCGGCGGGTTCTCGTTCAGCCAGTCCAGCAGCCGGTTCAGCTCGTCGCGCACCTCGGTCAGGTGGTCGCCCTCGCGCAGCTTCACCGCGAAGGCCACGTCGCCGGCGCGGATCCGTTCCAGCGACTTGCAGATGCGATAGGCCGGGCCGGCCACCCGGTGCGACACCTTCAGCGAGTTGGTGAGCAGCGTCGCGCCGGCCAGGATCTCGAACACGATCACCACATAGAACAGCGGCATCAGGTTCGGCAGCTCGCTGTCGGTGGCCATCGCCTCGTCCATGACCCGCGTGCACCACACCGCGGTCAGCACCGCGACGAAGGCAAGGCCCACGGCGGGCAGCAGCGCCATGCCGAGGATCAGCTTGCTCTGCAGCGGCTTGTTGACGACGAGCTGCTTGCGACGGTTGAGGTTCGGTTGATGGTCGGCCATTGGATTCTTCCCGGTGCACGCCGGGCACCGGCGGACCTTTCGGCCAGCCCGGACGGCCGGTTGAGGGCTTTCGCCGGCCGCGCCGAAGCGCCGATGGGATGGGGCGATCGCGCCGACCCGGCCGCAGGAAACCTTGCGGGCGACCCGGGTTGGGGTGGTAGAAGGGCGCCGGTGTGGACGGCCTCGGAGCCCAGCGCATGAGTGCGGCGACGGTCACCGTCGTCGTCGTCAACTGGAACGGCGCCGAGTTCCTGACCGCCTGCCTGGAGTCGGTGCAGGCGCAGCAGGTGCCGGGCGGCGTGTCGATCGTCGTGATCGACAACGGCTCCAGCGACGGCTCGCTTTCGTTGCTCGCCGAGCGCTTCCCGGAGGTGCCGGTGGTGCGCGCCGAGCGCAACAACTACACGGCGGCCAACAACCTCGGCGTCGGCCGCGCCGAGGGGCCCTACGCGCTGCTGCTCAACACCGACGCCACCCTGCGGTCCGGCTGTCTCGCCGCGCTGGTGGCGGCGCTCGACGCCGATCCGCGGGCGGCGGCGGCAGCGCCCAGGATCCTGTTCCCCGACGGCCGCATCTGCACGACCGGCATCGCCCAGCGCGACGATCTCTACTGGCTCGATCGCGATCAGGGGCAGGCCGATCCCGGTCCCGGTGGCCCGCCCGCACCGGTGCTGGGCGTGTCCGGCTGCTGCGCCCTGTTCCGCGTGGCCGCCTGGCGCGCGGTGGGCGGTCAGGACGAGGCCTTCCACATGTACTACGAGGACGTGGACCTCGCGCTCACCCTGGCGGCGGCGGGCTGGCGCTCGCTCTACGTGCCGGCGGCGGAATGCGTCCACGTCGGCCATGGCTCGATCCGCAAGGCCAAGACCTGGAAGGACGAACTGGGCGAGCGCAACCGCCTGCTGGTGCTGGCGCGGCACTTCCCCGACCGCTTCGCCGCCGAACTGGTGCGCTCACCCTGGTACCAGTCGGCGACCCCGGACGCCCTGCGCGAACTGCTGCCGCTGCTGGCGGCGCGCCGCGGCGGCGCGGCCACCGAGGCGTTGCTCGACCTGCTGCTCTCGACCCGCGACGCCGTGCGCGGGCTCGCCGGCGAACTGGACGCCCGCTGGGGCGAGCACCGCAACCTGCCGAAGATCCTCGACGAGCGCGAGCGCTGGATCGCCCGGCTGCTGCGCGAGGTGGCGCGCCTGCGTCTCTGGCGCCTGCCGGGCCGCCGCCTGAAGCCCGCCGAGCAGGCCTTCCTCGACCGGATCGAGGGCCGGAACGGCCCCGATGGAGCGTCCGGGGCATGATTGCCGGCCGTCCGCGCCTCCTGCGCCCGGCCCCGTAGAGCCGCCGTGCGTTCCCACCTCCTGCGCCTGTTGCGCCTGCACGACGCCACGACGGCGGAACGGGCCGCCGCGCTGTGGACCGCCGCGTTCTTCTTCGCCGTCCTGGGCAGCTACTACCTGCTGCGGCCCCTGCGCGAGGAGATCGGCACGGTGGTCGGCGAGCAGAACCTGGCGCCGCTCTTCACCCTGACCTTCGTCATGGTGACGCTGCTGAACCAGCCCTACATGGTGCTGGCCAACCGCCTGCCGACGCGGCGCTTCCTGCCCTTCGTGCTGCGCGCCTTCGCGCTCAGCTTCGTCGCCTTCGCCGTCGCCTACGGCCTCACGCCGCCGCTGCAGGCCGGCGTGCTCGACTGGTCCCGCCCGGAGTGCCTGGTGGCGGCTCTGTTCTACTCCTGGGTGACGTCGTTCGTGGTGTGCGGCGTCGCGCTGGTCTGGGTGCACGCGGTGGATCACTTCACCAGCACCCAGGGCAAGCGCCTGTTCGGTCTGGTGGCGGTGGGCGGCACGCTCGGTGCGATCCTCGGCTCGACCATCGCGTCGCTGACCAGCGCCATGTCGCCGGCGGCGGTGATGGTGGGCGCTGCGATCGCGCTCGAACTGGCGGTCTGGTGCTACGCGCGCTCGCGGCGGGCCTGCGAACGGATGCTGGCCGAGCACGGGGTCGATCCCGCCGCCGAACGGATCGCCGGCGGCGGCGCCCTGCGCGGCCTCGTGCTGCTGCTGCGCTCGCGGTACCTGCTGGGCATCGCCGGGTTCGTGCTGATCGCGGCGGTGATCGCCACCGCGTTCTACTACCAGCTGCAGGGACTGGCCGGCGAGCAGATCGCCGAGCCGGGCGAACGGCGCGCGCTGTTCGCCCGCATCAACCTGTTCCACAACCTGCTGGCCCTGGTGATCCAGGTCTGGTTCACCCGCGCGGCCCTGCTGCGCCTGGGGCTGGCGGTGGTGCTGTGCGTGATGCCGTTGTGCAGCCTGCTCGGCCTGTCGCTGGTGGCGGTCTGGCCGATGGTCGGGCTGATGGCGGCGTTCGAGGTCGCCCGCCGCACGCTGCAGTACGCGTTCGACAAGCCGGCGCGCGAGGTGCTGTTCACGCCGCTGGGGTTGGAGGAGAAGTACAAGTCGAAGGCGATCATCGACACCTTCGTGCTGCGCTGCGGCGACCTGCTGGGCGCGTGGATCAACGACCTGCTGGTGCGGCTGCAGGTGTCGGGCCCGGCGCTGGCGATGGGCGCAGCCCCGGTGCTGGCGGGCTGGGCGGCGCTGGGGCTGTGGCTCGGCCGTAGTGCGGCGCGCGCGGAGGCGGGCGGAGGTGGGCTGGGCCGGTAGGCCGGGAGCGTTGAAGCTGTCAGCAAGGGCGGCGGCCGCTCACCTCAACCGGGCCAAGGGGCACCTGGATGTCGCCTTTCAACGCAGCCGCTTGCCTCCAGGCCAGCTGTCGGGCTTCAGCGACCGATGTGGATCGACAGCGGCTGGCTCAGGTGGCCGACCATCAGACTCGGCGTGATCGTCAGGGCGGCCGCATGGAACGAGAACCCGTCCAGCGCCGGGTTCGGCGGGATCATCAGGGTCCGCTGTCCCCGGCCCTGGGGATCCAGGATGCCGGCGAGGCCGGTGGCGAGGCTGGCGTCCAGCAGCCAGTCGGGCGCCAGCGGCACGACGCGCTCGGGTGTGGCCGAGGTCAAGGCACCGATCGGTATGCCGGGCACCAGTGAGGTCGACAGGCCCAGGAGCCACGGCTCGCCACCGTGTCCAGGGACGGCCAGGGTCAACTGCAGTGGCGTGCCGAGTCGGGGGTGCAGCGTGTTGGCAAGAAGGCTGCCAGGGCGCAGGTCCCACAGTTCCTCGAAGAATGCGTCGGTGATGCGCTTGACCCGGATGCGCAACCGATTGGCGTCGTACACCGCATGGAATCCGTTCGTCGTCGGCGGCGGCGGCGATGACAATGCCAGGGTCGTCCATTGGCTGCCGTTCCAGAGCCATTCGCCGGTTGGGGTGCCATGGACGACGCCGTGCCCAGGGACGAATCGCAGGAAGCCGGTCACTTCATTGCTGGCCGCGGGATGCGTGGTCCACGTCGTCCCATCCCACTCATGAATGCTTGCCACTCCGGTGTTGTTGACCCAGCGAACCAGCACGCGGCGGTCCTGGTCAAAGGCATTGAACTGGTAGTAGTTGGTACCTGGTGCCTGAGTCACGAACGTCCAGCCGGCTAGATCCCACGTCCAGATCTCGGCGTTTCCGGCGAAGTAGATCTTGCGTATGGCCGGATCATAGGCGACTGGGCCGACTGGGCGCGTTGGCCAGTTGGCTTGTGGGATCTGTGACCATGCTGTGCCGTCGAATGCGTAGATTGTGCGATTCACACCGTCATAGCCAATGACCATTCTCTGGTCAGGCAGGGGCAGCGGCAGAGTTCCCCATCGTGGCCCCGGACCCACCTGGAGTCGCCGATAACCAGCATCGTCGCGTACCCAGGTCTCGGCAGGGGAGCTCTGCGACGGCCAATAGAGCACCAGGAACCGATCCTCCCACGGAATGTGGGCCATGAGCTGGGCGGTCTGGCCCCCCGGCGGTCCGGTCATGTCCGCTGCCCGCCGCCAGGAGTTGCCCGCCACGTCATAGGCCCAGGTGTTGCGAGCCTCGGGACCAAGTCCATCGACGCCGCCGAAGGCGACCAACTCGCCGCGAGCCACATCGAGTTCCACCGCATCCCAGTTGCTGCGCAACGGTCCGGTGGTTGTCGGCGTGACGGCGGTGAGGCGCCCGTTGCTCCAGCGGTACTGCGCCTGCTGCCAGGGTCCCGTGGTCCGACCCAGGTTCCAGAGCCCCAGCAGGAGCACCCCACCGGACACGGGGTCCGGCACGGCGTCCGGACTGGCGACGTACCCCGGATTCAGTCCGCCGGTGATGGGGACCTGCACCCAATCGGCGCCATCCCACTCCTCGACCGGCAGGAACTGGTTGTAGCCCCAGAGTCCCAGGCTGCCACCGAACATCGCCACACGCCCGGTCTGGGCGTGGTAGGCCATCGCGTGCCCCTCCCGCGCTGCGGGCACCCGGGTGGCCGGGAACTGCTGTAGCCACTGCTGGCCATCCCACTCCCAGGTGTCCTGGAAACCGCTGGTGGCGAACACCGCGTTGCTGCCACCGAAGAGGACGATGCGTCGCCGGACCGGGTCAGTCGCGAGGCGGTGACGCCAGCGGGCCGGCGGCGCCGCAGGCGTCTGCACCTGCTGCCAGGTGATGCCATCCCAGAGCCAGGTGTCGCCGAACAGGATGTTGTCGCTGGCGCCGCCGAACAGCAGGACCTTGCCCGTGTTGGGATCCCACGCCATCGCAGCGGCGGCGCGGCCGGGGGGGCGGATCGGGCCGGTGCGATCCAGCCACCGGCTGCCATTCCACTCCCATGTGTCGTCCAGCTTGCGATTGCTGCTCATGCGGTCGCCGCCGAACAGGACGACCCGTTGTCGTGCCTGGTCGTAGCCCATGCAGAAGCCGGTTGGCGACAGAGGGTGGAAGGAACTGCGGGTCCAGGTCCAGGTGGTTGCGGCCTGGGCGGCCACCGGTGCGGCTGCGCCCAGGCCGGCAAGCAAGGTGCCCAAGAGTCGAAGGGGGTGGCTCATGGCGCATCTCGGTGAGGGATCGGCCCGTCGACCGCACCAGGAAGTTCTGGGAGTTGCGCTGTCTGCCAAGGCCGGTGCCACTCGAGCGTGAACCGAAGGATCACCAGTTCTGTCCTTGGTCACGCCATAGCGAGTCGGTGGGAGCATGACACTGCGTGTGGTGAAGGAGGTACCAGGTGACGCATATATCGAAGTGAAGCGACCACCTACCTTTGGGGCAGTAGCACCTGCAAGCGGCCTGTCTCGTCCCATAGTGTCATGGTTCCCTCCGCGTACTGACGCTCGCGTCCTTGCCCTTCCACGAGCGCCTGGGCTCCCAGGGTTACCCTGTTGCGGTGTAGAGCATCCCAGATGCGGATGCTAGAGCCACGATCGACGCTTGTAGCGAGGAGCACGCGCGGTGCGGTGAAAGGCAAATCGGCCAGAGCCTTCCGGAGTTCCAGGTCCGTGATCGAGGGATCATGCGACAAGGGGTTTCGCGCGCCAGGCCGGGGTGGTCCAGACAGTAGGACATGCGCACCGTCGGGAGGCTTCGGTTGACCCTCGATCAAGCCTGCCTCGGTCGATACACCCATGGCAACTCGGTAGCCATGGCCGTTGATGGTGAGACCCGATGGGCTCATGGTTGCAGTTGTGTCCCTTTCTGTTCCGCGCCCGCGAATCTCAAGCTCTGGACCTGTCACTCCGTCGCGAAGAAGAGCGTAGCCGCCATCTCCTCCGGGGCCAGCGCGGACGAACTCCTCCGCATAGATTCGCTTGGCGCGAAGGGTATCGGTTGTGATCACTTCCTTCTTGTCTGCGTCCTGCATCGCCAGCAACGCCAGGCACAACATGACAACGGAGGGTATGATGGCGATCGCACGCAGCTTTCGATTGGACTTCTCTAGCTTCTCCAAACGGTTCAGTAGCTCGTTATTCATGTGATACCTCTACCTGTATCGTATGCGCCCCGAAGCGACGTAGGTAGGCCGTGTTGGCTGCCGGCCAGAGCATTCTGCGAAGAGAAGCACCGCCTTCGGCTTCATGGGCTTCATGGGCACTGCCGCCGGTACGCCCGTAGACGGACCACGGTCACGCCCCAACCGCGGTCAGGAGCACGACTTCAGCCAAAGCTTGCCGGCCACACGTCGAAGCCGGCCTTGCGGGCCGCCGATATCAGGCGTTGGTCGTAGCTCAGGAGCCGCGGTGCCGGTCCGTGCTCGCGGAGGAACTCCAGCGTCGCCAGGTGCAGCGCATCCAGGGTGCGGAGCGGCTGCGGGAACGGGTCCAGCGCGTGGGCCAGCACCGCCGGCAGCAACTCGACGAAGGCGACGCGGCCCAGGATGGCGTGCAGGGGTTCGCCGTGCGAGTTGCCCAGGCGACGGGAGTGGAGCACGACCCAGCACTCGTATTCCAGCAACCGGCTGGAGCACACGACTTGACCGAACCGGGAACTTCATCGCCACCAAGTGGAACTAGTCGTCGTCGCGAATAGGGCGAGGTCGGTCGTACCGTTCGCACACTGCAGACAGAGCAGGTCCGCCGTCCACGGCAAGTAGGATGTGAGCAAACTCCTCGTCAGGAAGCAGGTCGCCGTCATCCCTCAGGCGGCGGATGATAGCACTCTCGCGGACGACAACTATCCTATCATAGGCCAAGTCAGCAGCTGCATTGTCCTGTATCCGGTGGTCATCCAGACGAATGTGGCATACATTCCACAGCCGCATGACGAGCCCCAGGCGCAGGCCCCGCACAAGCGCTTCCGCACTCTTTACCTCTATTGTGGCCTGACCTAATGCATAGTCGATCGAGACTAGAGCTTCATGCCCTGCAGAGTCAAACGGCAGTGGGAACACATCAGTGGGCGGCCCGAACTCACTCATCGTCCAAGCCTCCTAGCTAATGCTAGCGATTCCTGTGAGAAGCACTTGCGTATGGCAAATCTCCCCAGATCATGCCCGTGCATTCTCATTCGCATCAACAACTTCCGATGAGCCTTCCCTGCTCCTATCAGTTGCGGCTGCCAGCTCGACACAAATGCCCCAGCCTCTAGCAGCGTTGCCGCCGACCGAGTTGGTTCTGTGACGAGTCGGCCTCCAATGAGGCCCACCTTTACCGGGATGGGCGCTACCGTCATGTCGCCAGCTCTGAGGGCGTCAATCACTGCTTCCCGCGGAAGCTGCCACACCGTCTTGCCTCCCTTGTCGGCGATCTCAACCAAGGACGCTGTCAATTCCGCTCTCGTCATGGCGTGATCGGCCCGGCCAATGATTGCCCTCGACCCCCTGGCGCTAAACAACGATCGGTGATCAGCACCGTCTCGCCGCTGGCGGCGAGACGGACGTACTCGCTGAGCTTGTTCTTGAGGACCTTCAGGCCGACGGCGCGCATGGTCCTGAAGGTAGCTTCTGGTAGCTATCTTGGACACGGGCGGGTCCATGGCACGGCCAACGATTCCATAAGCTGTTCATGGACAAACAGTTACGACATCACTCCGCCGCCGCCGGCCGCGCATCGATGCCATACCGCAGCCAGCGGCAGTCGATCGGCCCGTTGCGCACCGGGAACTTCCGCTCCGCCCGCAGGCCCAGATGCCGGCTCAGTTCCGGGTTGCCCGACAGCACGAACGCCGTGCTGCCGCCGCAGCAGCGGCGCAGGAACTGCCCCAGCTCGCGCCAGGTCGGTTCCAGATCGCCCTCGTCGTCGAGCCGCTCGCCGTAGGGCGGATTGGTGACCACCAGCGCCGGGTTGCCCGGCGGCGCGTAGTCGCGCAGCTCCATCCCGCCGAAGACGATGCCGCGCACGGCGGCGGCGGCCGCCGCCTTCTTCGCCAGCGCGATGGCGCCCGGATGCCGGTCATTGCCCCACAGCGGCGGCTGGTTGCCCGCGCCGGCCCGCGCGCGCGCCTCGGCCTCGTCGAACAGGCGGCGCCAGGCCGGCAGCTCGACATCGCACCAGCGCTCGAAGGCGAACGCGCGGCCGAGCCCCGGCGCGCGGTCGGTGGCCAGCCAGGCGGCCTCGATCAGGAACGTGCCCGAACCGCAGAGCGGGTCGCACAGGGCACTGCGGCGATCCCAGCCGGTGAGCAGCAGCAGGCCCGCCGCCAGGGCCTCGTTGAGCGGGCTCTTGTGCTGGATCGCGCGGTAGCCGCGCTTGTGCAGCGAGCTGCCGGCGAGGTCGCGGTAGAGCACCGCCTCGTCGCGGTGCAGGAGCAGCTTGACCGGCAGGTCGGGCGCCTCGCGGTCGACATCGGGCCGCTGGCCGGTGTGATCGCGGATCTGGTCGACGATGGCGTCCTTGACCACCAGGGCCGGGAAGCGCGTGTCGTTGGCGAAGCTGTCGCGCACGCTGGCGTCGATCGCCAGGGTCTGCAGGTGGGTGATGGAACGGCCCCAATCGACGGAACGCGCCAGTTCGTACAGGTCGTCGCGGTCGCGGCCGCGCCCGCGGGCCAGTTCCTCCTGCACGCGGACGGCGGTGCGCAGCCAGAGGCAGGCGGCGTAGCCGAGCGCCACGTCGCCGGCGAAGGTGGCGCCGCCAGGCCTGGGGGTGACGTCGCCGGCGCCGAGCGCGCGCAGTTCGTCGGCGAGCACGTCCTCGAGGCCGAGGGTGCAGGCGGCGTAGTAGGTCGCCATCAGGCGCCGCCGGGGCCAGGGCCGGCGGCCGCGGCGAAGTCGGCGGGGAAGGCGCGGAGCGCGGAGAGGACCGGCGCGGCCGCCATCTCGATCAGCGAGCAGTAGCCCTTCTTGCGGGCGAAGTCCGCCAGCTTCTGCAGCTTGTCGGCGTAGCCCGGGCCCTTGCCCTGCTGCACGGCCTGCAGGATGTGCACGAACTGGTTGGTCTCCATGCGGCAGGGCGGGCACTGGCCGCATTGCTCCCTCATGAAGAACTGGGCGATCTCGATGGTGAGCGCCACCACGTCGGTGTCGTCGAAGACGAGGCGCACGCCGCCGCAGCCGGGCGAGGTGCCGAGTGGGCGCAGGGTCTCGTAGGCGATCGGCACGTCCAGGTGCTCGGCCGGCAGGAAGGCGCAGGACATGGCGGGCAGCACGGCGCGGACCCGGCGTCCGCCGACGGTGCCCTGGCCGCACTGCTCGATGAGCTGGCGGTAGGTGGCGCCGAAGGGCAGCTCGTACACGCCGGGGCGCTGGACCTCGGCGCCGAGCGTGAACAGCAGGGTGCCCTTGCTCTCGGCGGTGCCGATGGCGGCAAACGCCTGCGGGCCGTGCCGCAGGATCCAGGGCACGTGGGCCAGGGTCTCGGTGTTGTTGACGGTGGTCGGCAGGCCGAACAGGCCCTGCTCGCCGGGATAGGGCGGCTTCGGCCGCGGCTTGGCCGGCTTGCCCTCGATCGCGTTGAGCGCGGCAGTCTCCTCGCCGGCGACGTAGGTGGTCGGCGCGCGGTGGATGCGCAGGTCGAAGCCGTCGAGCAGGCCGGTCCGGCGCAGTTCGTCGATGGCGCGTTCGGCGCAGGCCCGCGCCGGCGCCATGTCCTCGATCAGGTAGAGCCAGCCGGTGCGGGCGCCGGTGGCGAAGCCGGCCAGCAGGAGGCCTTCCAGCACGGCGTGGGGATGCTGGGTGACGAGGAAGCGGTCCTTGTTGCTGCCGGGCTCGTGCTCGCCGCCGTTGGCGACGACGTGCTTGTCGGGGCTCGGGGCGGCGGCGGCGAGCCGCCACTTGCGGGCGGTGGGGAAGGCGGCGCCGCCGCGGCCGCGGAGCGAGGCCTGTTCGACCGCGGTGATCACCGCCTCGGGGCTGCCGCGCCGGGCCGCGGCGAGGGCCTCGTAGCCGCCGCGCTCCTGGTATTCGGCCAGGGTCTCGGGGGGAGCGTCGGGCGGGCGGGTCAGCAGGATCGGCGGCTTCACGGCCCGGCGATGGTAGGGCGCGGCGGGGGCGGTTCCATGGTCCCCTTGCGGCGCGGGCGGCAACGGCTGCAATGGCGCGGATGCGCGTCCTTTTGTCGGTGCTCGTGGTCGTTCCCGTGCTGGCCCAGGAACCCAGGCCGCAGCCGCGACCCGCCGCCGAGATCCTGCGCGACTACGGGCGGGTGGCGATGCCGAGCCACAGCGGCGGGGCCGATCCGGAGAGCGTCGCCCGCTTCCAGGCGGCGATCGCCGACGGCTGCCGGCGGCAGGCGGACCTGGCGTGGGAGCTGTATCGGGGTCATCCGGACCATGCCCGGGTGCCCGAGGTGCTGGGCACCCGCTGGGCCGGGCTCACCAACGCGCTCGGAGAATGCGACGCGGTGGTGGCCGAGACGCGCGGCATGCTGGCGACCGAAGGGCTGCGCCCCGACGTGGCGTTGGCGGCGCGGCACGCGCTGACCCACGCGCTGATGTGTTCGGGCAAGGCCGACAACAGCGAGCGCTTCGCCGCCCTGCGCGAGCTGCTGCAGGCGGACCTGCGCAGCGAGCTGACCGGCATCCGGGTGATGGACTTCGTGCAACGGCACGCCGGCGATCCGGCGGTGATGCGGCCGCTGCTGACGATCGCCGCCGAGAAGTGGCCGGACTCGGGCTACGTCGGCCGGCCGGCGAAGCGATGGCTGGCGGTGCTGGCGAAGGTCGGCGAGCCCTTCGAGGCCATGCTGCCCGAGGACGTGCGGGCACCCCTGGCCGCGGCCCGCGGCGAGGCGCCGTTCACGGTGGTGCAGGTGTGGGGCGGCTGGCTGCGGAACGGCGAGCAGGACCCGGAGCTGGCGACGCTGCGGGAGCTGCGGGCCGGCGGCGGGGGCGTGGCGGTGGTCGGGCTCCTGCACGGGAACTTCGACGAGCGGCTGCCGGTGGCGCGCAAGGCGGGCGTCGACTGGCCGCAGCTGGCGCTGCCGGGCCGGATGCCGTTCGGCATCAACCGTTCGCCGCTCTACTTCGTGCTGGATGGCGAGGGCCGGATCGTCGGCGTGACCGGCACCGCCGCCGCCGCCACCGCGCGGCTGCGGCAGCTCCAGGCCGGCTAATCGACCTTCCAGCGCAGCGTCACCTCGCCGTCGACGCCGGGTCGGCGGCGCGTCACCTCGATCTCGCTGCCGGGCTTCTTGCGGAGCAGCAGCTCGGTGAGCTGGCCCAGGTTCATCGGCTCGCGCCGGCCGTCGATGGCGACGATGACGTCGCGGGCCTTCAGGTCGACGTCGGCGAGGCGCTTCTGGTGCACGCGCTGCACCTGGATGGCCAGCGCCTCGCCGCCGCCGCCGGTGGGGCGGCCGTTGAAGCCGGCGATCCGCATGCAGATGCCCAGATTGACGAAGCGCCAGTCGCCCAGCCGGCGGCGCCAGTCGGCGGCGAGCTGCAGGGTGGCCTGGATCTCCTCGTCGCCGCGTCGCACGGCGATCGGGATCGCGGTGGGGGCGGGCGCCTCGTGCAGGACCCACTGCACGTCGGCGGTCGACAGGATCGTCTGGCCGCCGAAGCGCAGGATCTGGTCACCTGGGCGCAGGCCGGCCGCGGCGGCGACCGACTCGGGCTGCACCCGGCGGATGGTGGCGCGCTGTTCGGGGTCGAGCTGCAGGCCGATGGCGCCGGGCATGGGGAACGGCCAGATCTGCCGTTTGTCGAGGGGCAGGCCCTGGGTCCGCTGCGACAGCAGCTGGTGGTCCGGCACCATGTGGCAGTGGATGCAGCCGACGCCGTGGTTGCGCAGGTTCGGTTCCACGGCGAAGCCGCCGAAGGGCCGGCCCATCACCGGGTTGCTGGCGAGGGCCGGGATCTGCTCGGGCGTCGGCCAGGGCGGCGTGCGGGTCGGCTGCTTGCCGGCGATCTCCGGTCGCACCGCGTCGGGGGCGGCGGTGAAGCGTTCATGCAGGGAGAGCGCGCCCCGCAGGCAGTGCTTGAAGCCACTGAGCGAGATGTCGCGGTCGGAACCCTGCTGCAGCGCCGAGCGCGTGCCGTAGCGGGCGTAGATGGTGCCGTCGGCGTGCTGCAGGAACACCGCCCAGGTCAGCGCGCCATCGAACTGGTAGCGGGCGAGATCGACGCCCCACATCTGCACGATCCGCACGCAGACGAAGTGCTGCAGCAGTTCCTTCAGCTCCGCATCGTTGGGGACGGCCACCTGGTCGTCCAAAGCCTTGCAGGAGACTCAAGGGACGCAGCGGAACGACACCAGCAGCGGCCGGCCGCTGGCCTTGGCCTGGGTGACCGCCGCCGGCAGGTCGTCGTAGATCCAGAAGTCGGCGGCGCCGTCCTTCAGCGCGGCGCGGAGCTCCTGGCCCTTCAGGGCAGCCGGCGCGGGCGGCGTCTCCTGGGCGGTCGCGAACGGGAGCAGGGAGGCGAGCGCGAGGCCCGCGGCGGTGAGGCGCATCCGGCAGAGGCTAGCCGGCCGGGCCGCGGACCGGCGCGCCCGTTACCGGAACGGGACAGGCCTCGGGCCGCGCCGCCGCCGGCACCAGGGCCTGGGCGCAGGCCCGCCGCACCTGGGTCGAACTGATGCCCTCGGTGTAGGGCACGTAGACGAGCGTGATGCCGCGCTGGTCGAGCCACGCCTGGGTGAACTGCATCTGCGCGTAGTAGTCGCGCTGCGCCCAGTCGCTGCCGATCACCACGAAGTCCGGGCGCACCCGTTCGATGGTGGGCTTGCTGTCCTCGTCGGAGGCGTTGGGCACGACCTCGTCGACGTGGCGGCAGGCCTCCAGCAGGATCCGCCGGTTCTCGTAGTCGAGCATCGGCGGGCGGCCCTTGTAGCGCTCGAGGAACTCGTCGCGATTCAACGCCACGACCACGCGGCCGCGGGGACCGGCGATCTTGCGGCACTGGGCCAGCAGGTTGATGTGGCCCTTGTGCAGGATGTCGAAGGTGCCGCCGGTGTAGACGCACCAGCCGTGGTCGGCGGTGCGGGGCGCGCGGGGCAGGGGCCAGGGGTCGTTCATCGGCGGATCTCCAGGGTGCCGAGGTCGATGCGACGCACCGGCAGGCGCAGGCTCGCCAGGTTGTCGCCGAGCAGGAACTCCGGCACCCAGTGGCCGGGGAGCTGGTCGAGCCGGGCGAAGCACGAGGCGTAGAGCACCAGGCTGCGCGGCGTGCCGGCGGCGAGGAAGTCGAGGTGCGCCGGGTTCTGGGCGCACCAGCTCCGCGGCTCGACGGTGCCCTGGTCGGTGGGCAGCAGGATCTCGCGGCCGTGCGGCACCGCGTCGGCGGGCCAGGGCCTGCCCAGCACCACGTCGGTGCGCAGCGCCAGCACCGCGTCGTAGTCGCCGCGCGCCGCCAGCGCCACGCTCTGCTGCAGGCTGTAGAGCATGCTCATCACCCGGCTCGGCGGGATGCTGTCGAGCGCCTGCACCAGATGCGGGTGGTCGGCGGGTGCGAACGCCTGCTGCGGCTCCAGGACGTGTTCGCGTGGGCGGTAGAGCGCGACGAGTTCCTGTTCGTCGAGGGCCGGCGGCGGCTCGAGGGCGAAGCGGCTGCCGCTGGCCAGCACCGGGTCGCGGGCCGGCGCCGGCCGCCACAGGTGGAAGAACACGTCGGCCCCCCGGGGCAGCTTGTCCCGGTTTTGCGCCAGCGTCGCCGCGCAGGAGCGAGGCTGGCCGAAGTAGGTGATCGCCCAGCGGGTCATGGCATCCGGCCGCCCTTGCCATCGGCCGGTCGGCGCCGCCGCCTTGAGCCGGCCTACTGGTCGGGGCCGCCGACCTCGACCGCCTCGTAGAGGCCCTGGCCGAGGCTGCGCAGGCGGCCCTTCTGCACCAGGGCCTCCCACACCTCGGCGGGATACTGCTCGGGGGGCTGCACGGCGCAGATGCCCGAACGGCCGCCCTTGCTCAGCGGGTCGCGGCCGAGCCGGGACTCGTCGTCCAGGCGGGCCAGCTTCAGGCGCTTCTTGAAGGCCTTCATCGCCCGCTGCAGGGTCTCCTTGGTCAGGCTGCCGTCGGGGTTGCGTTCGACCAGGTTGGCGGCCGGGCGGTGGGGGTCTTGGTGCATCCCCCCATGATGGCGGGGGCGGGGACGGAATGCAGCAGGGGCGGGAGCGCGGCTATCCTGCGCGGCATGGTGATTCCGCCGCGGCCGTTTCTCCTGCTGCTGGCCACCGCGTTGCTGCCGGCGCTGGTGGCCCAGGATCCCTGGACCTTCGACCGCTACCTCACCGGGCCAGAGCTGGAGGCGGCGATCCGCCAGTTGGCGGCCGAGCATCCGCAGCGGGTGCGGCTGCACGAGATCGGCCGGTCGGTGCAGGGGCGCGCGCTGCTGGTGCTGGAGCTGGGCGAGCGCGGCGCCGACCCACGGCCGGCGGCCTTCGTGATGGGCGCGCAGCACGGCAACGAGGTCAGCGCCGCCATGGCGGTGCTCTACTTTGCACAGCAGAGCGCGCAGAACCCCGGCCGGCGGCGCGCGGTGGACCGGCTGATGGAACGCAACACGCTGTTCCTGATGCCGATGGCCAACCCCGACGGCGTGCACCACTACCACGCGACGCCGCACAGCCACTGGCGGCCGCGCTTCAACTTCACGCCGTTCGACAGCGATGGCGACGGCCGTACCGACGAGGACGGCAGCGAGGACCTGGACGGCGACGGCGAGATCGGCCTGATGTACGCGCCGGATCCGGAGGGTCCCTACGCGCTGCAGGACGGCCGGATGGTGCGCCGGAAGGGGGACCCGCAGTACCGCATGGTGGGGCGCGAGGGCATCGACGACGACGGCGACGGCAGCTTCGGCGAGGATCCGGCCGGCGGCATCGATCTCAACCGCAACTGGCCGGTGGGGCATTCGCCGCGCAAGACCTTCGAGGGCGCCACCGGCAAGGCGCCGCTGTCGGAACCGGAGACGGCGGCGATCGCCGGGTTCGTGCGCGCGCACCCGGAGATCGCGCTGTTCGTCGACTACCACAACGACGCGAAGTGCGTGTTCCACTGGCTGCCGAAGGACGCGCCGGACGCCGACCGGGCCTTCTACAGCTCGGTCACCACCCGGGCCCAGGCGGCGCTCGACTACAAGCCGGCGCCGCTGGACCACGCCGGCGCCGGTCTGGCGATCGCCTGGGCCTACGGCGAACTGGGGGTGCCGGCGCTGCTGGTCGAACTGGAGTCGCACCGCGGCGAGAGCGAGGAGGCCTACCTGCGGGCCAGCTGGGGCGACGCGGTGTTCCTGCCGTTGCGGCCGTTCCAGCACCCGCAGCTCGGTCCGGTGCTGATCGGCGGCGAGATCGCCAAGATCCCGAAGCGGCAGCTGCATCCCAAGGACCTGTCGTGGCAGGTGGGGCGCAACTGGGACTGGCTGCGCGGCGAACTCGGCCATCTGCCGCGCCTCGAGGCCAAGGACCTGCGCGTGCTGCCCACCGAAGACGGCATGAAGGTGTCGGGGCTGGTCGTCAACACCGGCGGCATGCCGACCGACTCGGCGATGGCGGTGAAGCTCGGCCGCGCCGAGCCGGTGCGGCTGCTGGCCGAGGGCGCCACCCTGGTCGGCGAGGCCGAGTTCGGCACGCTGCAGCCGGCGCAGTCGGTGCCGTTCGCGGTTCGCCTGGACGGTCCGGCCGAAACCGCGACCCTGCTGGTGCGCCACCCGCGCGGCGGCACGGTGCGCGTGCCGGTGACGCGGCCGCGCAGCCCGACGGTGCCCGAGCGACGGGACTACACGGTGCTGGCCGGCTTCGCGACGCCGGACACCGCCAGGCGCGCCGACAATGAGTTCCATAGGGCCGGCGTGGCGGCCGCCGAGCGCGGGCCGGCGTTCCAGGTCCCGGCCCGCAAGCCGCAGATGCGCGTCGCCGTCCTGCTCGGCGAGTGGCACGATCTGCGCGGCAGCCACCCGCCGGCGGCGTTCGCCGAGGCGATGTTCGGCGTGGGCACCTACACCGGCACGTCGCCCACCGGCCAGAAGGTCTACGGCAGCGTCGCCGACTTCTATCGGGAGATGTCCTACGGCCAGATGGAGGTCACCGGCGAGGTGTTCGGTTGGTACACGCTGCCCGGCAACCATGCCGACTATCGCGACGCCAGCTTCGGCAGTGCGATCGTCAGCGACCGGCTGCTGGAGCTGGTGACCGCGGCGCGCGGCCCGGACGCGCTGCAGGGCTTCGATGGCGTGGCGTTCGTGTGGGCCGGCAACGCGGTGGCGCGCACCAGCGCGCTTTGGCCGATGCGGCTGAGCCTGAAGCAGTTGCCCGGCGTGGCCGCGTTCAAGACCGGCGAGCTGCACCAGGGCGAGTTCCTGCCGATCGGCGTGCCGTGCCATGAACTCGGCCACACGTTCGGGGTGAACGACAAGTACGGGCTCGGCAGCGCGCCGGAGCCGCTGGGGCAGTACTGCCTGATGTGCCGCGGCACCCACGGCGCGCCGCCGTCGGGCCGGCATCGGCCGTTCCACATGTGCGCGTGGTGTCGGATGGTGATCGGCTGGGTGAAGCCGGTGGTGATCGATCCGGCGGTGGCGCAGGACCTGGCGCTGCGGCCGATCCAGCACGGTCCCGGCGAGTGCTACCGGATCCTGCTGCGGCCCGACGGGAGCGAGTACCTGCTGCTGGAGAACCGGCGGCGCGAGGGCTTCCACAGCGATCTGCCGGGACCAGGGCTGCTGGTGCTGCACGTGGGCCCGGACAGCAAGCCGCAGGCGCCGCAGGCGATGGTGCGGCTGCTGGCGGCGCACGGCCTGCCGGCGCCGGCCCGCGGCACGCTGGCGCGGCCCGAGGCGGCGGCGTGGCCGCAGCCGGACCGGACCGAGCTGACCGTGCAGGGCGTGCGGCTGTGGGACATCCGGCTCGACGACGACGTGGTGTACTTCCGGGTCGGCTCCGCGCGCTGAACGCGGCCGGGCGGGCCGGTCATTCGATGCGCAGGGCGAGGCCGCCGGTGAGCAGCAGGCCGAGCTGGTTGGCACCGGGCGCCAGCGTCGCGGCCTGGCCGAACAGGGTCATGCGCCTGAGTGCGGCGGTGGGCGGGATCGGGATCGGGAACGCGCCGGTGCCGGCGCCATCCAGGCCGGCGAACGCGGTGGCCAGCGGATCCGCCTGCACCGCGCAGCCTGGCGCGCCGAGCGGGCCCAGGTCGAAGGGCAGCGACCGGCTGCCGGACCACCGCCGGCTGGGACCGAGCCACAGCACGGCGATGCCGTTCGGCAGGCCGCGGCTCACCGTGCATCCGAAGCTGGCGTTGCCCAGCGCCGGCCGGCCATGGGCCGTGAGCCCAGGCATGGCGAAGCCGGGGGCGGTGCAGGCGGCGCCGAATGGCGACGGCCCGGTGCGCATGTTCTGCCAGACCACGGGCCCTTCCATCGCCATCGCCGCGGCCAGGTCGGGAAAGGTGTCGCCGTTGAAGTCGCCGGTCACCAGGTCGGTGATGCCGGCAAACGAGGTCGCCGGCAGGCCGGAGTTCGTCCATGGCGCGAACCGGAGCCCGCCCTGATTGCGCCAGAGTTGGATGCCGGCGTTGGCCATGGCCAGGTCCAGCAGACCGTCCCGGTCCGCATCGAGCAGCACGACGTCGGATGGAGCCACCGATGTCGGCAGGCCGGTACCTGGTACCACGGCCCATTGGTTGGGTCCGATCCGGCGGTAGATGCGCAGGAAGTAGCCGCCGCTCTGGACCAATTCGGCGGTGCCGTCGCCGTCGAGATCGCCGGCGGCAGCATCCCAGACGCTGGCCACGGAGATGCCACTGGCGGCCGTCCAGTTCCCCAGGCCGTCGCGGGCCCACACCGAGGAACCGACCAGCTCGGGTGCACCATCGCCGTTGACGTCGGCGAGCACGAGCCCCTGGCTGATCGGCCCCCCGGCGCCATTGGGCAGGCCGCCACTGGCCTCCCGCCAGCCGCCCTGGCCGTCGCTCAGGAAGACCTGGATGACCTGACTGCCGGGCGGACCCTCGCCGGCGAACGCCAGGTCATCGAAGCCATCGAGATCGATGTCGGCGGACGCGACCGCGTGACGGTAGGTGGAGCGCAGCACGATGCCCGCCCCCCGCGGCAGCCAGGAGCCCATGCCGCTGTTCAGCAGCACCCGCCCTCCGGCATCTGCGAGGTCGCGGAAGCCGTCGCCGTCGAAGTCTCCGGTTGTGATCCGGCGAACGGTTCCGCCAGGCAGGCCGTTGCTGATCTCCAGCCATGGCAACGTCGCGAACGAAAGCCATGCGCGGATGCCGCCAGCCGATGTCGCCAGGAGGTCCTCCCGACCATCGCCATCCAGGTCACCGGCGGCAACCGCCGCCCAGGCGATGCTGGTTCCGCCGCGGGGGAGGCCGGCACCGTCGGCCATGAAGTCTGCGACCGGATCCGACACCAGCACGGAGCCCTGGGCATGGGGTGCCGCAGCGATCGAAGCGAACTGCGACACGCCTGGCGGGTCCTGCAACCAGACGGTTCCCGCGACGGCCGCGCGGAAGGCCAGGGCGACCTTCAGGGCGAATGGCCCGGTGCCCGCCGGCGCCCGCAGGAACACCTTCAATTGCGGTCCCGTTGCGAACGTCGTGTCCGGTCCGGAGAAGGCGGCCAGGAAGTGGCCTGACTCCGGTGTGTAGGCGGCGAGGATTGTCGGATCGTCCCGGATGATCGGCAGCGGGCCAGCCGAAGACGAGCCGGTGTCGCGTGCGCAGGCACCGAGCACCTGGAAGCCGATCGGCAACTGCAGCACGGCGGCACAATCGCCGTTGCCCAGGCCGCTGCTCGTGGTGTTGGCGTGCACCTCGATCTCGAACTCGGCGCCCGCCCAGACCTGGGTTGGCACGCGGAAGGCCAGGAGGGTCAGGTTGCAACCCGGGAGCAGCAGGAGGACCAAGACGCCGGCCGCGGCGAGCAGATGGCGGAGCATGGCCCGGAGTGTAGTGCCCTGCGGGGCGAGGGAGATGGCTGAGGTCCGCGCGGGTATCGTCGGACGGCGTTCGATGGAGTGAGACGATGCCCACCCGTACCGAGAACGACAGCTTCGGACCGATCGAGGTCCCCGCCGACCGCTACTGGGGCGCCCAGGTGCAGCGCGCGCTCGGCCACTTCGCCATCGGCACCGAGCGGCTGCCCACCCCGCTGATCCGGGCGCTGGGGATCGTCAAGCGCGCCGCCGCCGAGGCCAACATGGAGCTCGGCCGCCTCGATCCGGCGCTCGGCCGCGCCATCGCCCAGGCCGCCACTGAGGTGAGCGAGGGCCGCTTCGACGAGCACTTCCCGCTGGTGGTCTGGCAGACCGGGTCCGGCACCCAGTCGCACATGAACGCCAACGAGGTGATCGCCAACCGCGCCATCGAGCTGCTCGGCGGGGCGCTCGGCAGCAGGACGCCGGTCCACCCCAACGACCACGTCAATCTCGGTCAGTCCTCCAACGACACGTTCCCGACCGCGATGCACGTGGCGGCGGTGCAGCAGATCACCGAACGGCTGCTGCCGGCGCTGCGCACGCTCGAGCAGGCGCTGCAGGACAAGGCCGGCCTCTGGCGCGATCTGGTCAAGCTCGGCCGCACCCACCTGCAGGACGCCACGCCGATCACGCTCGGCCAGGAGTTCGGCGGGCATCGCGCCCAGATCACCGCCGCAATCGCCCGCATCGAGGCGGCGCTGCCGGAACTGCTGGCCCTGGCGCAGGGCGGCACCGCGGTGGGCACCGGGCTGAACGCGGCGCCGGGCTTCGCCGCGGCGGTGGCGGCGCGGATCGCGGCGATCACCGGCCTGCCGTTCACCAGCGCGACCGACAAGTTCGCCCTGCTGGCGGCGCACGACGGCCTGGTGGCGGCCCACGGCGCGCTGAATGCCGCCGCCGCGGCCCTGTTCAAGATCGCCAGCGACATCCGCCTGCTCGGTTCGGGCCCGCGCGCGGGGCTCGGCGAACTGGCGCTGCCGGAGAACGAGCCGGGTTCGTCGATCATGCCCGGCAAGGTCAATCCGACCCAGTGCGAGGCGCTGACCCAGGTCTGCGTGCAGGTGTTCGGCAACCAGGCGGCGATCACCTTCGCCGGCAGCCAGGGGCACCTGCAGCTCAACGTGTTCAAGCCGCTGATCGCGCAGGCGTTCCTGCAGAGCGTGCGCCTGCTGGCGGACGCGACAGGCTCGTTCACCGTCCACTGCGTGCAGGGCATCGAGCCGCGCCGGCACCGGCTGCAGGCGGCCCTGGAGCGCTCCCTGATGCTGGTGACGGCCCTGGTGCCGCGGATCGGTTACGACGCGGCGGCGAAGATCGCGCAGGCGGCGCACCGGAACGGCACGACGCTGCGGGACGAGGCGCTGCGCAGCGGCCTGGTCAGTGCTGCCGACTACGACGGGCTGGTGCGGCCGCAGGACATGCTGGGGCCGGGCTGAGCCGCCGGGTGGCGGGAGCCGGGACAATGTCCGGCGGCGTCGCTAGCATTCGCGTCGATGGTGACCAGAGCCGAATTCGCTGCGGCGATCCAGGGCCGGCTGCAGCGCGAACACGATCGGCTGGCGCGGGACTTCGCCGCCGCCGTGCCGACGCGCCACTTCGTGGTGGACGGACTGCTGCCGCCGGACTGGCTGGCGAAGGTGGCGCGGGCGTTCCCGCCGCCCGGCAGCCTGCTGCTGAAGAAGTCGCTGCGCGAGCGGAAACGGGTCGGCGTACAGGTCGAGGCCTACGACCCGGCGATCGGCGACCTGCTGTTCGCGTTCCAGTCGCCGGGCGTGGTGGCGGCGGTGGCGGCGATCACCGGCCTGCAGGGCCTGCAGCCCGATCCGACGCTGTATGCGTCGGGCATCTCGGTGATGGGCCGCGGCGACTTCCTCAATCCGCACCTGGACAACAGCCACGACGGCGACCAGCGGCTCTACCGGGTGCTCAACCTGCTGCTCTACGCGGCGCCGGACTGGGGTCCGGCGGACGGCGGCGACTTCGAGCTGTGGGATGAACGTCGCCGCGAACCGCGCACCCTGCCGGCGCTGTTCAACCGCCTGGTGGTGATGGAGACCGGGCCGGGCAGCTGGCACTCGGTGAGCGCGGTGCGCGGTGACCGGCCGCGGCTGTGCCTGTCCAACTACTACTTCGCCGAACGGGCCGGCGTCGGCGGCGACTACCGCCACGTGACCACGTTCGCCGGGCGGCCGGGACAACCGATCCGCGGCCTGCTGTTGTCGATGGACGCGGCGGCCCGCAACGCGCTGGGCCGGGCGTTCCCGCGGCTCCTGCAGGGCGGCCGGCACCGGCGCCGGAACGGGGAGCCATGAGGCGGTGGCGCCGGGCGTTCGTGGCGGTCGTTGGACTGCTGGCCGGTTGCGCGGTGCAGCCGGCGCCGCCACCGGCGACGGTGGTCCTGTTCACCGCCGACGTGGCGGGCACGCTCTCGGCGTTGCGCCTCGATCCCGACACCGGCGCCGGCGTGCCGCTGGCCAGCGTCGCCGTGGGCGAGCCCTTGGAGTTCCTGGCGCTGCATCCCCACGGCCATCTGGTCTACGGCCTCGGCCGGCAGCGCGTGCACGCCTTCGCCTTCGATCCCGGCGCCGGGACCCTCGAACGGCGCGCCGAGGCGACCACCGCCACCCGCGGCACGCACCTGGAGATGGACCGGAGCGGCCGGTTCCTGTTCGTGGCCAGCTACGGCGAGCATCGGCTGACGGTGATGCCGCTGGACGGCCCCGGCCTGCCGTTTGGTCCGGGCTCGCACGTCGGCGGCGCCGAGGATCCGCAGCTGTGCCGCAACGCGCATCAGGCGCGGATCGATCCGCAGAACCGCTTCCTCTACGTGCCGTGCCTCGGCTCCGACCACATCGCCGTGCTGGCGTTCGACGCGGAGCGCGGGATGCTGCGGCCGTTGCCGCCGGCCGCCACCGGCGAGGGCACGGGACCCCGCCACCTGGACTTCCATCCGGAGCTGGACGTGCTCTACGTCCTGAACGAACGCCGCAGCTCGGTGTGCGTGTTCCGCATCGATCCGGCAGGCGGCGGGCTGTCGCTGCTGCAGACCGTGTCGGCGCTGCCCGACGGGGTGAGCGAGGGCAGCCGCAGCAGCGACATCCACGTGCGGCCCGATGGCCGCTTCCTGTATGCGATCAACCGGGAGCCGCGCAACGAGGTGGTGGTGTTCGGCATCGGCGACGACGGCCTGCTGCGACCGCACGGGCGGGCGCCGACCGGCGGCGTGCACGCACGCACGTTCGCCATCGATCCCGCCGGCCGCTGGTTGCTGGCCGCCAACGTCCGCTCCGCCGACCTGACCACGTTCCGGCTGGCAGTGGATGGCGGGCTCGAGCTGGTGCGGGTCACCGGCACGGGGGCCGGCGTGATGGCGGTGGCGCTGCGCAGCTACTGAGCGCTAGACCGGCAGCACGTCGATCACCTCGCCCTGCCGCAGCCGTTCCTGCATGTCGCGCCAGAAGTCCTTGGTCAGCAGCTCGCCGTGGAACTGGCGGAAGGCCCGCAGCAGCTCGTCGTCGAGGCCGAGGAAGGGCGCGAACTCCTCCGGGAACACGTCGTGCGGACCGACCGGGAACCACGGCTCGGCGCGCAGTTCGTCCTCCCAGGTGCGCGCCCGCGGGATGGCGCGGAACTCGCAGTCGGTGAGCAGGCAGATCTCGTCGTAGTCGTAGAAGATCACCCGGCCGGTCCGGCTGACGCCGAAGTTCTTCAACAGCAGGTCGCCGGGGAAGATGTTGGTGGCGGCGAGGTCGCGCAGCGCCTGGCCGTAGTCGAGCACCGCGGCGATGGCGTCCTCCCGGCGCACCTCGCGCAGGAACAGGTCCAGCGGGCGCAGCCGGCGCTCCAGGTAGCAGTGGCCGAGCACGACGGACTCGGCCTCGACCCGCACGGTCTCGGCGCACTCGCCCAGCAGCTCGTCGAGCAGCGCCGGGTCGAAGCGTTCGCGCGGAAAGCGGAGCTGCCGGAACTCCTGGGTGTCGACCAGCCGGCCGGCCTTGTCGTGGCGGGCCACCAGGTCGTAGCGCCGCCGCACCTCCTCGCGGGTGGTGTCCTTCGGCGGCGCGAAGCGGTCGCGGATGACCTTGAACACGACGTCGTAGGACGGCAGGGTGAACACGGCCATCACCATGCCGCGCACGCCGGGCGCCACGCGGAAGCGGTCGCGGGAGAACTGCAGGTGCCGGGACAGTCCGCGGTAGCGCTCGGTCTTGGCCTGCTTGGCGCGGCCGACGGTGGCGAACAGCTCGTGCACCGTCTCCCGGGGCACGACGCGGCGCAGGAAGACGATGGCGGCGCCGACCGGATCGAGGTCGACGTGGAAGTAGGAGCGGGCAAAGCCGAACAGGGCATGCGCGCGGTCCTCGCTGAGGATCACCGCCTCCACCTCGATGCCGGATCGGACGTTGCGCAGCGCGATGATGAGCGGCGAGCCGTGGGTCCAGCCGGTGGCCTTGCCGATCAGGTAGGCGTGGGTGCCGCGGTAGAACACCGGCGTCATCACATCGACGCAGACCACGGTGTCGCCGGCGTGGTGGCGGCGGTAGTGCTCGGTGACCTCGGCGGCCAGGAAGGCCGCGCAGCGATCCATGTCGGCGTAGGGCACCGACCAGCGGAAGTCGTCGAGCAGCCGGCGGAACATGGCCTGCAGGCTGCCATCGCTGACGTAGCTGCGGCCGATCAGCGGGCCGTGGATGTTGCGGAGCGGGATCGTCTCCTGGCCGACGAACTCCAGGTCCGGGTCGACGCCCTGGATGCCGCACAGCCGGCGTGCCACCGAGCTGAACCAGGTCTTGGTGAACTCGAGGTCGGCGTGGCGATCGACCAGGGCGGCGAAGCTGGCCTTGGCGCGACGCCACAGGGCGCGTTCGGCGGCCCGCTCGGCCAGCAGGCTGCGCAGGCGGCGCACCGAGGCCTCGACGTGCACGTCGTAGAGGCCGATGCGCTCGGCGGCGTCGCGCTGTGCCCCCTTCCAATCCCGCTGCTCGAACCGTGTGCGGGCCCGCCGGGTCACGTTGCGGAACTCCTCGTCGTAGCCGAGGAAGTCGTCGCGCAGGGTGCGGGCGAGCTGGTCGGCCAGGTTGGCCTGCTCGGCGGCATCGGTCGCGGGCACGGGTCCGGAGGTGGTCACGGCGAACGGCGCCATGGCGCCGCCTCCTTGATCGGTGGCGCGGACCCGGCCGCCTGAGGCGTTCCGGGGGAAGGCGGCGTGGAGCCGCCGGAATGCGTCGCTACCATCTGCGACGCCCATGCCCGCCGCCGCCGTCCGCCGCCCGTCGCCGAGTGCCCTGCTGACGGCGCTGTTCGTGTTCGTCGCCGCCGCCGCCGTGCTGGGCCTGCAGGTGTCCTGGACCTGGCCCTACTTCTCGGACGACTCGTTCATCTCGCTGCGCTACGCCGAACGGCTGCTGCAAGGCCATGGCCTCACCTGGACCGATGGCGAACGGGTCGAGGGTTACAGCAACCTGCTGTGGGTGCTGGGTTGCGCCGCGCTGGGCGGGTTGGGCATGGACCTGGTGGCGGCGGCGCGGCTGCTGGGGCTCTGCTGCGGCCTCCTGGCCATCGGCCTCGTGGTGCGCGCGTTCGGCCTCGGCCGGCCGCAGACGAGCGGCGGGGCGCTGGCCGCCGCCGGAACGCTGGCGGCTTCACCGATCCTGGCGGTGTGGACCACCGGCGGGCTGGAGGGGTCGATGGTGCTGTGCCTGACGGTGTGGGGCGCGCTGCGGTTGCGCGACCTGCCGGCGCTGCCGGCGCCGCGGGCGGCGCTGGGCGCCGGCCTGCCCTGGGCACTGCTGTGCCTGACCCGGCCCGACGGCCCGCTGCCCGGCGCGGTGGCGGGGGCGGTGCTGGCGGCCTCCTGGTTCCGGCGCGGCGGCCGGGCGGCGTGGTGGCCGGCGCTGGCGCTGGCGGCGCTGCCTGCCGTGGCGGTGCTCGGCCAGCTCGTGTTCCGGCTGGTCTACTACGGCGATCACGTGCCGAACACGGCGCACGTGAAGATGGCGTTGTCGGGCATGTCGATGGCCACGGGCCTGGACCACGTGCGCACCGGGCTCGGCGTGCACCGCGCCACGGTGGTGCTCGGGCTGCTGGGCCTGTTCGTGCTGCCGCGCGCCGGACGGGGCCCGTGGCTGCTGGCGCTCGGCGCGGCCGCGGTGGCGGTGCTCGGCTACCTGGTGGCCATCGGCGGCGACCACTTCCTCGGCTGGCGCCACTTCGCGGTGCCGGTCGCCCTGCTGGCCGTGCTCGGCGGCGAGGCCCTGCGCCAGGCCTGTGCCCGCAGCGGGGGCGCATGGGTGCTGACCCTGCTGCTGGGCCTCGGCTTGCCGGCGCTGCAGTTGCACGACACGCGCGCCGACAGCAAGACCGGCGATGCCCGCACCGAGACCTGGGAATGGGACGGCGAGGTCGTGGGTCGTGCGCTCGGCGCGGCGTTCGGCGGCGGCCCCGAACCGCCGCTGCTGGCCGTCGATGCCGCCGGCGCCGTGCCGTTCTTCAGCCGGCTGCCGTGCCTCGACATGCTCGGCCTCAACGACCGCCACATCGCGCGGCACCCGAGCGACGAGGACGTGCCGGTGGATCGCTTCGTGCCGGGCCACATGCACGGCAACGGCGGCTACGTGATGGATCGCGCCCCGGACCTGCTGCTGTTCGGCCCGCCGCCGGGCCTGCCGCTGCCGGTCTTCCTCAGCGCCGTGCAGTTCGAGGACGACCCGCGCTTCCTGCCGGGCCACCGCTGCGTGCTGCTGTCGTTGCCGCCGACGGCCCTGCGCGCGGGCGGCGAGAAGGCCCTGCGCTCGCCGCTCTGGGTGCGGCTCGCCGGCCGTGCCGGCGTGCGGCGGGATGGCGACACGGTGACCGTGCCGGCCTGGCTGTGCGGCAGCTACCGGCAGCCCTACGCGTTCCGCGGCTACCAGCCGCCGAAGCCCGACGATCCGCGGCACGCGCAGTGGAACGCCGACGTCGGCACCTGTGCGGCGTGGTTCGCCCTGGCGCCGTCGGTGGCGGTGCCCGGGCCGGACGGCCGGCTCGAACTGGAGCTGCGCGCGCGTGACCCGGCGGTGCTGTCGCGCCTGGAGCTGCCCGCCGGCCGTTGGCGGGCCGAGGTGGAGCCAGCGGGGGCGGCGGTGGAACTCCGACTGCCCGACGGCGCGGCGTTGCCGATGACCGCCGATGGCGGCATCGAGTGGCCCGGCGGCCCGCTGGACCTGGTGCTGCGCGCGCCCGAGGCGCTGCCGTTGCCGGTGCGGGCCCGCGCGGTGGTGTTGCGCCGGCAGCCCTGACTCGTCACCGGCGCCGGCGGGGCGCATGCGCAGGCTTGGTCCGGCAGTGTCGCTTCCGATAGATTCCGCCCGCACGCCGATGCTGCTCCAGATCACGACTACGCAGGACCCGGCCACCGACCTCGGCTATCTGCTGCACAAGAACCCGGCCCGCGTGCACGAGTGGACCCATGCCTTCGGGCGGGCGCTGGTCTTCTACCCCGAGGCCACCGCCGAAGGCTGTACCGTCGCGTTGCTGCTCGAGGTCGATCCGGTGGGCCTCGTGCGCGGCCGCCGCGCCGGCGACTTCCTGCTCGAGCCCTACGTCAACGACCGTCCGTACGTGGCGTCGTCGTTTCTCAGCGTCGCGCTCGGCCAGGCCTTCGGGACGGCGCTGACCGGGCGTTCGAAGGAACGGCCGGAGCTGGCGGCGACGGCGCTGCCGTTCGAGGTCCGCATCACCGGGCTGCCGTGCCGCGGCGGCGAGGGCTTCCTGCGGGCGTTGTTCGAGCCGCTCGGCCATCAGGTGACCGCCAGCCGGCGACCGCTCGACCCTGGTTTCCCGGAGTGGGGTGAGTCGAGCTACCACGACGTCGTCCTCCAGGTGACCACGACGCTGCAGCGTCTGCTGCAGCACCTGTACGTCCTGGTGCCGGTGCTCGACGACGACAAGCACTACTGGGTCGGCGATGCAGAGGTGGACAAGCTGTGGCGCCACGCCCGCGAGTGGCTGCCGGCCCATCCGGCGCGGGAGCGGATCACCAGGCGCTACCTGCGCCACCAGCGCCGGCTGACGACGTTGCTGCTGAGCCGGATCACCGAGGAGCCGGATCCCGACGCGAGCGCGGCGTCGGGCACCGCCGCCGAGGGGGAACTCGAGCGGCCGCTCGGCCTGAACGAGCAGCGCCTGGAGCAGGTCGTGCGGTTGCTGGTCGACGAGGGCGCGCGGCAGGTGGTCGATCTCGGCTGCGGCGAGGGCCGGTTGGTTGCGGCGATGCTGCGCGACAAGCGCTTCGCGCGGGTGGTGGGCGTCGACGTCGCCGCGACGGCGCTCGAACGCGCTGCCGAGCGGCTGGATCTCGCGCGGCTGCCCGAGCGCCAGCGCGCCCGCGTCGAGCTGCTGCACGGCAGCCTGACGTATCGGGACCGGCGGCTAACCGGCCACGACGCGGCGGTGGCGATCGAGGTGATCGAGCACCTGGAGCCCGATCGCGTCGACCTGTTCACCCGCAACCTGCTGGAGTTCGTGGCCGCCCCGCTGACGATCGTGACCACGCCGAACGCCGAGTACAACGTGCGCTTCCCCGGGCTGCCGGCGGGTCGGTTCCGGCACCAGGATCACCGCTTCGAGTGGACCCGGCCGCAGTTCGCGGCCTGGGCCGAGGCCGCGGCGGCGCGGTGGTCGCGGACGGTCGAGTTCCTGCCGGTCGGCCCGGTCGATCCCGAACTCGGCGCGCCGACCCAGCTGGCGGTGTTCCGGGCCCGCGGCGGTGTGGCATGAGCGAGCCGCTGCCGCTGCCGGCGCTGTCGCTGGTCGTGCTGATCGGGCCCTCGGGCTCGGGTAAGAGCACGTTCGCCCGGCGCCACTTCCAGCCGACCGAGGTGCTGTCGTCGGACTTCTTCCGCGGGCTCCTGCGCGACGACGAGAACTCGCAGGCGGCCACGGCGGATGCCTTCGAGACGATGCTGTTCATCGCGCGGAAGCGCCTCGCCGCCGGCCTGCTGACCGTCATCGACGCGACCAGCGTGCAGGCGGCAGCGCGGGCGCCCTGGCTGCTGCTGGCCCGCGAGTTCCACGTGGTGCCGGTGGCGGTGGTGTTCGACCTCGGCGTGCGGCTCTGCGTCGAGCGCAATGCCGATCGCCCTGGCCGCGAGCATTCCGCCGGCTGGGTCCGCAGTCAGCACGGCGACCTGCGCCGATCGACGCGCGGCCGGCCGCGGGCGCAGCTGGGCCGCGATGGCTTCCGCTACGTGTACGTGTTCGACACGCCCGAGGCGGTCGATGCGGCCTCCTTCGTCCGCCAGCCGGCGTGGACCGACCGGCGCACGGAGACCGGCCCTTTCGACCTGATCGGCGACGTCCACGGCTGTGCCGCCGAGCTCGCCGACCTGCTGGCGCGGCTCGGCTACGTTGCCGCCGACGATGGCGTGCCACGCCACCCGGGCGGCCGGCGGGTCGTGTTCCTCGGCGACCTCGTCGACCGCGGTCCCGCCAATCTCGCCGTGCTGCGCCTGACGATGGCCATGGTGGCCGCCGGCACCGCCTTGTGCGTGCCCGGCAACCACGATGCCAAGCTGCTCAAGTGGCTGCAGGGCCGGCAGGTCCAGGACAGCCACGGCTTCGACCGCACCCGTGCCGAGTTCGAGGCGCTGCCGGCCGACGAGCGCAAGGCCCTGGCCGCCGCCGCCGAGCGGTTCCTCGCCGGGCTGGTCAGCCACTGCGTCCTGGACGGCGGCCGCCTGGTCGTTGCCCACGCCGGCATGCCCCAGGCGATGCAGGGCCGGGCGTCGGCGGCGGTGCGGCAGTTCGCCCTGTACGGCGACACGACCGGCGAGATCGACGAGTTCGGCCTGCCGGTGCGCTATCCCTGGGCCGAGGACTACCGCGGCGACGCCGTGGTCGTCTACGGCCACACGCCGGTGCCCGAGGCCGAGTGGCTCAACAAGACGATCTGTATCGACACCGGCTGCGTCTTCGGCGGTTCGCTGACGGCGCTCCGCTGGCCCGAACAGGAACTGGTGAGCGTGCCGGCGCAGCAGACCTGGTACGAGCCGGCCCGGCCGCTCGCCCAGGCCATGGCCGAGCCTCGCCGCCACCTGCAGCAGGAGCACGACGACGTGCTCGACCTCGCCGACTTCACCGGCAAGGCGGTGATCACGACGCGGCTGCTGCCCAACGTCGTGTTGCAGGCGGACCAGCGCGCCGCCGCTTTGGAAGCCGCCAGCCGTTTCGCCGTGGACCCGCGCTGGCTGGTGCATCTGCCGCCGACCATGTCGCCGCCCGCGACCTCGTCGCGTGAGGACCTGCTGGAGCATCCCGACGAGGCGTTCGCCTACTACCGCGACGAGGGCGTGGCGGCGGTGGTCTGCGAGCAGAAGCACATGGGCTCGCGCGCGATCCTGACGATCTGCCGCGATGCCGATGCGGCCCGGGCGCGCTTCGGCGTCGTCGACGGTTCCGCCGCCTCGATCGTCACCCGGAGCGGCAGGCCCTTCTTCGGCGATCGCACGCTGGCCGAGGCGTTCGCGACCCGCGTGCGCGCAGCGCTCACCCGGGCCGGGTTCTGGGACCGCTTCGCGACCGACTGGCTGGTGCTCGACTGCGAGATCCTGCCGTGGTCGGCCAAGGCCCAGGAGCTGCTGCGCACGCAGTATGCGGCGGTCGGTGCGGCGGCCACCGGCTCGTTGCGGGCCGTCCTGCCGGTCCTGGCCGCGGCCGCGGCGCGCCACCCGGAGCTCGCCGGCCTGCGTGACCGGTTCGCCGCCCACGCTGACGCCGCGGCGGCCTTCGTGGCTGCGTACCAGGGCTACTGCTGGCCGGTCGCCGGACTCGACGACTACCGGCTGGCGCCCTTCCACCTGCTGGCCGCCGAGGGCCGCGTGTTCGCCGACGCCACCCACGAGTTCCACATGACCACGCTGGCGGAACTGGCCGCCGCCGACCCGGAATGGCTGATCGCGACGCCGTGGCGCACGGTGGCCCTCGACGACGCGGTCCAGTGCGACGCGGCGGCGCAGTGGTGGACCGAGCTCACCGGGAGCGGCGGTGAGGGCATCGTCGTGAAGCCGCTGGACTTCGTCGCCCGCGGCCGTCGGCGCCTGCTGCAGCCCGCGGTGAAGTGCCGCGGCCGCGAGTATCTGCGGATCATCTACGGACCGGACTACCTCGCGCCGGACAACCTCGCGCGGCTGCGGACCCGCGGGCTGTCCGGCAAGCGGAACCTGGCGCTCCGCGAGTTCGCGCTGGGGATCGAGGCCCTCGAGCGCTTCGTGCGCCGCGAGCCGTTGCGTCGCGTGCACGAGTGCGTGCTCGGCGTGCTGGCGTTGGAGAGCGAGCCGGCGGATCCGCGGCTGTGAGCCACGGGCCCGCGTCACCGCACTTGTGCCACCGTGCAGACTACGCCAACCGGCGGCGAGGAAATGCCCCGGCCCGGGGGTAGACTCCGGCGCCGCCCATGGCCTGCCGCGTCACCCACGATCCGCCGAGCCGGTTCGGCGCCAGCGACGATCGCCCCGAGTTCCACGCCCTGGCGATGCCGCAGCACACGCGCGGCGGGATCGACCACCTGCTGCTGGAAGGCGCGCGGCTGCCGGGCCTGCGGATGCTGCGGGTGTTCGTGCCGGCGCCGGAACTGCGCGACGAGCGGCCCCTGCCGGTGGTCCTGGTCAACGACGGCCACAAGGCGTTCGAGCCGGCCAACCACCGCTCGGTGTCACCCCTGCAACAGACCGGCACCCTGCAGCTGCACCGGCTGATGGACGGACTCGTGTGCCACGGGCGCGTGCGTCCGGCGGTGGTGGTGGCGGTGGCGGTGCATGCCGGCTCCCGCGCCGATCAGCTGGTGCCGGTGCGTTCGCGCCACGGCGACGTGTCGTTCGGCGGCCACGGCGATGCGTATCTCGACCTGCTGGAACACGAGGTGCTGCCGGCGGTGCGCCGGCATCTCGGTGGCGTGCACCTGTCGGAGACGCCAGCGGACCGGATCCTGCTGGGCAGTTCGATCGGCGGCCTGGCGGCGCTGTATGGCGCGCTGATGCGGCCGCAGGTGTTCGGCGCCGCGGTGGCGCTGTCGCCCTCGGCCTGGGTCGACGACGGCTGGATCACGCGGCTGGTGGAGGAACGCGGCGAGGTCGGCGTGCGGGTGGCGGCGGATCTCGGCGACGGCGAGCGGCCGGCGATCACCGAGCACTGCCGGCGGCTGTTCGGCGCCCTGGCCACGCGGGGCAACGGCAACGTGCTGGCCTGTGTGGTGCCCGGCGTGCACAACGAGGACAGCTGGCGGGCGCGGCTGCCGCGCCTGCTGGAGCACGTGCTGGCGGCGGGCTGAGGGGCGAGCGGGGGGAATAGCGAGCCAAACCCGATTGCTGCCCCCTGCCGTGACGAATAGCATTCCTCGCGATGCGCTTTCGCCGACTCCGCCTTGAGAACTGGAAGAACTTCCGTGTGGTGGAGGTTGAGTTGCAGAGCCGGACTTTCCTGGTTGGCCCAAATGCGGCCGGCAAGTCGAATCTGCTCGACGCCCTGCGGTTTCTTCGCGATCTCGCGCAGCCCAAGGGTGGAGGTCTACAGGCGGCGATTGAGGATCTGCGGCTGGGATTCAGCCACGTCCGCTCGTTGCATGCGCGCCAGCGGAGCAACGTCGTAGTGGCCGTCGAAGTGGGCAACGGCGCTCAGGGGCTCTGGAGATACGAACTCGAGTTGTCCGGGGACAAGCGGGGCGCCAAGGTCGTGCGCGAGGTCGTCAAGAAGGACGGAAGGGTCGTTCTGAGTCGACCCGATTCACGGGATGGCCAAGATGCTGAGTTGTTGCGGCAAACCCACCTCGAGCAGGTCAGTGCCAATGCGCCGTTCCGCGACCTGGTCGACTTCTTCGCCGGAGTTACCTATCTTCATCTGGTCCCTCAGCTACTACGCGAGCCGAGGCGCTTCCAGGTCGTTGGCCGTGATCCACTGGGGTCCGACTTCTTGCGCCGGATCGCCGAGGCCCCCAAGGCTCGCAGGGAAGCTCGCCTGAAGCGGATTTGCGAGGCTCTGCGAGTGGCAGTGCCCAGCCTGAGGCAGCTTGAGCAATGGACGGACAAGGCGGGCATTCCGCATCTGCGTGGTCAGTTCGAGCATTGGCGTCCGAATGCGGGGTGGCAGACAGAGCCTCAGTTTTCTGACGGGACACTGAGACTCATTGCCCTGTTATGGATTCTGGCCGATGGTGCGGACCCGCTGCTCTTGGAGGAGCCGGAGCTATCATTGCACCCGGCGGTTGCTCGTGAGATTCCGCGGATGCTGCACAAACTCAATCGCCGTCGATCCCGGCAAGTGATCCTGAGCACGCACAGCGCAGATGTCCTGGACGACGGCGGTATCGAGCTGGACGAGATCTTGCTCGTGCGGCCGGGGAAGGAGGGAAGTGAAGTGGTTGTCGCAGCATCCTTGAAGGAGATCCGCGCCCTCATGCAGGAAGGATGCAGTCCAGGGGAGGCCGTCTTGCCGCAGGTGGCGCCGAAAGGCATCCAGCAACTTCTGATGTTCGAGCCCTGAGATGGCAGTCTGGACTGTCGCAGTAGAAGGACCCTCGGATGTGCCCATTGCCGAGGCGATACTGTCTGCTTGCGGGCATCAGCTCGGGGCAGTGTATGGGCTCGCCGGAAAGGGAGCCCTGGATAAGCGCCTTCCGGCCTGGCGGAGGGCTGCTCGCCATAGTCGCTGGCTTGTCTTGCGTGACCTGGATCGTGCGCCATGTGCGCCCACTCTGAGCAGGAGTCTTGGTGGTGGCCCGGGTGACATTCTGCGCATTGCAGTGCGATCAGGGGAGGCTTGGCTGTTGGCGGATCGTGAACGGGCAGCGGCCTGGCTTGGTGTGGCCGTAAGCAAGATTCCGTCTGATGTCGAGAGTCTGGAGGATCCGAAACTGACGCTTCTCAACCTGGCAAGGAGATCGAAGCGAAAGGATGTCCGCCTGGATCTTGTTCCGCGTGATCGGGCGATGTTTGGTCCGGGCCACGTGGATCAAGTGGTCCAGTATTGCCGTCTTGGCTGGCGTCCCTCGACTGCGGCCCGGTCCGCGCCAAGTCTGCGGCGATGCCTGGACTTCTTGCGCGCCCATTGAGTCGCCGCCGCCCGCCCGTCAGTACGGGCTGTCGAGCATGTCCCAGATGATCTGCTCGACGTCGGGCGGCACCTTGCCGCACAGCTTCTGCACCGGCTCGCCCTTGCCCTCGATATGCGCGGCGATCGCCGGCAGGTCCGCCTGGGTGACCTTGCTGTAGAAGATCTTGTCGGGCCACACGGTCACGTTGATCCCCTGGGCGCAGGCCCCGAAGCACGGGTACCTGCGCACCTTGACGTTCTCCTCCTGGGGATCGAACTCGCGCACCATCTGGCGCAGGTTCTCGAACAGGTCGCCGCTGCCCTTCTCGGTGCAGTCGCCGCCCTCGCAGACGTAGCAGAGTCGGTTGCTCATCGGGTGGGTCCTGCCGGGCCTTAGTGGAACTTCACGTACTCGAAGTCCAGCGGCTGGTTGTTGGCGCCCTGGGCCGGCGGCGCGATCCAGTTGGCGAACTTGCCGCGCTCGAAGACCGGCTTCATGCAGGACTTGACGTAGTCGCGGTCCTGCTGGCTCGGCAGCCACTCGGTGTGGCGGTGCGTCCAGGTGGCCTCGTCGATCATCTCGCCGGCAGGGGTGAAGCGGAAGCCGGCGTAGACGCCCTGGTGGCGGTTGAACTTGTGGTCCGGCAGCGACAGGGTCTGCTCGACGCCGAGCGCCTTCAGCTCGCGGTTCCAGCGGTCGACGATGCGCTTGCAGTCGGCGATGTAGGC
>CAZMGG010000048.1:0-36960 GCA_964565715.1 uncultured candidatus Brocadiaceae bacterium | reverse complement strand
CGCTCGGCTGGCAGGTCCCCGTCGAGCACGTGTTCGCCTTCCAGGCCGGCCTGCTGGATCCGAACGGTGGCATCTCGCTGTCGCACGCCGCGCCCTTCCTGGTCGGTTGGGGCGTCGGCCGGCAGCCGTAAGGGAATCGCCGCGTGGCGTGGTGGCGCGGACGGATCCTGCTTGCGCTCACGCCGTCGGGCCAGGGCCGATTCATAAGTGACGAAAGATCAGGTAGTTATGGCGATTCAGGCGGGCCGATCGGCCGGGCTAACGCGCGGCACTTCGCCCGTCCGAAGAACGACCCGTGAAGGTCCTGCTGCTGACACCGGCGCCGCCCGAGCGATACCTGGGCGGGGCCTCGACCGTGCAACGCTATCGCGAGGGGCTGCAGGGGCGCGGCCACCTGTGCGAGCTGTTCGGTGGCACGGCCGAGGGCGGGCTGAAGCAGTCGCTGGAGGGCACCATCGCCCGGTTCAAGCCGGACCTCGTGCACGCGCACGACATCTCGCGCACGGGGCTGCAGCTGCTGGGGCTGCGCATGCCGTGGGTGGTGTCGGTGGGCGGCGAGGACCTCTACCAGGACATGGTGGACGAGGCCAAGGGGCCGCTGATCTGTGAGACGTTCCGGCGCGCGCACCGGGTGCTGGTGCCGAGCCAGGCGGCGTTGGAGACCGTCGAACAGCGCGTGCCCGAGTGCGTCGGCAAGGTGGACATCGTGCCGCGTGCGGCGGCGACGCTGCCCACCGGCGGCACCGATCTGCGGCGGTCGCTGGGCATCCCGTCGCAGCGCTTCCTGGTGCTGCTGCCCGGCGGCATGCGGCCGGCGAAGGGCCAGCATCGGGCGTTGTCGCTGGTGCGGGTGCTGCGGGCCAGCGGCGCCGACGTGGAGATGATCCTGGTCGGGCCAGACCAGGACGACGACTACGCGGCGGGGCTGCGGGCGCAGGTTCTGCGGGAGGCCGGTGTGCGGGTGCTGCCGACGCTGGCGCGGGACCGGATGGGGGCGGCCTACCTGGACGCCGACGTGGTGCTCAACACGTCGCTGCACGAGGGCTGCTCGGCGACGATCCTGGAGGCGGGGATCCTGGGCCGGCCGGTGGTGGCGGCCGACGTGCCCGGCAACCGCGACCTGATCCGGCACAAGGAGACCGGGCTCCTGTTCGAGGACGAGGAGGGCATGGCGAAGCAGGTGCTGGCCCTGTACCGGAACCGGTCGGCGGCCGGCGCGCTCGGCGTGCGGATCCGGGAGGACTTCCAGCGGCGGTTCGAGCCCGACCGCGAGATCCACGCGCTGCTGTCGGCCTACGCCGCGGCCTGAACGCGGCCCTTGCCGGTTTCCGGGCCGCGGGCAGGCGGTTACCGTGCCGCCGATGCTGCGAGCCCGTGCCTGCGGTCCGGCCCTGCTGGCCCTGTTCGCTGGGAGCCTCGGCGCCCAGACCTTCGACGACCTGAACCTGGTGCGGGACCGGCCACTGCCGTTCGCCTCGCTGATCCAGGTGAAGGCCGGCGTGATCGGCGCGCAGCCCGACACCAGCGATCCGGCGGCGGGCCTGGAGAGCGAGCTGGGCTGGGACGGGCACCTGTACTTCCGCGATGACGACTTCGGCGGCGGGCCGGGGCGCGCCGAGGCCTACGCCGGCCGCGACGGCGCCCTGGCGAGCCTGCAGAACGGCAACCTGGTGGGCGGCGAGACCTACAGCCGGCTCGAGCTGAAGGCGCGCTACTTCCCGTTCTGGCGTGAGGGCTACTACCGGGGCCGGAACTTCGTGCCGGTGGGGCGCTACGAGGGCCGCGACTACGAGGCCTACCTGGGCTTCGGCAAGCCCGCCGGCGACGGCCTGCTGCTGGAGCTGGGCGGGTTCTTCCGGCGCAACACGTTCGACCGCTCCGACGACACGGCGGCGACCTTCCTGATCCCGGACGACCACAGCGCCTACGGCGCGCGGCTCTTCGCCGAGCACAAGACGCTCAACCTGGACCGGCGGCGGGGCGTGCCGCGGGACGGCTTCCTGCTGACGGCGATGGCCGAGCGCGAGTGGAACCGCAGCGAGCGGGTGTTCGGCGAGGTGCCGCTGTTCACCTCGGAGCTGCCGTCGGCGTTCTGGCGCGGGCGCGGCCATCTGGAGTGGTTCTTCCCCGGCAGCGACGACATCACCTGGGTGGTGGTGGCGGACGGGCAGCTCACCGCGTCGGAGGACCGGATCTACAACTACGAGGCGCAGAAGCCGCAGGGCCACCAGTGGGCCGACGCGCAGTTCCGGATGCGGTGGTTCCTGGGCGAGCGGTTCGTGGTGACGCCGTTCGTGGCCGGGCAGTACGTGCGGCTGCTGGACCAGACGCGGGTGACCAGCGACAAGAAGTTCTTCTTCGGCGGCGGGGTCGAGGCCGACTTCCTGATCAGCGAGGCGGTGTCGATCAACGCCTGGTACAGCTACCTGAACAACGAGAGCCGGCCGCCGGTGCTGCACGACGAGGACGTGCACGGCGAGCACATGTTCTTCCTCGGCGCGGTGCTGCGCTTCGGCGGCCGCCGGCGGTAGGCGCCGTACAGGGAAACGGCCCCGCGGCGGACCGCGGGGCCGTTCGGGAGGGTGCGCGGGCGCGCCGGTCAGTTGCCGACGGTGGCGCGGCCGGCGTTGGAGACGACCAGGCCCAGCGTGTTGACGTTGTCGAGCACCAGCCACTGGTGGTGGAGCGTCACGCCGATCAGGTTGCTGGCGTTGGGCACGCTCACCGTGGTGGTGGCGGTGCCGACCACCGAGGTCGGGATGAAGCGGAGGCCCTCCGGCGACACCAGCAGGTTGCAGCCTGGTGCGCCCGGCAGCGCGTAGGGCAGCGGCGTGCCGTTGTAGCTCTGGTCGGAGAAGCCCATGGTCGCCGCGGCGACGCTGGATGGCACCGCGCTGCCGAGCGTCACGGTGTAGGTCGTGTTGAGGGTCGGCAGGCCGATGTTGCCCTGCTCCGGCGTCGCGAAGCCGCCGCTGCCGGCGCAGATGATCCGGTAGGACGGCCGGGTCACCAGGCCCGACTGGAGCCAGTTGCCGCTCGGCGGCGTGCGGTAGTAGGCAACGCCGGTGGCGCCGGCGCTGAGATGGCTGAGGTAGACCGTCTGGGCCGAGGTGTTGACCGAGATGAAGAAGTTGCCGGTCATCGCCGTCACGCCGGGGAAGGTGGCGGTGTAGAAGGCCGGGTTCGGACCGACGGTCAGCGTGGTCGTGGCCAGGGCCGGGCCGGTGGGCGCGGTGCCGTTGCTGGCATAGAGGTGGGCGTTGACCGTCACCGTGCCGCCGGTGCTGCGGGTGAAGAAGTCGAAGCCGGCGACGTGCATCGTGCCGCTGTTCAGCACCCGGTAGGCGTACTCGTAGGTGCGCAGGTTGTTGGTCTGCGTGCCGCCGTTGGGGTTGAGGTCGGTGCAGTTCGACGGCAGCGCCACCGAGCCCGGGCAGCCCTGGCCGAACGGCGCGAACGAGGCGAACACCGGCGGGTTGCCGCGCACGCCGGTGCCGCCGCTGACCGCCAGCGCGTAGTCGGCGTCCACCTGCGGCGTCTCGACGTGCGAGTCCATCGCGATCAGGGTCGCCTTGACATCGACCAGCCAGACGCCGGCCTGCGGGTTCTGCACCATCACGCACTCGATCGGGTTGATCGAGTCCTCGGCGCCGCCGGCCACCGACCAGTTGCCCTGCTGCAGGCCGTTGTTGCCCCAGTAGACCGTGCCGCTCGGCGAGGTGACGCGCAGCGACAGGTTGTTGATCAGGGTCTGCGCCGCGGCCGGGTTGGCGGCCGGGTCGTTGTGGTTCATGCAGATGGTGAGGGCCGACTCGCCGGGCAGGACCGTGATCAGCCAGCGGGTGGCCTGGCCCTGGGTCAGCACGTCGGTCTCGTCGACCAGGAACGTCTTGTTCCGGTTGTCCCACATCTTGCGCAGGTCCGGGAAACCCCAGCCGACGTGCTCCCGCCGGTTGTTGGTGCTGCTGGCGGTGAAGGCGTACTGGCTGGCGCTGACGATCTGCAGGCCGCGCAGGGTGGTGAAGTGCGGGCGGTTGCTGAAGCGGCTGCCGTTCGGATTGCGCAGGGTGTTGCCGAAGATGCCGTCGGTGAACATCTGCAGGGCCAGCACGTTGTGGCCCGCCACGATCGGCGTGGCGCCGGACGTGCCGCCGAAACCGGCGCTCCAGTTGCCGGCGCTGTAGCCGGCGGCGCCCGTGCGGTCCGACGTGCCGATGCTGTCGTAGTAGGCCGCCAGGATCGGCTTGATGGCGCCGTCCGCCGCCGGACCGGTGCTGCCGCCGCCCGCCGCCCACGAATCGTCCAGCGGGTTGCTGTTGTCGAAGTGCTGGACGCCGCCGATCGAGATCACGTTCTTGGCCCAGGCCTCGGGGCGCGAGTCCTGGTTGCCGGCGTTGCTCTGGCTCTGCGTCCACGGGATGTCGTGGTCGAAGACGATGTCGTCCGAGTCCGCCGACACGGACGTGTAGGTGCGCACGCGGGCGCCGCCCCACGAGGCGGTGGTGTGCATCACCTCGTGGATGTTGACCAGGTCGCTGACGGTCTGCCAACGCGAGGTCGAGTTGGTCGAGTACTGGGTGTAGTACTTCGTGCAGTCCGGGGCCATGCCGCGCACCGCCGGATTGCTGGTGCCGTTGCCGAACACGATGCCAGCGGTGGCGTGGCCGTGGTCGTCGGCGCCGCCGCCGCTGTGGACGTTGATGGCGCCGCCGGTGAAGTCCGGGTGCGTCGCCTCGATGCCCTCGTAGATGTGGACGCGGACGCCTGTGCCGGTGAAGCCGCCCTGGGTCTCGACGTAGTTGCCGCCGCCCTGGATGCGGGCGTTGTCCATGTCGTTCTCGGGCGCCGACCAGCGGTCGATCCACAGCACTTCGTCGAGCTGTGCCGCCGCCAGGAGCTGCGGGCCGGTGAGCGTCACGGTGAACAGCAGGCTGCCCTGCTGTTCGTCGTCGATGATGCCGCCCAGCGCCTGGATCTTGCGGGCGAGTGCGGGCTTGTCGCGCCGCTTGTCGACCACCACGATGTGGTAGCGACGGGCCGGGATCTGCTGGTCGGCGCTGGCGGCTTGCAGTTCGGCGACGAGGCCGCGGTCGAGGCGATAGTAGGGGTGGTAGGCGCCGACCCAGCGCACCACGGCGAGGCCGCGGACCGCATCGACGGCGGCCGGGTCCATGCGGACGACGTAGGCGTTGCTCGGCAGATAGCCGTGCACCTCACCGCCGGCCTGGACGATCGCGTCACGGCCCTGCTGCGTCGGCAGGCCTTCGAACTGCACGATCCACAGGCGGCTGCCGGCGTTCGCCTGCAGTGTCTGCGGCACGGGCAACGCGACGGCGAGGGGATCGAACTGACCGGCCTGCAGGCGCAGCAACGCCTCGGAGCCGGGTCCCTGGTTCTGGGCGGGGACGACGACGCCCAGGGCGCACGCCAGCACCGCGGCGCGCGAGAGTAGGTTGATCATGGAAGAACTGGAGCTCGGTGGGGCATGGACCGGGCAGGCAGGCGGGGAAGGCTAACCCCGGCGCGGCCGCGGCGGGGCGAGGATGCCCCCGGGATCGCACGATTTTCGGAGGGTTTTTCGGCCCGCCGTGGTCGCCAGGGCTCAGCGCGTCGCGACCGGCTCGCAGACGGTCCAGGTCGCTTCCACCCGGCTCACCCCGTCGTCGACGATCCGTTCCATCCGGAACGGCAGCCGCAGGCCGCCGGCCCGCCGGTAGTCGGACCAGGACTCGAGCAGGTGCCGGGGCAGGCCGTCGGGGGTCGCCTCCCAGCACTCCACCGCACGCACCAGGTGCGATTCCTGGTCGATCTGCAACCGCAGCCGGTCGAAGCCGCCGCCGACCGCTTCGAGGATGGCGACGTCGCGGTCCTGGACCCGCCGCACGGCGACGAAGGCGAAGCGGAGTTCGCCGCGCAGGGCGGCCGCCAGGAGCAGGGTCGGATGCCGTGCGGCCTCGCGGCGCAGGAACGCCGCCTGGGCCGGGTTGAGCGGGCGGGTCTGGTCGCCCTCGGTCTCGCTGGCCTTGCCGCCGTCCAGGGTCGCGATCACCGTGCCGCGCAGCACGGTGGTCTTGCGGGTCAGGCGGTCGGGCTGATGCCAGTCGATCTCCATCGAGGCTTCGCCGCTGTCGGTGCGAAGCCGGGCGGCGCCGCGATAGCCCTGCAGGCGTTCCAGGCGCTGGCGGCCGCCCACCGCCTCCACCGCGGCGGCGATGGCGGCGTCGGCCGCGGCGTGGTCGGCCACCGGCCCGCCCTGCATCTGCCGCAACACGCTGTCCGGCAGGAGGTCGATGGCGGTCACCTCGGCGGCGAGATCGGCCGGCGGCACGCCGCCGAGCACCACCAGGGCCATGGGTTCGGCCAGGAAGGCGTCAGTGGCGTCGCGCAGGGCGGCCGAGCCGGCGGGCGGCGCCGCGGCCAGGGCGCGCAGCCGTTCGGCGAGGTGCTCCCCGGCCAGCGCCCGGCTGGCGATGGCGCGCAGGCCGCCGTCGCCATCGTCCCGGCGGAACATGCTGAGCCGGCTGCGCTGCAAGGCCAGCCGCAGTTCGGACTCGTTGGGCGGGACGTCGCGCAGGGACTGGCGGGCCTTCTGGGCGGCCCGCCAGACGCGGCCGACCTCGTCGGGGGTGCCTTCGAACTGCAGCACGAGCGCGGCCTGCTCGACGCGATCGGCGGTCGTCGCCCGCAGCGGGAGCGCGGCCACCCGGGCATCCGCCAGCATCCGCTCGAGCCGGCCGCCGATGCCGTCCATGGTCAGGCAGTCCAGCAGCATCTGCAGGGCGACGGCGTGCGGATCCCGCGGATGCGGCAACGGCAGGATCAGGCCGGCGCGGCAACGCGGCGCCGGCGCGGCGGCCCAGTAGATCCCCTTCGGCCGGGCCGGTGTCGCGGCCGGCGGCCCGGCCGGTGGCGGCGGTCCCGGTTGCCAGGTGCCCAGGGTCTCCACCGCCGCCCGGCCCAGCCCGGCGGCGTCGGCGGCGCCGCGGATGGCCAGGACCGCGCCGTCGGGACGGCACAGCCGGGCCAGGTAGAGGACCACGTCGGTCGGATCGCGGTCCTGCAGGTCGCGCAGGTGTTCGGCCGGGCTCGGATCGCCCAGCAGGAGGCGGCCGACGATGCCCTCGATCGGCAGGACCCAGAGTTCGGCGATGCGCCGCGCCACCAGCTCGTCGCGCAGCCGTTCGAGCGGGGCGCGGCCGGCCGTGGGGCCAGCATCGAGCGCGGCGCGCAGCGCCATCAGGGCCGGGCGCAAGGCCGCCTGCGGCACCCGCAGGCTCAGCCACAGCGAACTGGGGCCGAGCTGCACCGAACTGCCGCCGCCGAGGTCGATGAGCCGCTGCCGCAGGGCCGGTCGGCCGGCGCTGCTGTCGCCCAGGCCCACCAGCGTCTCGGCGGCGAGATCGGCGGTGCCGGCCCGGGCGGCGGCGTGGCCGCCGAGGAAGCCGAACGCGATCTCGGCGTGTTCCCGCGGGTCATGGCCGGGATAGACCAGCACGTTGAGGCCGTTCGGCAGGCGGTTGTGCAGGGGGCCCGGACGGTTGGCCGTGGTGGCGGCCGGCTGCGGCGCGGGCGGGGTGACCGGCGGCGCCGGTTGCGGGTCGGCCGGTGCCGGTGTCGGCGTCGGTGGCTGCGGCACCGCGCGAGGCGGCCCGCCGCAGGCGGCGAGCGCGATCAGGGCCAGGAACGCCCGCCGCGGCAAAGGCTTCGCGGGTGGCTTCATCGGGCCTGCCTCTGCACCACGGCGTCCGGTGCGCGGCCGAAGACACGGCCGAGCAACTCGGCCATCTGCGCCGGCGTCGGCGGCGTCGCGGCGGGCTCCTGTGGTGCGGTGTCGCCGCGGCGGATCGCCGCCAGCGCCAGCGTCGCGGCCAGCGACCGGCTGCCGCGGGTGTCCCGTTCCCACTGCGCCAGGTACCAGCCGTGGGCGGAGCGGACATCGGCGACCGAGGGCCTGGCGGCGGCGGCGGCGCGGGCCAGTTCGAGGGCCAGCGCCCCCAGGTCACGGCCGGCGGCGTTGCTGCTGAGTTCGAGCAGCAGCAGGCCCGGATTGCCCAGACCGGGCTGCTGCAGACCGCACGCGACGGTCACGTCGGTGATGCCGCGCCGCTGCAGTTCGGCGGCGAGGAACGTGCCAGGGCCCGGGCTGAGCCAGCGCCGCAGCACCTCGAGCAGGTCCGGGCTCTCGTCGCCGCGCAGGCGGAAGGCCACCACCGCGGCCGCGCCGCTTGGGCCGGGGATCGTCGAACTGCGGGTGGCGCTGCCGCCGCGCACCGCCGGCACGGGCAGCACCGGCGCCTGCAGGCCGGTGCGCGCGAAGGCGCGTTCCAGGACCGCGCGGGCCTCGCCCGGCTCGAAGTCGCCGAGCAGCACGTGGACCGTGCGGTCCGGGCGCTGGGTGCGCAGCCACACCTCACGGGCGACGGCCCGCGCCGGCAGCGTGGCCGGCGGCGGCACTTCGCCGGTGCGGGCCAGCGGGTGGCCGGGATAGGCCAGGGCGAAGGCTTCGGCGCGCAGGGCCCAGAACGGCGTCTGCTGGCGGTTCACCTCGGTGAGCTCCAGCCGGCGCTGCCATTCGCCGACCAGGTGGCGCAGGGCGTTGTCCTCCCGTCGTTCGACCAGCAGTTCCGCCACGTGGGCCAGCGCCGCCGGCGTCGTGCGGAACGACACCACGACGGCGGCGCCGAAGTCGTCGACGGTGAGGTCACTGGTCGGTGCTGCCGCCAGCGAGCGGCGGAAGGCCCGCCGATCGGCGAGGTCGTCGGCGGCGATGCGGGCGCCGGCGAGCGCGGTGGGATCGCCGGATTGCGCCGCGCGGTCCAGGGCTTCCAGGGCGGCCAGCTCGCCATCCCGGTCCCGGCTGCCGGTGCGGAACGTGCCGTGCAGTGAGGCCTGCACACAGGTCACCGCCAGGCCTTCGAGGCCGGGCGGGTCCTCCTGGGGGCCGGCGGGCGTGGCGATCGCCCAGTGCACCACCGGCAGGCCGGGCCGGGCGATGAGGTGGAAGCGGCTGCCGTCCGGGGCGGTGAACGTCAGCGGCGCGTCGGCGGGCGGCGGCGATTGGGCGAAGATCGGGGCCGTGCAGGCCAGGACGCTGGCCAGCACCCCGGCCAGGTCGCGGCGGCTAGTAGGCACCCGCATCGGCCGCTTCCCGCCCCTCGCCGGCGCCCACCCGGCGGCTCCGCGGCATGCACACGCCGCGCTTGCTGCCCGACACGAAGTCCAGGATCGTCCGGCAGAGCGGGTCCTCGCCGAGCGGCGAGGCGCGCAGCGCCTCGACCTTCTCCTGCAGCTTGCCGGGCCGCCAGAACAGCAGGCGGTAGGCGCGCTTGACGTTCGCCGACTGCTCCGCCGAGTGGCCGCTGCGGTGCAGGCCGATCAGGTTCACGCCGACCAGCCGGGCGCGGTCGCCCTGCACCAGGGCGAAGGGGGGCGCGTCGTGCGACAGCATGGCGCCGGCGCCGACCATCGCCATCGGTCCGACCCGGGCGAACTGATGGACGCCGACCATCGCGCCCAGGATGGCGCGGTCGCCGATCCAGGTGTGGCCGGCGGCCATGGCGCCGTTGGTGAACACCACGTTGCTGCCGACCGTGGCGTCGTGGCCGATGTGGCAGCCCACCAGCAGCATGTTGTGGTCGCCGACCGTGGTGGTGCCCGAGCCGTGGGCGGTGCCGCCGTGGATGGTGGCGTGCTCCCGGATCTTGTTGGCCTTGCCGATCCGCAGCCGCCCGCCGGCCTCGCCGGGCTTGAGCTTCTTGTCCTGGGGGAGGGTGCCGATCACCGCGAACGGATAGATCTCGCAGTCCTCGCCGATCCAGGTGTCGCCGTCGACCACCACGTGCGACTGCAGGAACGTGCGGGCGCCGATCCGGGCCCGCGGGCCCACCGTGCAGTACGGACCGATCACGACGTCCTGGCCGAGCTCGGCGCCCGGGGCGACAACGGCGGTCGGATGGATTCCCATCGGTTTCGGTGGTGTGGATGCAGGGTCCACCCGCATCGCTGGCCCGCATGGTCTACCCGGAAACCGGGGCACGCGCCACAGCCGGCACCGCCACGCCGGCCGGCTTGTGCTGGCATCGGACCGGGCCGCCGTGGATCTTTGCGGCCGACCCCAACGTTCCGCAACGCCGAAGCCGCATGCCGCCGCCATCCCGCTCCCGTTCCATTCCGTCCGCCGAGGTGTCGTCGTGAACATCCATCGGGGCGAGGCGGTGGCGCCGGGCGTCGCGGTCGGACCGGTCCTGCTGCGCGGCTACGACGACGAGGGCGGCTACGAGCCGCGCATCGCCAGCGACCAGATCGAGGACGAGCTCAATCGCCTGCGCGAGGCGCTGCAGCGCAGCCGGTCGCAGATCGAGGAGATCAAGCAGAAGCAGGCCGCGACGCTCGGCGAGAGCGAGTTGCGCATCTTCGACGCCCAGATCGCCTGCCTGTCCGACCCGGTGTTCGTCACCGAGATCGAGAATCAGGTCATGCAGGAACGCTTCGCGGTGCGCGAGGCGGTGAAGCTGGTGTTCGAGAAGTACGACCGCATCTTCCAGCTCGTCGAGAGCGAGGCGATGCGGCGCCGGGCCAGCGACCTGCGCGACGTCGCCACGCGCCTGCAGCGCAACCTGGCCGAGGCCGGCCCCCGCACCGCCGCCCGGCCGGCGCCCAGCGGTCCCTACATCCTCGCCGCCCGGCGGCTCACCACCGCCGACATGTTCAACCTGGACAACGAGCGGGTCGACGGCATCGTCGCCGAGGAGGGCGGCATCAGCTCCCACGCCGCGATCCTGGCCCGCGGCATGGGCATCCCGACCCTGACCGGCATCCGCGACCTGCCGCGGCTGGTGCGCGACGGCGACGTGGTGGTGGTCGACGCCGGCGCCGGCGAACTGCGCACCCGGCCCGACGAACGGCTGCTGCACGACTACACCGCGGCGGCGCAGCGCTGGAAGAGCGTGCGTTCCCAGGCGCCGGACGACGCGCCGCGCCACGCCACCCGCGACGGCGTGGCGGTGCTGCTCACCGCGTCCGGCGGCAGCGTCGGCGAGGTCGAGCTGGCGCGGACCTTCGGCCTGTCCGGCGTCGGGCTCTACCGCACCGAGCTGCTGTTCCTGGTCGACAAGGAACGGCCGTCCGAGGACGCCCTGGTCGCCCACTATCAGGAGGTGCTCCGGCAGCCCAAGGGCATGCGGGTCGGCATCCGCCTGCTCGACGTGGCGGCCGGCACCCTGGACCCGAGCCTGCGGGTGGTGGAACGCAACCCCGCCATGGGCATGCGCGGCGTCCGCGGGCTCCTGCGCAACCAGGATGTCCTGCGCCTGCAGATCCGCGCGATCCTGCGAGCGGCGGCGGACACTGCCGACACCGGCCTGCTGGTGCCGTTCGTGACCAGCGTCACCGATCTGCAGCGGGTGAAGGCGGCGGTGCTCGAGGAGCGTCTCGCGCTGCGCAAGCAGAAGGTGCCGTGCGCCGCCGAGCTGAAGATCGCGCCGGTGATCGAGGTGCCGGTGGCGGCGATGGCGCTGCAGCCGATCCTCAACGAGTGCGACTACGCGGTGGTGGCGATCGACGACCTGCAGGCCCACCTGCTGGCGGCCGACCGCGACAACGCCGCCGTGCGCGACTACCGCGACATGGTCCACCCGGCCCTGTTCGAGCTCCTGGCGCGGATGGCCAAGGAGGCCGACAAGCAGGAGAAGGAACTGGTCCTGTTCGGCGAGAGCGCCGCCGACCCGGTGCGGCTGCCGTTCCACATCGGCGCCGGCTACCGCAGCTTCGCCATCGCGCCGGTGCGGCTGAAGGCCCTGCTGAAGGTGCTGCGCCGCTACTCGGTGGAGGAGTGCCGCCGCATCACCGCGCGCCTGCTGGAGGCGCCGCGCAGCCTCGACGTGCAGAAGGTGCTGATGGGCGTCGAGACCGGCTGAGGCGCGCCTCAGCCGTCCCTTGCCGCCTGTTCGACCTTCAGCTCGGTGACGCGCGAGCCGCGCACGCTCGCCGTGACCGTGAGCTTCACCGCCCTGCCCTCGCGGTCCCGGGCGCCGTGGTAGACCTCCAGCAGGAGCTTCCGCTCCCTTGCCGCCAGGTCGCTCTCGCTGCGCGAGCCGCTCGACTTGACCTCGCTGCAACCGCGCAACGCCGCCTGCAGCCGGCCGGCGGTGCCGAGCACGAGCGTGATGCCCATGTCGTCCCGTTCGTCGATGTCGAGCAACGCGTTGGCGGGTGCCTGCGGCATCGGCGGCAGGTCCTGGTCCATCGCCAGCAGCCGCTCGCTCCAGAACGCGGCGTCGTCGGGCCGGACGTCGTGCACGCGCTGGCCGTCGAACCAGCCGCCGCGCGGCTCGCCGTCCTGCGGTCGCGCCACCACGAACGCGCCGTGCAGGTAGCAGGCCTCGTGACCCCGTTCCAGCCACTCCAGGGGCACATCGTCGCCGGCCCAGGCCTGCGCCACCGCCTCGCGATCCACCGTTGCCGGCGCCGCCGCGCCCGGCCGGAACGCCACCAGCTCCCGCGTCTGCACCCGTTCGCCGTGCCGGTCCACCTGCCGCACCAGCCCCACCCCCGGCGCCCAGAAGAAGTCGGTGGTGTTGCGGCCCCAGCGCCCCTCGCTCTGCTGCCGCACGTGCAGCGTGCGGTAGGTTCCCGCCGGCACCGTGATGGATTCGTCGAGCGCCACCAGCTCGGACCGGTAGCGCACCTTCAGGGTCTCGGGATCGGGCTGCGGCGCGCCCGCCATGGTCTGCACCGGCGTCACCTCCTCCCATTCCCAGCGGGTCTCGCTGCCGATCGGCGCCGGCAGCAAGCGGGTCCGCCGGCCGCCCACGCCGCGGATGCCGGCCTTGTAGGCGTTGGACAGCTCGTAAAGCCCGTCACCGGTGGCCTGCTGGTAGCTCCAGCTCACCCGTTTGCCGTGCCGCTCGCCGATCTGCACGCCCTCGCCGCCGTTCTGCGCCGGCACGCTGCCCCACACGATCGCCGTCACCGCCCGATCGGGCTGCTCCTGCTTGCCGCCGGTGACCGAGACCCGCCACTCCCAGGCGGTGCCGGGTGTGGCGGGCAGGTACGCGGCAGCGTCGGTGGGCAGCGGCGCCGGCCGTTCCTGGGCCGACAGCGGCACGACGAGCAACGGCAGGAGCAGGGCGAGTGGCTTCGGCGGCATGATTCCTCCGGAAAGGCGGCGGCCCGACGCACCGGTCGCGCCCCGGTTCCGCGTCTTTCTACCACCAGCCATCGCCGGTCGGCGCACCCTCGTCGTGCCACTCGGCGGTGAGGTCGCACCACAGTGCCAGCCCGGCGAACGCGCCGAACGGCCGATAGCGGCGCGCGACCGCCCGGTCCGTCGGCGGCCGCGGGCGTCCGAGCATGGTCTTCAGCCGCGCCCGGCACCACGAATCGAGCGCCAGCGCCTCATAGTGGCCGCACAGGCGCATGGCCTGGCCGGCGGCGTAGGGTCCGATCCCGTCCAGCGCCAGCAGCCGCCGCCACAGCTCCGTCGCGGTCTGGTCTGGCCGCAGGAAGTCGCTGTCGCGCAGGTCGCCCTTGGCGAACGCCCGGGCCAGCGCCGCGCAGGCCCGCGCCCGGTAGCCGACCTTCACCTGCTCGCGGAAGAACGCCTCGCCGCGGTCGCACGCGGCGGCGGTGGGGAACGCGCGCGCGCCGCTCGGCGCGGCGGTGCCGGCAGCGGCGATCAGGTTGCGGGTCATGGCTTCGGTCTGCGACCAGGTGCAGTTGGTGGTGAACAGGAGCTTCTGCAGGTCCTCGAACACGGTGGCCGAGCGCAGCAGCCGGCCGCCGCCGCGGCGCGTCACCCAGGCGAGGCGGGGGGTCGTGGCGCACAGGGACCAGAACGGCGCGAGATCGCAGTCGAGCCGCAGCATATGGCGGAGCTGCGCCCTGGCGGCGGCGAGCTGACGATCGCCGAGCGCGCGGTGCGCGGTCAGGGTGACGTTCAGGGCGCGGCTGCCCTGCCGCACGGTGCAGTCGACGGCCTGCGCGCCGAGCCGCAGCACGGTGTGCCACGGCGCATCGGGTGTCGCGGTGGCCTCGTCGTAGCGGTGCGGCAGCAGCGCCACCCAGCCGTGTCCGCGCAGGGCGAGCCGCAGCTCGAACGGCTCGGGCACCGGCAGGCGCAGACGGTGGCTGGTGGTCATCGGGGCGGTCGGCGGGCCTGGCGCTTCGCCGGCTTCCGCGCGGTCCTGGCCTTCGTCCGCGTCGCCTTCCGGGTGACTCCCGTCCGGCGCGGGAACAGCGACGGGAACAGCGCGCGGGAGCCGCCGTCCGCCAGGTCGGCCAGCGGCACCACCTCGATGTCGTCCGCCAGCGAGTATCGCTTCGGCCCGGGATACACGACCACCAACCCGTCCAGGCGCAGGTCCTCCCGTGCGACCTCCATCGACCGGGTCATGCCCGGCGCATCGGCGCGCTTGACCTCGACGCCGAGGCGCCTGCCGCCCGCGAACAGCAGCAGGTCCAGTTCGGCGCCGGCGTGGGTCGCCCAGAAGTACTGGGCGTCGGGCCGCACGCAGCGGAGGACCTCCTCGATCGCGAACCCTTCCCAGGAGGCGCCGCAACGCGGATGCCGGTGCAGTTCGTCCAGCGTCGTCACGCCGAGGAACTGGTGCAGCAGGCCGGAATCGCGGAAGTAGACCTTGGGCGACTTCACCTGGCGTTTGCCCAGGTTCTCGTGCCACGGCTGCAGCTGGCGCAGCAGCAGCAGGTCCGTCAGCAGATCGAGATAGCGGCGCACGGTCGATTCGGCGATGCCGAGCGACCGCGCCGGGTCGCTGCTGCGCCAGATGCCGCCATGGGTGTGCGCGGTCATCGACCAGAAACGATGCAGGACCGCCGACGGGATCGTCGCGCCGAACAACGGAACGTCGCGTTCGAGCACGAGCTGCACGTAATCACGCCGCCATCGGGCGCTGGCGGCGTCGTCGGTCGCCAGGAAGGAGCGTGGGTAGCCGCCGCGCAGCCAGAGCCTGTCGAGAGCCCCGGCGCCGACCTCATCGATGCCGAACCCCGACATCGGCACGATCGCCGCCCGGCCGGCGAGGGACTCGGAGGTCTGCTTCAGCAGCGACATCGACGCGCTGCCGAGCAGCAGGAAGCGGGCCCGCACCGGCGTGCGATCGGCGAGGACGCGCAGCACGGGGAACAGGTCGGGCCGGCGGTGGATCTCGTCGATGACGACCAGCCCACGGAGCGGCGCCAGGGCCGTCATCGGCTCGGCGAGGCGTCGCAGGTCGATGGGGTTCTCGAGGTCGAAGTAGTTGGGCGAGTCGATCCTGACCAGTCCCCGCGCCAGCGTGGTCTTGCCGCACTGCCGGGAGCCGAGCAGGATCGCCGCCGGATTCTCCGCCAGGGCCCGATCGATCTCGGCGCGGAGCTGCGCCCGCCGCACGGATGCCATCCTTGAAATCCTAGCGCGTCGTGAAAGGATTTCCAGGTAGGCACACGGGCCCGCCGCACGCCTCAGCGGCCGGACAGCAGGCCGGGTTCGTCCCAGGCGCCATCGGGCAGCGCCGGATTCCAGACCGGATCGGCGAACGCCGTCGCCGCGCCTCGCCCGCCCTGGCGCCGCAGGCCCGTCGGCAGCCGCAGCGGCCCCACCTGCTGCCAGCCGGTGATCGTCCAGCGTTGCGCCGGCGCCCCTTCCCGCCCCTGCACCTCGAACGCGGCGGGTTCACCGGTCCTGCCGTCCACCAGCAGCACGTGCACCTGCTTCGGGTCGAGGCAGCGGCCGCCGAGCCGGGCCTGCAGCCGCACCAGCCCCTGGTCGCCGTCCTGCGCCGGCAGCAGCCGCAGCGAGGTCGACGGTTCCAGCAGCAGCAGCGGCAGGAACGCCCGGGTCAGCAGCTCGCGGAACGTGGCCTTGGCCGACACCGTCGGCCGCGGCGCCGGCCCGCCGCCCCGCACCCGGTCCAGGTCGGCGGCCGTGTCGTAGACCGCCGCCAGCCACGGCGTGGCCCGGGCGGCCGGCGCGCCGGCATGGTTCTCCATGCGGAACAGTCCCCGACTCCGATCCCAGAAGCAGTGCACGTCACCGAGCCGGCAGGTGAAGGTCTGCAGATCGTCGAAGGCCCGCGCGCCGCCGGCGAACGCCGCCACCTGCTCGGCCAGGGCCCGCGCCGCCGGGTCTCCCTGCGCCAGGCCGTCGGCGCGGGCAGGTCCGCGCAGTTCCAGGCCCGGCACGCCGCGCGCCTGGGCCAGGGGATCGACCCGCCAGACGGCGCCGAGCGGATCGAAGCAGAGCGCCGCCGTTCTGGCCCGCACCCAGTTGCGCCAGTTGGCTGCCGTCGCGTCCGGCGGCGCCTCCGGCAGGAGCCGCGCCAGCAGGCGCCGGGCCCGTTCCTCGTCGGCCAGTTCCAGCAGCCGGTCGATCGCCGCCCGCTCGCGCAGGTCGAGGCCCAGCTCGACTGCGTCGGGATCGAAGGCGAAGCGGTTGCCGTCGGCCCGGAACGCGCCGCGGCGTGCCTGCACGAACGCCAACGCGGCGGCATCGTCGAGTGCCGCGAGCTGCTCGCTCCAGGGCTTCGCGAACCGCTGCGCCAGCTGGGCGGCGGTGAGTGCCTCTCGCCCCAGCAGCGCATCGAGCTGCCACGGCGCCGCCAGGGCGCCCTGCGGATCGGCGAAGGTCCGCACCCGCACGATCGGCCGGTCGCTGGTGAAGCGGGCGATGTAGGCGATGGCGTTGCACAGGAGTGCGCGGCCGTTCCCGTTCAGGTGCGCGGGCTCCGGCTGGAAGCCGAAGTGCAGCAGGTTGCCCTGCCGCCAGAGGCCCTGGTGGGTGGGTTGCTTGGTGTTGGCGCCGCCGCACATCACCTCGATCTCCGGGCCAGCCAGTTCGGCGAGCGAGGTGCACCAACCGGGGTGGCCGCGGTAGGTCCCGTCGACCAGCGGCAGCAGCGCCACCGTCGTCTGGCCCGGCAGCGCCGCCTGCCACGCCTTCGGCACCGGCTGCTCCTTGGTGGCGGTGACGTCGATGTGGTGCGGCCCGGCGAAGACCTCGTGCTCGCGCAACCCGTACGCGAGGGGCGAGAGGCAGGTTCAGCCGAACGAGCCGGGCAGACCCCAGGCCGCCGCCAGGTTGAGGCCGGCGCTGCCGATCAGCACCGTCGGCCGGTCCCAACGCGCCAGTTCGCCCAGCGGCACGCGGCGCGGCGCCTGCTTGTCGCGCAGCCAGACCGAGACGCCGTCGTCGTGCTGCCACCAGTCCAGGACCACGACGTCGGCGGTGCGCAGCTGCTGCGGCTCGCAGGTGGCGCGTTCCACCGCGTCGACCCGCGGGAACTGCTGGCGCAGGAAGCCGAGGAAGTCCTTGCCCCGCTCGGTCTGCAGATCGCCGACGAAACAGAGGTGCAGCGGCGGGTTGCGGGCGGGATCCTGGGCCGGCAGGGCGGCGGTGAGCAACAGGAGGGCGATCGTGCGGCGCATGGCCGGGTCTACGGGCGGGAACGCCGGGGTGCGGGTACGGGAACGGCGCGCCCCTGGCGCCGGCGGCGGTCCCGCGGCACGCTCTGCCGCCCCGTGCCTCCCGCTCCCCTGCGCCTCGGTGACGTGACGATCGGCCTGCCCGCCGTGCAGGCGGCGCTGAGCGGCTACTCCGATCTGCCCATGCGCACCGTGGCCCGGGAGCACGGCGCGCCCTACGCGCTGCACGAGGTGGTGCTCGACGAACTGGTGCTGCAGAAGGGGAAGCTGCGCAACCGCATCCTGGCGGTGCCCGAGCACGACCATCCGGTCGGCGGCCAGCTGATGGGTTCGCAACCCGAGACCTTCGGCAAGGCCGCCCGCGAGCTGGTCAAGGCCGGCTTCGACGTCGTCGACATCAACTTCGGCTGCCCGGTCAACAAGGTGCTCGGCCGCTGCCGCGGCGGCTACCTGCTGTCCGAGCCGGACAACGCCCTGCAGATCGTCGACTCGGTGCTGCAGTCGGTGGCCGGCGACGCGCCGGTGACCGTCAAGATGCGCCGCGGCTACGACGACGGCGCCGACGCCGAGCGGGCGTTCTTCGCCATCCTGGACGGCGCCTTCGCCCGCGGCATCGCCGCGGTGACCGTGCACGGCCGCACCGTCCTGCAGAAGTACGTGGGCCCGAGCCGGTGGGAGTTCCTGGCGCGGGTGAAGCGCGGGTATGGCGACCGCACGGTGCTGGGCAGCGGCGACCTGTTCTCGCCGTTCGACGTGCTGCGCATGCTGGCCGCGACCGGCGTCGACGGCGTCACCGTGGCGCGGGGCTGCATCGGCAATCCGTTCGTGTTCGAGCAGGTGCGGGCCCTGCTGCAGGGCGAGGCGCCGCAGGCGCCGACCCTGCGCCGGCAGCGGGCGGCGCTGCGGCGGCACGGCGAACTGGCGGAACGGCACTACGGCGCCGAGCGGGCCCTGCCGAAGGTCCGCATGCACGCCATCAAGTACTGCCAGTACCACCCGGAGCCGGTCTGGGCGCGGGACCAGCTGGTGATGGTGAAGGGCCTCACCGAGCTGTGGGCGGCGGTGGACGCGGTGTTCGATCCGGCGCGGGACGGCGACGTCGTGCGCGAACTGCGGCCCGAGCACTCGGTGGTGCCGGCGTAGTCACTCGGTGGCGGGCGCGAGGACGCGCACCCGGGCGCCGAGCGGCGTGCCGCGCAGGCGTTCCGCCAGCCGGTGGTCGGCGGTGAGCAGCGGGCAGTCGGCGGCCTCGGCGGCGGCCAGGTACAGGCAGTCGTAGAGGGGATGCGCCAGCGAGGCGGCGAGCGCGAGTGCGCGCGGCAGCAGCCGGGCGGTGGGCACGATCTGCGCGAACAGCGTCGGCAGCAGGTGCGCCAGGTCCGGGAGCTGGGTGGGACTGGCGGCGCCGGTGCGCAGCTTCTTCCAGGCCAGGTTGCCCACCTCGGCCAGCAGCAGATCGGGGGCCAGCAGCGGCTCGGCCGACTCCAGCACGGCGCGGGCCTCGGCGGAGCCCGGCTCGGCGAAGAACCACTTGGCCGCGACGCTGGCGTCGATGGCGAGGGTCACCGGGACCGATCCTCCCGCAGCAGGTCCACCGAGTCCGTGTGCTCGCCCTTCGGAGTTGCGGTGCGGATGCGGTCGACGGCGGCCAACGTGGTCCGGCCGGGCGGTGCCGCCGCGGCGGTCAGGATGTCGCGCAGTTCCTGCTCGAGGGAGTTGCCGTGCAGCGCGGCGCGCTGCTTCAGCAGGGCGACCACCGCGTCGTCGAGGTTGCGGACAAGGACCTGGGCCATGCCTGGCAACGATAGCGAAGGTGATAGCATGCTGTCACCTCCAGCAGGCGATAGTCGCAAGCCTTTTACGGTAATGTTCTTATGGAGGATGTTCTTCTGGCGTCGGGATCGGTAGCCCGGGATCTGCTCCCTCAACCAGTGGAACGAGGCGCCCCTTTCGGGAAGTCAGCGAGCCTGGATCTGCCGCAGCAGCGCCGCCGGCCGCGGATCGCCGGGCATGAGCCCCGCGGCCCGTTCGGCGTGGCTGCGGGCCGCCGGGTCGCCGAGGCCGGAGAGGGCCATGGCAAGGCCCAGGTGGGCGGGGCCCACGTCGTCGCGCATCGCCAGGGCGGCGCGGAAGTGCACGGCTGCCTCGCGAAGCTCGCCACCCTGCCCCAGCCGTTCGCCCTCCTGCAGACAGTGCTGCAGCAGCGGCGGCAGGCCCTGGAACGCCGCGCGCAGCAGCGGCGCGGCGCCGGGATCGCGGGCCCGCAGCAGGGCCTTGCCCGCCTCGAGCCGCGCCAGCGCCAGGTTGGTGGCGAACTCGGCGTCGCCCGGACGCAGTTGCAGCGCCCGTTCGAGGGAAGGCAGCGACTCCTGGTGGCGTGCGACTTCGTTGAGCCGCACGCCGAGGTCGAAGTGGGCCTGCGCCGCGCCGGGCGTGACCTCGGCCAGGCGTTCGGCGGCCGGCAGGTCGATGCGGTGCACGCCGAGCGACCACATCACCGCGGCCGGCACCACCAGGGCGAGCCACTTCAGCCCGTGGCGGGGGATGCGCGGCGTCGTCGCGCCGGCCTGGGCCTGGAGGCCGAGGCCTGTCCGCGTGTCGTGTTCGCGCACCTTCCAGAGGAAGCCGTCGAAGTAGTAGTGCAGCAGCGCCGAGGTCATCACCACCGAGGCCAGCGCGGCGGTCAGCAGATCGGAACCGTGCCACTGCTGGGAGAGGGGCAGGAAGCCGCCGTAGGCGAGGCACAGACCCACGTACAGGGCCAGCAGGCCCCAGCTCCGGCGGAACAGGAAGCGGGTGAAGCCGCCGACCTGCGGATCGGCGGTGACGCGGCGCCGGTTGAACAGCCAGACGATCGCCAGGTACTGCACGTCGTGGAAGACCTCGAACAGGACGAGGCCCAGCAGCACGTCGGTGGTGAAGACGTGCACGTACCACCAGAAGCCGATGCTCGACAGGTAGAGGAGCTGCTTCGGCATGCTGATGGCGATGCCGGCGTTGCGCCGGGCCCACAGGCTGTGCAGGTAGAGCAGGGTCACCGCCGCGATGGCGCCGACGAAGGCCTGGCGCGCCACCGCGAGGGCGCCCGCGGTCGGCGGCGGCACGCCCAGTTCCTGGACGAAACCCAGGACGACGTGCATGCGGGTGTCGGAGAACAGCACGGCGCCGAAGAACCAGACCGCGCACATGGCGAGGTCGATGCGGCAGAAGCGCGGGGCGGTGCCGCCGGCCCTGGCGTCGTAGATGCGCAGGAAGCCATACACCTGCATCAGCGCGTGCCAGATGGCCCAGCCGTAGGCGAGCAGCAGCATGCCGCTGCTGCCGCGCAGGGTGAAGGCGAGGCAGGCGGCGTAGAGGGCGATCGGCGCCACGAGGAAGCGGGTGCGGAAGCGGCGGAACAGGGCGCGGTCGCCGTAGGCCCGCATCATGCCGGGCAGGTTGTGGCCCATCGCGCCGAACGCCAGCACGCCGTACTGGATGGTCTGGCTGGCGAGCCCCTGCTGCAGCAGCATGGCCGCCGGCAGGATCAGCAACGGCGTCAGCACGAACAGCAGCAGGTCCGGGCCGCGGCCGACGATCCACGGCGAGGTCAGGCTGGGAGCGGCGGCCGTCATGGGCGCGGGATTCTAGCCCCGCCGGACCGCGGGAGTCGGCGGCTCAGCGGCGGAACCGGACCGCGGCGAACAACCCGTCGTGGGCCCAGCTCTGGAAGGTGGCCATGACATCGGCCTCGCCGTCGGCGGTGCCGAGCGCCTCGCCCAGCGGCCGGCCGGCCAGCAACGCCGCCAGCACGGAGTGCATGCCCGGCGACAGCTTCATGCGCCAGACCTTCTGATCCTTGCGGTAGACGCACAGCGCGGTGGCGGCGGGCGCCGGCGGTGATGGCGCCTGCTCGTCGAGGAAGGCCTGGTACCAGCCGTTGGTGGGGAAGCGGAAGGTGAGCACCTGCACCGACGGGTTGGCGGTGAAGCGCGCCGTGGCCCAGCGCGAGGGCGGCACCGCCGCCAGTTCCTGCAGGTCCAATGGCCGGAACTCCGGCGCGTCGAAGGCGGTGCTGACGGCGCGCTCCAGGGTCGCCACCTCGGCGGCGAAGGCGCGGTGCGGCAGCTTGCGCCGCCTTGCGACGAAGGCCGGCAACGGCAGGCCGAACCGGTTGAGGTTGGGGTGCCGGCTCGGGTGGCCGACCACGAAGGCCGCCACCAGGGCGCGGAAGGCAGGGTCGCCCAGGAGGTGCCGCAGGGCCGGGTAGTCGGTCTCCAGCACCTCCTGCAGGCGCGACAGGTAGCCGCCGTTGTAGACCTGCAGGCGGTCGGTGGCGGTCATCCGGTCGTTGGGCTTGACGATGCGGCCGTGCTCGACCGCGGTGGGCGGGAAGTGGGCGGCGGCGGCGGCGCTGCGGATCGCCACGTCGGCGGTGCGCGGATGCTGCACCACCACCGACATCCACTCCTGCAGGGCGCGCAGGCGCGGCGCGCGGGCGTTGCTCACCACAGGCCTCCGCCGACGGCGGCGCGGCGCGTGGGCGCGCGGCGGAACGCCTTGGCCTTGTGGGCTTCCGCCATCAGCTCGTCGAACCCGGGGATGTTGCCGTCCCACTCCAGGAGCGTGCTGCGGTTGCCGCCGGCGAGCTGGTTGGCGAGGCCATACAGCTCCCACACCTCGTCGCACACCGGATGGTCGTGGGTGTCGAGGCGATGGGTGTCGTAGACGGTGTGGCCGGCCAGGTGGTAGTAGACGACGTGGCGCCAGGGAACGCCGCGCAGGTACGTGGCGGGGTCGAAGCCGTGGTTGCTGGCGCAGACGAAGACGTTGTTGACGTCGAGCAGGAGCCCGCAGCCGGTCTCGCGGCACAGCGCGGTCAGGAACTCCGGCTCGGTGAAGTCCTGGTGGGCGAATTCCAGGTAGGTGCTGGGGTTCTCCAGGATCAGCGGCTGCTCGAGGATGTCCTGCACCTGCCGGACGCGTCGTGCCAGGTGGCGCAGGCTCTCGGCGGTGTAGGGCATCGGCAGCAGGTCGTGCAGGTTCTCGCCCCGCACGCCGGTCCAGCACAGGTGGTCGCTGATCCAGCGGGCCCGGCAGCGGGCCTGCAGCGCCTTCAGCTCCTGCAGGTAGGCGCGGTCGAGGGGATCGACGCTGCCGATGTTCAGCGACACGCCGTGCATGGCGATCGGGTGGCGCTCGGCGATCTGGTCCAGCACCTGCATGGGCCGGCCGCCGGTGTGCATGAAGTTCTCGCTGAGGATCTCGAACCAGCCGACCGCGGGCGCCTGGGCCAGGATGTGGCCGAAGTGGCGGGTGCGGAGGCCGACCCCGATGCCGAGGTCGGTGGCGACGAGCTGGCTGAGGTCCATGGCGGCGCGGGGGAGATTGTCGGGGAGGGGCCGGCCCGATGCCATGCGGCAGGGCCGGCCGGACGGCGACTAGTGCTTCACCGGGACGGCGCAGCCGCCCTGGCCCTTGCACGAGTTCTTGCCGGCGCAGCCGTTGTTGCCGGACTTGCAGCCGCCCTGGCCCTTGCAGGCGTTGCCGCCCTTGCAGGCGTGGTGCTCGACCGTGGCGCAGCCGCCCTGGCCCTTGCACGAGTTCTTGCCGGCGCAGCCGTTGTTGCCGGACTTGCAACCGCCCTGGCCCTTGCAGCCGTTCATGCCCTTGCAGGCGTGCTTCTCCACGGCTGCCTGGCTCTGGCTGCTGGAGGAACAGGCGCCCAGGGAGGCGATGGCGGTGGTGGTGCCGGCGAGGAACAGGCCGGCGACGGCGGCGGTCAGGAGGGTGGACTTGTTCTTGATCATGGCGGTAGGGGCGGATCGATCGCGTCGGTCGGGATGGTAGGGAGCGGTGCTCCGAGGACCGTCCTCGGATGCGCCGAAGGGAGGTTGGTTACGAGCCGGGCGTGTCAGGGGTCCGGAAGTTCCTGGCCGGGGGTGCACCGGGACCGCGGGGCTGCTCCGATCACGGCGTCATGATCCGCCCGGCCCGCCCCGACGACCTGCCCTCGATCCTGCACTTCATCCGCGAACTGGCCCGCTACGAGAAGCTCGAGGACCAGCTCGACCTGGACGGCGAACGGCTGCGCGCGCACCTGTTCGGGCCGGGCGCGCCGTGCTTCGCCTTCCTGGCCGAGGCCGCGGACGGGGTGCCGGTGGGTTTCGCCCTCTGCTTCCAGGCCTACAGCACCTTCAAGACCCGGCCGTTCGTGCACCTGGAGGACCTGTTCGTGCTGCCCGAGCACCGCGGCACCGGCCATGGCCTCGGGCTGCTGCGGGCGGTGGCGGCGGCGGCGGTGGCGCGCGGCGCACCGCGGCTGGAGTGGGCGGTGCTCGACTGGAACGAGCCGGCGATCGGCTTCTACCGGCGGCATGGCGCCACCGTGCTGCCGGACTGGCGGGTGTGCCGCGTCACCGGCGAGGCGCTGCGGGCCCTGGCCGGCGGCGACTCCGCGCTTCCGGGGCGGTGAGCGGGCACCTACCATCGGGCGGCAGATGAAGATCGCCGCGATGTTCGGCCGGCCCGCGCCGGTGGTGTCGTTCGAGTTCTTCCCGCCCAAGACCGACGAGGGCGTGGAGGCGCTCTACCGCACCGTCGAGGACCTGCGGCCCTGCCGGCCGTCGTTCGTGTCGGTGACCTACGGTGCCGGCGGCAGCACCCGCGATCGCACCCTGGAGCTGGTGGGCCGCATCAAGCGTGACCTCGGCATCGAGGCCATGGCGCACCTGACCTGCGTCGGCAGCACCCGGGGCGAGATCGAGGAGATCCTGCGGCGGCTGCAGGGTGCCGGCATCGAGAACGTGCTGGCCCTGCGCGGCGACCCGCCGAAGGGCGAGACCGAGTTCGTGCCGGTGGCGGGCGGCTTCCGCTACGCCAGCGAGCTGGTGGCCTTCATCCGCGACAAGGGCTTCCCGTTCTGCGTCGGCGCCGCCAGCTACCCCGAGGGGCATGTCGAGATGCCGGACCAGGACGCCGACCTGGAGCACCTGCGGCACAAGGTCGCCCAGGGCGTCGACTTCCTGGTCAGCCAGCTGTTCTTCGACAACGCCGACTACCAGGCGTTCGCGCGGCGGGCCCGTGGTGCCGGCATCACCGTGCCGATGGTGCCGGGGCTGATGCCGGTGACCAACGTCGCCCAGGTGGAGCGCTTCACGAAGATGTGCGGGGCCCGCATCCCGCAGGAGCTGCGCCGGCGGCTGAAGATCGTCGAGAAGGACCCGGCGGCGGTGGTGGCCACCGGCGTGCACTGGACCGCCGAGCAGGCCAAGGCGCTGCTGGCGGCCGGCGCGCCAGGCGTGCACTTCTACACGCTGAACCGCTCGTCGGCGACGCTGGCGGTGCACGCCGCCCTCGGGCTGTAGGCGGCCACGGGTGGGTCAAGTCCGGGCGGCCGGCTGGCCGATGGGCTAGGGGAGATCCCCATCCCGGAGCCGAACCTTGGACACGATCCTGCTGGTCAACGACTCGCCCACCCTCACCAAGCTGCTGTCGGCCCACTTCCAGAAGGCGGGCTACAAGGTGGTCTGCGCCGCGACGGCGATGGATGCCTACGAGGGCTTCATCCGCAACGAGGTCCACCTGATCCTGCTGGACAACACGCTCAAGGACCGCGACGGCATTGCCGTGGCGCAGACCTTCCGGGCCCGCAAGCACAGCCGCGCCCTGCCGATCGTGATGTTCATCGCCACCGACGACCCGGCGCTGGCCGAGCAGTGCACGACGGCGGGCGCCAACCTGGTGCTGGCCAAGAGCAACGGCCCGGCTTCGCTGATCGAGAAGGTCGGCAAGCTGGTGGAGGACGCCAAGCTCAACCAGCACAGCACGTCGTTCGACGCCGAACTGGGCCACGGCATCATCAAGAGCACCACCGAGGTGTTCCGCACGATGCTCAACACCAAGGTGACGGCGGGGGCGGTGGCCGTGGAGAAGGCGAAGTCCCGGCAGGCCGACGTGATCGCCAGCATCGGCGTCACCGGCTTCTTCTCCGGCGCCATCTCGGTGTTCATGGACAAGCCCCTGGCGCAGCAGGTGGCCGCCGGCCTGCTCGGTCTCGACGCCGCCGACGCGGTGCCCGAGCAGGACGTGATCGACGCCATCGGCGAGCTGGTCAACATGATCGGCGGCAACATCAAGAACGAGCTGTTCACCAAGATGCCGCTGTTCGACATCTCGGTGCCTAGCGTCTACGTCGGCGATGGCCTGCAGCGGCGGGCGGTGGCCGACGACCTGTGCTTCACGGTGCCGTTCCAGGTGAACGGCCGTGACCTGACGGTGGAGTTCCTGATGAACACCAACCAGAAGGGCGGCACCGGCGTGCAGCAGAGCGTGCTGGCCGGCAAGCAGTAGGGTCCGGCGCGCCCGCGCAGTAGGCTCCGCGCCCGTGAGCGTCGAGCCGTTCGATCCCCGCGTCTGCCGCGCCCGCCGCCAGCGTCTGCTGGACACCCTGGGCGACGGCCTCCTGCTGCTGCCGACCGCGCCCGAAGTGCTGCGCAATGGCGACGTGCACCACCCGTTCCGCCCGAGCAGCGACTTCCACCACCTGACCGGCTTTCCGGAGCCCGACGCGGTGCTGCTGGCGTGGCGGACCGGCCGGGGCGCGCACCGGCTGGTGTTGTTCGTGCGGCCCCGCGATCCGGAGCGGGAGATCTGGGACGGCCGCCGGGCCGGTGTGGCCGGCGCCCGGCGGCGGTTCGGCGCCGACGCGGCGCATCCGATCGGCGAGTTGTGGCAGCGGCTGCCGGACCTGCTGGCGCCGCACCGGCGGCTGTTCCACACGCTGGGCCGCGACCCGCGGTTCGACCAGCAGCTGCTGGGGGTGTTCGCGCTGCTGGCCCAGCGCCGCCGCCGGCAGGCCCCGGCCGCCCACCCGATCCTCGAGGACCCGGGTCCGGCGCTGGCCGCCCAGCGCCTGATCAAGGACGCCCACGAGATCGCGCTCCTGCGCCAGGCGGCGGCGATCACCGTCGCCGGCCACCGCGCAGCGCAGGCGGCGGCGCGGCCCGGCCAGAACGAACGCGACGTGCAGGCGGCGCTGGAGGCGGAGTTCCGCCGCGGCGGCAGCCCCCGCACCGGCTACGGCTCGATCGTGGCCAGCGGGCCCAATGCCTGCATCCTGCACTACCACGACAACGATCGGCGGATGCGGGCGGGGGACCTGCTGCTGATCGACGCCGGCGCCGAGTACGGCGGCGTCACCGCCGACATCACGCGCACGTTCCCGGTGAGCGGCGAGTTCACGCCGGCGCAGCAGGCGGTGCACGACATCGTTGCCCGGGCCCAGCGGGCCGGCATCCGCGCCGCCCGGCCCGGCGCGCGCTGGGACGCCCCGCACCGCGCCTGCCTGCGCGAGCTGACGCGCGGCCTGGTGCAGCTCGGCGTGCTGCGCGGCAGGGTCGACGCGCTGCTGAAGAAACAGGCGTTCAAGCGGTGGTACATGCACGGCACCAGCCACTGGCTCGGCCGCGACGTGCACGACGTCGGCGCCTACCAGGACGCCGACGGCAGGCCGGTGCGGCTGCGGCCGGGCATGGTGCTCACCGTCGAGCCCGGGCTCTACTTCGGCCCGCGCGACCGCAAGGTGCGCAAGGAGCTGCGTGGCATCGGCGTGCGCATCGAGGACGACGTGCTGATCACGCGCAATGGCCGCGAGGTGCTGACCCGCGCGTGACCCGCCCCGCCCTCAGTGGTGGGGGCGCCAGGTGTCCCAGGCCGTCTCCAGCCAGCGGCTCCAGCAGCGCGTCCACGAGTCGCGCGGCTCGGCGGCGACGTAGCGGTCCAGGTAGTCGAACAGCGGCGGATGCCCCCAGGCCTCGCGCAGGCCCATGATGCGGGCGGCCAGCACCGAGCCGGCCCAGGCGTTGGCGGTGCAGCAGCGCCGGAACGGATCGGCGGTCCATTCCTTCTGGTCGCGCTCCGGCGCGGCGAAGTGGTCGGGGCCCCATTCGGGCATGCCCTCGTCGGTGGCGACGTAGCCGCCGTGCCCGCCGTTCCAGCGGCCGCCGGCGTCGGCGCTCACGTAGAACGTCTGCCGGTCCTCGGCGAACGCGCCGGGGGTGCGGGCCGCCGCCAGCAGGTCCTGGTCGCCGAACACGGCGCCCGCCAGCAGGATCGGCAGCTTGCGGCCGGCACCGTCCCCGCCTGCGGCGGCGAAGGCGCCGCCAGCCGTGAGGATGCCGTGGCTGTCGATGCCGAACTGCACGAGGCCCACCAGCAATGGCAGCTTCTGCGCGTCGGGCAGGTCGGTCTGCAGCAGCACCGCCGCCTGCCCGACCAGATCGGCCATCTCGCGGCCGTAGTCGGGCATGTGCTCCCGCGGGTGCAGGTAGCGGCCGAGCCAGCCCGGCGCGTGATCGAGCCAGACGCGGGCGAAGCGGGCGGCCAGGTCGGCCGGATCCGGCGTGCCGGGCACCGGCGCCAGCCGGCCGAGCCGGGTGAGGTCGAGCCGGCCGGTGGTGAAGCGCACGCGCTTGTCGGCGCCCTTGCAGTACGGCGGCCGGAACGCGTCCGGCGGCGGCGGTTCGGCGAGGCAGGTCAGCACGGCGCAGGCGCGGAGTTGCGGCAGCTGGCCCGCCGCATCGTCGCTGATCGACGAAACCAGGGACTGGCCGGCACGCAGGCGGAGCGGCCGCTCGGGACCGATGCCGGCGGCGACGTTGAGTTGCGGCGCGAAGTGGCTGGCCTCGGGGCCGCCGTACATCGTGCTGTCGTAGCCCTGGGCCGGTGTGGTCGGGTCCGGATCGAGCATCGAGCCGTTGCGCACGCGGCCGTCGGCCACCTGGCAGGGCGGGTCGATGCTGGCGATGGCGGCGGGCGCGATCACCCACGGATCGCCGTTGGCGAAGGTGCCGGCGAGGACCTCGTCCTGGAAGCGCCAGGTCACGCCGCCGTGACTGATGGCGAAGACGTGGCGGCCGGCCGCGGCGGTCACCGGTGGCGCCGGTTGGGTCGGCGGGTCGTGCGGGATGCCGGGCGTCGGGTCCCGCGGCGGCGTCTGCGCCACCGGCAGCGGCGTGGCCCGCGGATCCACCACCAGCATGCCGTTGCTGCTGGCGACGACCTCGTGGCCGGTGGGATCCACCGCCCGCACGGTGCTGAACACGCGCGTGCCCGACGGGATCGCCAGTTCCAGCGCGTCCGCCGCCGTGTTGCCGGCGACGCAGCGCCAGGCCACCACGTCGTCGGCGCCGGGCCGCGTGCCGACCGCCCAGTGGTAGGTCACCGGCCGGCCCTCGGGATCGACGAACGGATCCCAGTTGGCGAACACCGACTGCACGGAGCCGTGGTGTTCCTGGTCCGGGCCGAGGCCGTCGCGCACCTCCGCCGGGCGCGGCGGCAGGTCGGGACCGGGCTGGGGCGGCGTGCCGCCGGACTGGCAGCCGCCGACGATCGACAGGGCGAGCACGGCGGCGAGCGTGCGCGAGCGCTTGCGGAGCGGGTTCGGTCGCATGGGCTGATCCGGTCCAGGTTATCGGGTGGCCGTCGGGCGGCCCTTGATCGCCGCTCGCCGCCGGCCCGGGCGGGCCCCATCCGGCGCCGGACCGGAGGCCGGACTCACGCTGCGGGGGCCATCCTGCCGATGCTATTGGCTGCTGGGCCGCCCGCGGGGTTCGGCGACGGCGTGGCACGCCGCTAGGATGCCACGCCGGGCAGAACGGCTCCTACGCCGGCGTCCGCCGGCGCCGCTCGATCTCGCCGAGGCAGAAGCCATGTCCAGACACCTGATCGAAGAACTGAAGTTCAACTCGCGGGAGGCCCTGCTGGCGGTGCAGCCGGCGGCCCAGGGCGAGGAGGCCGGCGGCCTGCCGGTCCGCAAGCTGCTGGAGGCGGTGTTCCGCACCCGCTACCTGGTCATGGGCACCACCGGCTTCGGCCTGCTGATCGGCGCCTTCCTGGCCATCACCACGCCCAACAGCTTCGTCAGCCAGGGCAAGTTCATGTTCACCCAGGCGGGCAGCGAGAGCATCCAGGTCGACCCGACCCGGATCAGCGAGACCAAGGGCGAGAGCATCAGCCTCAACGCGTCCTACGTGTTCCGCGCCGATCCGCTGCTGCGGCGGGTGGTGGACCTGGTCGGCGCGCCGAAGGTGCTGCAGCCCTACACGCCGGGCGGCGAGGCCGGTGGCTTGCGGGCCCTGTTCCACGGCATCCAGCGCGACTGGAACTCCGGCAGCACCGCCGAGGTGAACGTCGACGAGGCGATGAAGAAGCTGCAGCGCTCGCTGGTGGTGGACAAACCCCGCTTCAGCGACGTGCTGCTGGTCAGCTACGAGGCCAACGATCCCTTCCTCGCCCAGCAGATCCTGCAGGCCTACATGGAGCAGGCGATCCAGTGGCACCTGGAGGTCTACGACGATCCGAAGCGCTTCGAGGAGGTGCAGAAGCGCGCCGAGGAGGCCGCCGCCGAGGAGGCCGTGGCCAAGCGGGCGATGCGCGAGTTCCTCGAGGGCGCCGGCGTGCAGGATGCCTTCGACGTCGAGCTGCGCCGCCTGCGGGCCCAGGAGGCCGAGTCGGCGGGCCTCGTGTCGAAGAACGCGCTCGACATCGAGGGCGCCAGCCGCGAGATCGCGGCCCTGGAGGAGAACCTGAAGCAGGTCCAGCCGACCCGCACCGTGCGGCGCCGGCTGGACAACGCCGAGGAGGTGCGGCTCCTGCAGGCCGAGCGCGCCCGCGCCATGGGAGAGCGCGCCGTGCTCGCCAGCCGCGTCGCCGTCGTCGAGGGCAACCCGCAGATCGCCGAGCTGGACCGCCGCATCCAGCAGATCGAGGCCGAGCTGGGGCGCGCCAACGAGCGGCAGCGCACCGCCGGCGAGATCCCCATCGAGGAGATCAACCCCGACTACACCGTCGCCAACACCCAGCTCAGCACCCGCCGGATGGAGCGGGTGCGCTACGAGGGCGTGCGCGAGATGCTGCGGCAGAACCACGAGCAGATCGCCGGCCGCCTCAAGCGCATGCTCGACCTCGAGCCGACCTTCCAGCAGCTCAACGAGGCCCTGCGGCGGGCGGAGACCGAGGCCGGCCGCACCAGCACGGCGCTGGCCGAGGCCCAGCGCAAGCGCGACCTGCGGCTCGGCAACTTCAGCTCGCTGCAGAAGATCGAGGACGCCTCGCTGCCGCTGGAGAAGGAGGGCCCCAACCGCAGCAAGCTGATCCTGGGCGGCTTCTTCGTCGGCCTGTTCCTCGGCCTCGGCGTGGTGGTGACCCGCTCGCTGCCCGACACCGTGGTGCGCGTGCGCGAGGACCTCGACCGGCTCGGCGCCGCGCCGGTGATCGGCGTCGTGCCGCGGCTCGATCCGAACAACCTGCGCCGGCACCAGGCCCGGCGGGAGCGGGGGTGGTAGCCATGAAAGGTCTCTTCGCACGCAAGGAGCCCGGCAACCGCAAGGCGGAGGTGATCGCCACCGAGCTGGGCTACCTCTGGTCCAACCTCCTGCAGCGCGGCGCCCTCGAGGGGCACCGCACCATCGGCTTCTGCGCCATCGGCGACGACGAGGGCTCCAGCACCGTGGTGGCCAACCTGGCCCTGTTCCTCGGCAGCAAGGGCAAGAAGGTCGGCCTGGTCGAGGCCACCCTGCGCGCGCCGGTGCTGGCCTCGGTGTTCCACACCTCCCACAGCCCCGGCCTCGCCGACTGGCTGGGCGGCCGCGCCGGCCTCGCCGACGTCACCCGCTTCCAGGTGGCCACCGGCCTCGACCTGGTGCCCGGCGGCGAGTCGGTGGATCCCTTCTGGGGCTTCACCAGCGACCGCTTCGCCCGCCTGCTGAAGGACATGCTCGGCAACCACGACCTCTGTCTCGTCGACGTGCCGGCCCTGAACCGCGCCCCCGAGGCCAGCCTGGTGGTCCGCCACCTCGACGCCGTGGTCCTGGTGGTGGAGGCCAACCGCCACCGCGCCGGCGTCGTCGAACGCAACGTCGAGCATCTGCGCGGCCTCGGCACGCCGTTCCTCGGCGTGGTGCTCAACGATCTGGTGCACGAACTGCCGACGATGGTGGACCGGCTGCTGTAGGCTCGGCGGGCGCCGGCCATGACTTCCACCGCGCCCAGGGTCAGCGAGTCCACCGCCGCCGAACGCGCCGGTCCGGGCGGGCCCGGCGCCGGCCTCGCCGGCCGCCACATCCTCACCGTCTCGGTGGAGGAGTACTTCCACGGCGGCGCCCTCTCCCAGGTCGTCCTCCGCAAGCACTGGGACCGCTTCGAGTCCCGCGTCGACCGCAGCGTCGACCTCGCCCTCCACTGCCTGCAACGCCACTCCGCCCAGGCCACCTTCTTCGTCCTCGGACTGCTGGCCGAACGCAACCCCGAGCTCGTCCGCCGCATCGCCGCGGCCGGCCACGAGGTCGCCTCCCGCGGCTTCTGGCCCCGCGGCGTCGACGGGATGATGGCCGAGGAGTTCGCCGAGGACCTCGACCGCACCAAGGCGGCGATCGAGGCCGCCGGCGGCAACGTCGTGCTCGGCTACCGTTCGCCCCGCCGCCTGCGGCACCAGGACCGCTGGGTGTTCGACGTGCTGGCCCAGAAGGGCTACGCCTACGACGCCTCGGTCAACCCCGTCGCCGGCCGCCTCGGCCGCGATCCCGGCATGCACGTCGTCGGCCGCCACGCGGTCACCGGCGGCCACCTCTGGGAGGTGCCGGTGTCGACGGCGTCGTTCCTGGGCATGCGCTTCGCCATCGGCGGCGGCAACTGGTGGCGGCAGATGCCGCGCTGGCTCGTCCGCCGCGGCATCGACCAGTGGCTCCGCGACCGCCGCGACCCGCTGGTCTGCTACTTCATGCCCTGGGAGCTGGACCCGGACCAGCCCCTGGTCACCGCCGCCGCGGCGCTCGACAAGGTGAAGCAGTACCGCAACCTCGGCCGCACCCAGGTGTTCCTCGACGAGTACCTGGCCCGGCTGCAGTTCGTGTCGGTGGCCCGCTGGCTCGACCTGCCGCTCCGCCGTCCCTCGCCGCCGCCGCAGCCCGCCGCCCCGGCGCCGGTGCTGGTGACGCCCCACAGCGGTCCCCGCCAGGCGGTCAGCGTGGTGGTGCCGATCTTCAACGAGGCCGACAACATCCCGTACCTGCTGCGCACCATGGCCGGCGTCGCCGACCGCCTGCGCGACCGCTACGACCTCGATCTGGTGCTGGTGGACGACGGCAGCACCGACGGCAGCGTGGCGGAGCTGGAACGGCTCACCGCCGGCCGCGCCGACGTGCAGATCGTGCGCCACCCGCACAACCGGGGGATCGCCGCGGCGATCCTGACCGGCCTGCGCGCCGCCCGCGCCGAGATCGCCGTGTCGGTGGACTGCGACTGCTCCTACGACCCGGCCGAGATCGAGGCGATGGTGCCGCTGCTGGCCGATGCCGATCTGGTCACCGCCTCGCCCTACCACCCGCAGGGCCAGGTGCTGAACGTGCCGCGCTGGCGGCTCTTCCTGTCGCGGGGGCTGTCCTGGCTCTACCGCCGCGCCACCGGGGCGCCGCTGTCGACCTGGACGAGCTGCTTCCGGGTCTACCGGCGTCCGGCGCTGCTCGACGTGCCGGTGCAGCACGGCGGCTTCCTCGGCATCGCCGAGCTGCTGCTCCGCGTGGTCCGCCGCGGCGGCAAGGTGGTGGAGCATCCGGCCCTGCTGGAGGCGCGGCTGCTGGGGGTGTCGAAGATGAAGACCCTGCGGGTGATCCGCGGCCACCTCGGCCTGCTCTGGCAGGTGCTGCGCGGCCGGCTGGGCTGACGCGGCGCGCTCAGGGGCCGAGCGTGACGCGTACCTCGACCACCGGCTTGTCGAGGAGGACCTTCGTCTCACTCTTCCTGGCGAAGTGCTCGTCCCAGAGCTGCAGGTGGCAGGTCGTGCCCAATTCCATGAACTGGACCACGGCACCGTACTCCTGGCGTCCGGCGATCATCACACCGCGCCTGCCATCGCCGATCTTGAGGTTGTAGACCCGGAGTGGTCTGCTCGCGTCGTCGATCGCGTGCACGACGAGGCGAGCGATGCCGGTGTCAGCAACCGCGACATCGGCGAGGCCATCCTGGATCACCGTGAAGAACTGCTGCCGCTTGCGGTTGGCCAACAGGCCCCATCGGCTTGGGGCGACGAGATACTCGCCGACCGGCAACTCGACCACGAACGTCTCGGGTTGCTTCTGGAGGTTCTTGGAGATGAGTGGCATCACCCCGAAGACTGCAGGCGAACGACCCGCTATATCGACCTCGTAGGGGGTGTGGATGCGTGCCTTCCCGGTTGGAACTGGCGTCGCACCCACGGTGACCCGGACCGTGCTCGCATCCGGGTTGTCCCGCCATGCCCTGAGTCGCGACAGGAGCAGGCTGCCTTCCACCGGCGCCTCTGCACGGAAGGTGACACCGAAGCGGGCCTTCCACTCGGGAGCGGCCGCAGGGTCGTGACCGATCGCCACCGCCACGATGGAGTGACGGTGACCCAGATGCGCAATGCCATGGATCTCCCGCTCGACCTCCTCGAGTAGCTCGGGAAAGAGACCGCTCATGGGCTCGGCATGTGGCGGCAGTTCCAGGCCGATGCCCAGCATCCATCGAAGAAGGTCGGCGGTGAGTCCATGGGCATGGACCACATCGATCGCTCCGACGAGCAGTATGCCCATGGCCAGATCCTGTTCGTGGCGTCGGCCTTGCTGGATCGAGATGGTCCGCCACGTGTGACGGGCACCCGATGCATCCTGATGTACCGCGACACAGCCTGGTGCACGCCAGCTGACCCGGTGATCGCCTTGCGCGAGGCCGGCGATCGAGAATCCGCCGTTGTCGTCGGTCCTGGTCACGCGGCGGTACGCCATGGCGGTCCTCCCGATCGCCAGGCCGACGTCTGCACCGGTAGAGCCACCTGGAGAGCCGAGCGACACCTCGACCTCGGCGGCCGGCACGGGCTGATCGAAGCAGTCGCGTACACTGCCTACTAGGATCGCCTCTGGAGCCAGGCGAAGCACCATCAGGCCCGCTGTGTGCTCCGACGCCGAGACGGCCCGAAGGGACGGCGCGTATCCGGGCGATCGGGCGCCCACCATGGTCACGGGGTGCTGCAGTCGCAGTTCGCCGGTGGAATCGGTGGTTTGCTCAGGGCTGCCTTCCGTGGTGACGAGAGCTCCCGCCAGTGGGCGCCCGATCGAGTCCTCGACACGAACCGTGATCCCGCGGCTTCCCGAGGGCGCGCGGTCGTGGTCCTCGATGATGGCGACGGGTGCGGAGGGGATGTTGGAAGCTCCGGGCGCGGGGTGCGCTGCTGGCAGATCCGCAGGGGCCGTGGACGGGCCGTATACCGAGAAGACCAGCGCCAGCAGCAGGAGCGCGGTGGTGCCCAGGCCGATGATGAGGCGGTTCTTGGTCACGGACTGCATGTGGTGGCCACCTTGCGCAATGCGCCCATGGAGTGTGCAAGCAGCAGAAACATGAGCGCAACGATCCATGCCATCTGACGTCTCGAGATCGCCCACGATCCAGTGCAGCCGCAGTTCCCATGGGAGAGCATCAGGTTGCAGAGGGCAACAACCAGCATCATGAGCACCCCGGCGTGTGCCCATCTCGTGACCCTGGGCGCGAACAGTGACGCGGCCAGGAACATCTCAAGCACTCCTATTGCGGGAGCCGCAGGTGCAGGAAGATGCAGTAGGGCAGCCTCGATAGGCGCAGGGGCGAGGATCTTCATGAGACCTGTCACAGCGAGAGCGCTTGCCAGGATTATGGTCGAGACTGCCATGAACTAGGTTCCCACTTGATGTTTGAGGTCAACGTAGGCATGGGAACCGACTGAAGATGCAGTGGCACCCAGCGATCGATGAGTCAAGCGAAGGCTGCAACGGAGGCGGCTCACCAAGGGGTGCCTGGCTCCGGCTGGCAGATGCAGCGGGCGACCGCGACCTCTGGCTCCGGATCACATCGAGGCTTCTCAGCGGGGCAGTTGTGGAAGTCCTCGAAGGTGCACCCTGGCATCCACCGCCCAGGTTGTCCTTGAATGGGAGGCTGCCAGACCGTGTACGCATGACAGATGGGGTGATGACTTGGGTCCGAGGCCGGACCACAGCCGCAGTAGTGGTAGCTGACGCCGAAGCCGGCCCACACCTTGGGGGCGCACGCGACGCCATCGTCACAGTTGGTGTTGGGGCAGGCGGCCAGCTTCCAGGTCGCGCGGTCCACCTGATTGTTGGAAAGGCAGGACTCGCTGGACGCGAGGAAGGGAGTCAGGGAGAGGCCGAGCGAAAGCAGGCCGAGCAGAGTGGGGACTTTGGGTGAGATCATGGATCCTCCAGGACTGTAGTGGTGGGGATGCGGGGCGCGTCCCCCATGGACATAGAGGGGGGGGGGGAGTCTTTTTTCGTGTGCTCAGTCCGACGCTGATGCTGTAACTGGCCACCAGGAAGCAACCTACGATCACAGCGAATCATCGACGATTCAGGGCAGTTAAGATCGGCCGACCCGGTCACCGGCCGTCGCGGGGCTTGTGGCACTGTCGAGGAGAGGTGTCACGGAGTCCGGAAACCGGAGGGAAATGAGCCGCAACAAATCGACAAGCAAGGCGCCGTCGCATGAGCGCCCGGACGCTCAGCGCCCGAACTGCGGTACCTGCCGCGGCCGGCGGCACAGCTCGCCGACCAGGCCCGGCCGCGCCAGCATGCGCACCGCCCGCGCGTACAACCCCGCCCGGCCCGCCTTCCGCCCCAGCAGCGCCCGGCCGAGCCAGCCGCCCAGCCGCAGCGCGCACGCCAGCAGCAGGCACAGCCGCACCCATTCCGTCGCCAGCCGGCCGTGCCACCCGCAGTGGAACAGCAGGCAGCTCTCGCGGAACGCCAGGAACGTCCGCACCGCCGCCTGGGTGGCCGACAGCCCGCCGGCGTGCACGAACGCGTGCGCCGGCAGCAGCACCACCTCGTGGCCGCGGGCCCGCGCCCGGGCGCAGAAGTCGGTCTCCTCGAAGTACATGAAGAACCGCTCGTCGAGGCCGCCGATCTCCCCCAGCAGGCTCCGGCGCAGCAGGAACACGCAGCCGCTCACGGTCTCCACGACCCGCGGACCAGCCACCGCCGGCGCCCGGGAGCGGAACAGCCGCCCGACGAACAGCGCATCCCCCAGGTAGTCCCGGGGCCGCGGCGCGCGCCAGGCGCTCTCCTGCGGTACGCCGTGCTCGTCGGTGATCGCCGGGCCGAAGATCGCCGCCCGCGGGTGCCGTTCCGCCGCATCGACGAAGGCCTGCAGCGCCGGCCACGACACCTCGGTGTCGGTGTTGAGCAGCAGCACCCAGTCGCCGCGGGCGCGCTCCAGGCCGCGGTTCACGCCGTAGGCGAAACCGCCGTTGTGCGGCTGCGGCAGCAGCACCGCGTCGGGGAACGCGGCGCGGGCCGCGGCCACGCTGCCGTCGCCGCTCTGGTTGTCGACCACCAGCACCTCGCAGGGCAGCGGCGGGCCGCCGGGCGGCAGGAGCTGGCCGAGCACGCGCAGGAGCAGTTCGCGCGTGTTCCAGTTGACGATGACGATCGACAGCCGCGGCGTCACCGACGGCTCACATGCCGGTGCCGCGCAGCACGGCGTGGAAGGTGTGGCAGATCA
>CAZMGG010000047.1:0-37460 GCA_964565715.1 uncultured candidatus Brocadiaceae bacterium | reverse complement strand
GGTCAAGACGTCGGGCGGCAAGACCTACCGCAGCCAGACGCTGATCGTGTCGACCGGCGCCAGCGCGATCTACCTGGGCCTGACGAACGAGACCAAGCTGCAGGGCCGCGGCGTCTCGGCCTGCGCGACCTGCGACGGCTTCTTCTTCAAGAACAAGAAGGTCTACGTCGTCGGCGGCGGCGACTCGGCCTGCGAGGAGGCGACGTTCCTCACCAAGTTCGCCAGCAAGGTGCTCATGGTCGTGCGGCGCGACGCCCTGCGGGCCAGCAAGATCATGCAGCAGCGCGCCCTCGACAACCCGAAGATCGAGGTGCTCTGGAAGCAGAACGTCACCGACGTGTTCGACGTCAAGGCCGGCAAGGTGACCGGTCTGGAGCTGACCCACAGCGACACCGGCGAGAAGCAGCAGGTCGAGGCCGACGGGCTGTTCCTGGCCATCGGCCACAAGCCCAACACCGACCTGTTCCGCGGCGTCATCACCATGGACGACACCGGCTACATCAGGACCGTGCCGGGCAAGACCGCCACCAACGTCGAGGGCGTCTTCGCCTGCGGCGACTGCCAGGACAGCTACTACCGGCAGGCGGTGACCGCTGCCGGCACCGGCTGCATGGCGGCGATCGAGGCGGAACGCTGGCTCGAGTCCCAGCACGGCTAGGGCACGACGTAGCGCTGAGCCCCCAGCGGCCCCGGCGGCAGGCGCCGCAGCTCGCCGGCGGCGGCGAGTCCGGCCAGCAGCGAGGCCAGTGCCTCGGGCAGCGCCTCGGCCTCCCGTCCGGGGTCGGCGGCGCCGGCGCTGCCCAGGTGCAGCGCCAACCGGTGGGGATCCACCACCGCCGCCTCGCCGCCGTCCGGCTCCAGGTCCACCAGCAGGCCGTCGGCGACGCGCTCGCAGACGACGCCGAACGAGTGCGCCCGCCAGCGCCAGCGTTCGCCGGCCCGCTCGATCTCGCCGTACGGCCGGTGGTCGCAGCCGCAGGTGACGGCATGGACCGCGCCGTGGTCGGCGCGCAGCAGCGCCCGCAGCTCCCGCTGCAGGCCGAGGAACGCCATCACCTCGCTTCGCCGGCCATCGTCGCTCACCTCCGCACTGTAGGGGAGCGCCGCGGCGGGGCGAGGGCGCCCGTTTCGCCGTGGGGCGCCGGCGGGGCCCACCGCTAGACTGCGCGCTTCCGCCATGCCCTACACCGATCAGGAACGCCGGCTGCTGGGCCACCACTTCTCGGTGGTCGACGGCCCCGCCCACGCCGACGTGTATCTCGTGCGCAACCTGCCGCCGGAGGTGGCGGCGACCCTGAACGGCGTCTACTCGCGCTCGAGCAAGTCGATGCGCGACCAGTTCCTCGACCGCCTGCGGCTCGGCCTGCAGAGCCAGGGGCGGTCTCTCGACGACCTGCCGCTCGGCGACGCCCCCCGCGACCTGCTGTCGACGGTGATGGCCGACAAGGCCGGCCAGTTCCTCAAGACCTACGCCATCGACCACGGCCACAACTCGCTGCGCGAGGGTTCGGTGGTGCACCTGGCGGTGGAGAAGGTGTCGCAGCTGGTCACCCGCTTCATCCAGCGCGAGCGGCGTTGCTCGTTCGAGGAGAGCTCGACGCGCTACATCAGCTTCGGCGCCGAGGACCACCACCGCGACGCGGAGGTGATGGCGGCCGGCGGCGCGGTGGCCACGGCCTACGAGGAGGTCATCACCCGGACCTTCGCGCTCTACCAGGAGCTCGGCGACGGCCTGCTGGAGTGGCTGAAGCGGGCGCGACCGCTGCAGGCCGGCGAGAAGGAGGCGGCGTGGCTGCGGACGCTGAAGGCCGAGGCCTTCGACAGCGCCCGCTACCTGCTGACGCCGGCGATCCACACCAAGTGGGGCATGGTCGCCGACGCGCGGACCATGGCCGACGTGATCACCGGCCTGCTGAGCCACCCGCTGGCCGAGTTCCGGCTGGTGGGCGAGCGGATGAAGACCGCGGCGGAGACCGCCCTGCCGACCCTGCTGGCCCACGCCCGGCCCAACGCGTTCCTGCAGGCCCAGCACGCGCTGCTGCCGGAGCTGGCCCGGGAGTGCGGGGCGGTGGCGCCGAGCGGCCCCAGCGGGCCCGCCGAGGGCCACGTCGACCTGCTGGACCACGATCCGGACCTGGATCACCGCCTGCTGGCGTCGCTGCTCTACGAGCACGCCAACCGGCCGTTCGCCGAACTGCTGGCCGAGGTGCGCAACCTCGACCGGAGCGCTGGCGCCGCCCTGCTCGACCGGGTCATGGCCCTGCGCGGCAGCCACGATCCGTGGCCGACCGCCCTGGAGGGCGCCCGGCCGTTCGAGTTCGAGGTGTTGCTCGACTTCGGCGCCTACCGCGACATCGGCCGGCATCGGAAGGCGTTCCAGCAGCAGCAGGCGCTGACGGTGGATCACGGCTTCGCGGTGCCGCCGCTGCTGCACCAGGCCGGGATGGCCGACCGCTACGTGGCGACCCTGGAGCGGGTCGCGGAACTGCAGCGCGTGGTGGCGACGCGCTTCCCGCACGCCGCCGGCTACGTCACGCCCTTCGCGTTCCTGCAGCGGGTGCGGCTGCAGTTCGACCCGCGCCAGACCGCCTACTTCGTCGAGCTGCGCTCGGGCCCCGAGGGCCACTTCAGCTACCGCAGGGTCGCCCTCGACATGCAGGAGCACCTGGAACGGGTGACGCCGCTGTTCGCGCGCTACGTCCGGGCCCGCAAGGGCGAGGCCTTCCTCGGCCGCCTGGAGAGCGAGGCCACCGCCGACGAACGGCGCCTGCGGCGCATGAAGGCCGCCGGCGACGCCTGATCAGCGCAGCAGGATGTCCAGCGGGTTGCTGGCCACCGCCGACATGGTGAAGCCCGGGAAGGCGAAGGCGCCGAACGTGAGGCGCATGCCGACGAAGCTCGGGTCCAGCGGCGCGTAGGCGCTGACGTTCATGGTGGCGGTGCCGTTGCCGCCGCCGTCCAGGAAGCCGAGGAAGCCGTGGAACTCGGGCAGCAGCACCGACTCGCCGACGATGCCCGACATCCAGTCCGACTGCACGGCCAGATGCGTGCCGTGCCGCCAGGTGCCCGGTACCTGCCCCGACACGCCGGCGGTGATGTAGTAGAGGCCGTTGGCCAGCGGCGTCCCCGCCCGCACCAGGAGCTGCAGCGGCTCCATCCGCGTGTGGTCCAGGTGCAGCGTGCGGCTCACCAGTTCGACGGAGGGCTGCCGCAGCGGCAGGTCGACATGGGAGCCGGTGGCCGTCACGTCGTGGGCCACGGCCAGGCGGAAGTCGCCGAACAACGGCGCGGCCTCGAGCTGCCGTTGCATCGGATACTCGCGCAGCCAGAGGTTGCGCACGTACATGCGGATCACCGTGCCCGCCGGCAACCGCGCCGCCACCGGCGGCAGGTCGTACTCGGCCCGCTCCGGCACGCCGTTCTGGCTCTGGTCCGAGCCGAAGCCGCGGCTGGCCAGCATGACCTCCTGTCCGCCCGGCGGCTGCACGGTGAGCAGGGCCGCCGCCATCCACCGCGCCCGGTCCGGCGTGATCATCAGGCTGATCCGCGGGCTGCCGTCGATCTGGGCCTCGGCGGCGAGCGGCGCGCTCTGGAACACCCGCTCCGACAGCGGACAGGCCTGCAGCACGTTGGTGATCGCCCGCACCGCGGCGCTCTGCACATAGGCGGTCGGCGTGAAGTTCGGATCGCCGATCACCTGGTCGATGGTGGTGGGCTGGCCGGGACCAACGGGCTCGCTGCCGCTGAGGTCGCCGTTCTCGTGCAGGTGCAGCCGCGTCACGCCGGTGCGCTGCAGCGGGCTCGAGCCGAACGAGCGACCCCACGGATGGTTCGGGTCGTCGCGTCGGGACTGCTCCAGGGGCACGATCGACAGCACGAACGGGCTCTCCAGTTCGACCTCGTTGTGCTCCAGCCACAGGAAGCGGTGCAGCCAACGTTCGATGATCGAGTCGCGGTAGGCCAGCTCGTGCAGGTTCTGCGGCGTGTTGTGGCCGATGGTCGACATCAGCGTCCGGGTCGGCGTGCCGCTCGGCATGCTGTCCAGCACGCGCAGCGTCTGCAGCGGGCTGTCGATCAGGTCGTAGTAGGCGTGGCTGTAGAGCACCGGCACGGTCGAGCTGGCCAGCATCTGATCGATGCGGCGGCCCTCCTGCTCCCAGGCCAGCACCAGCCCCGCCGGATCCTGGGCGACGAACGCCGCCCGGGCCTGGGCACGGAAGCCCGCGTCGAGCACGAACGGCGGCTGCGTGTCGTCGGCGATCAGCGTGACGAACCAGGTGCTGAACATCAGCCGGCCGCGCACCCAGTCCTCGAGCGGTTCGGCCACGTAGTCGTTGGCCACGACGCAGGCCACCGGCGGCATCGTGAACGCGCCGCGCCCGGGCACGGTGAAGACCTGGCCCGAACTGGCCGCGGCCGCCCAGGCGTGCACGCCGCCCTGGCTGGAGCCGGCCACCGCCAGCCGGCTGGTGTCGACCAGACCTGGATAGCGCCCGGCGACGAAGGTGACCTGCTCGACGAGGTCGGCGCGTTCCTGCAATCCCCACATGGTGGAGCCCCGCGTCGGGAGATTGCGCAGGATGGCGAAGCCCTGACCGCGGACATCGTAGGACCACACCGCGTAGCCCTGAGCCGCGATCGTCTCCTGCAGGATGCGATCGTCGAAGCGCGTGGCGCCGAGCCGATGCACGAACACCACCAGCGGCCAGCCGCACGGCGGCGTCGCCACCGCCGGGCGCAGCAGTTCGCCTTCGGTCACGTAGCCGTCGCCATACGTCACCACCTGCATCGGCTCGGTCACGATCGCGTGGCCGAGCCCGCTCGGCGCGGGGCGAGGACAGGACTGGGCCGCAGCTGCCGCGGTTGCGAGCAGCGCCATCAGCAGAGGTGCGAAGCGCATGGAGGAGACGATGGAGGGCCGGCGGAGCATAGCAGCACCCGCCAGACACGCCGACACGCTCGACAGCATGCCCGCCGCGGAAATCACCTCGCTCAGTTGCGGCGGAGCGCGTCGTACAGATCGGGCAGGCCATCGCCGTGCCCCGCGGCCAACGCACCCACCCGCAGCGCCGACGCCTTGATCCCCGCCGCGGCCAGCAGAGCCGCGTCGCGCGGATGCTCCACCAGCACGGCCGCCGCGAGGCCGAGCCCGCCCAGCACATGGTCCATGCGATTCCGGAAACCCGCGGCATGGGGGAACGGCGAACGCCCGCCGAGCCAGGCGAGCGACCGCCCCAGCCGCGCCGCCCCCGCCGACAATCCCCCCGATCCCGGCACGAGACAACACCGGCGGCACCGCTCCGGCTCGCCGCTCTCGTCGCAGGCCACGCCGTCGCCGGTGATCAGCGAGCCGCGATGACACAGCACTTCGCCGGCGCGCACCGTGGCCACGCAACGCGCGCCGAGCCGATCCGCCAGCCAGAGGCTGTTGCTCGAACCCGGCGCGCCGTAGCCGATGTCGTGCACGATGTCCGCCGGCCGGCTCCGCAATGTGCGATTGAGCGTCACGTCCACCGCCACGTCGAGCACGCGCGCCTCGACGCGGCGGAACGGCGGCGCGTCGCCCGGGCACGCCAGCAGTTCGACGCCGGCCGGCGCCGGCGGCGGCACCTCCCGAAGCGCACCCGCCCACAGCCAGCGCACCGCGCAGCCGCGATCGCGCAGGACCGCGGCCGACCGCGCCGCCAGGGCGTGGCTCCAGCCGCCGGCGCCATCGGCGCCGATGCGGCTGCGGCTGAGCAGGCACACGTCCATGGGCCGGCGCACGGTAACGTCGCCAGGGCCGCCGCGGTATGGTGCGCCGCTCCCGCCGATGCGCACCGCGCTCACCCTCGTCCAGACCTGGCTGCTGCTCGACTTCTTCGCCGAGAGCCGCCGCACCGGCGGTGCGGGCAGCACGCTCACGACGGCGATCTTCGGCCAGTCGTTCCTGGCGCTGATCATCGCCGCGGTGCTGTTCCCGGACATCCCGCCGATCCCCTACGCGGCGGCCAACCTGTCCCTGGTGATGCTGCTGGTCGGTATCGGCACGCTGGGCGGCGAGGACGGCGAGGCGCGCCGCCGGGCCGAGCGCGCCCTGCTGCTCACCGCGCCGATCGGCGGCGGCACGATCGCGCTGGCCCGCGCCCTGCACGGCGCCTTCCACGTCGGCCTGCTGGCCATCGGCATGGCGCTGCCCTCGGCGATCCTGTTCGCCTTCCTCACCGGCAATGCGCTGCTGGTGCCGCCCTACCTGGCCCTGGCGGCGCTGCTGGCGGGGCTGGCCACCGGCGGCCTCACGGTGCTGCTGCAGTTCCTGCGCAACGTCCTCGGCCCGGCCCGCGCCGCCCTGATCGCCGGCACCGGCAAGGCCCTGCTGCTCGGGCTCGGGCTGGTCGCCTTCGCCACCGCCATGCCGAAGCTCGGCCAGACCGCCGACGCGCTGCCGATCGGCCGGCTCGGCGCCGAGTTGCTGCCGCCCTACCAGGCCGCCCGCTTCCTGTGCGCTCCCACCGCCGAGGCACCGCGGCTGCTGGCGCTGCTCGGCCTCGGTCTGGTGCTGCTCCTGGCCGCGGCCCTGCTGCGCGACCGCGAGCCCCGCGGCGACGCCGCCGTCGCCCCCGACCGGCTCGGCGGCTGGCATCGCCGCCGGCTGGGCGGTGGCCCGCTGCTCGGCCTCACCGAGTTCGTCGGCACGATGCTGTTCCGCAGCCCCGGGCTGCGGGTGCGGGTCCTGCCCCTGCTCGGCGTGCCCGCCGCCCTGGTGCTGCTGGCCCTGTGGGGCAGCGGCGAACGGGCCCGCGCGCTGTTCCTGGCCATGGCGGCGCAGTTCCCGGCCATCTACCTGCCGTTCGTGATCGCCTTCCTGCCGCGGGCCGACCATCCGGGCACGGCGTGGCTGTTCGACACGGCGCCGCAGGCCACCCTCGAACGGGCCCGCGCCGCAGTGTTCCTGGCCCTCTGCAGCCACCTGCTCCTGCCGGTGCACCTGGTCGGCCTGCCGGCCATGCTGGCGCTCGGCGTGTCGTGGACCTACGCCGTGCCGCTCGCCGCGTTCGCCCTCGGCGTCGCGGTGCTCACCGCCCGGCACCAGGCCCAGGCCCTGCCGTGCATCCCGTTCACCCGCGCCGACGACGGCCAGGAGGAGGTGGCCGCCGAGGGCGGCGCGGCGATGGGCGCGGCGCTGCTGCTGGCGGCCGCCGGCGCCGGTTTCGCCCTGGTCCCCGCCGTCGTGCAGTGGCCGGTCGCCGCCGGGGCCCTCGCCCTGGGCCTGCACCGCATCCGTTCCACCCGATGAACCCGCCGACGCCAGGCCCCACGCCACCGCCGAAGCCGAAGCCGCCCGAGTCCCTGCGGCGCGAGCTGCTGGCGATCCTGTTCCTGTACGGGGTGCTGGCGATCATCCCGCTGCTGATCGGCGTCGTGTTCGGCCCGGCCTGATCCGGCGATCGGCATCCCCTTCCGGAATTGGCACGCGAAGCCGCGCCGGCCAGCGGGCACAATCGGCCCGGGAGAACCCGCATGCACCCAATCGCCCATTCGGCCCTCACCGTCCTCGCCCTGTCGTCCACCCCGTTCCCGCTGCTCGCGCAGGAGGGCGGCGCGCCTCCGGCCCAGGACCCGCCGCCGATCCTCGCCCGCTTCAAGCCCGAGAGCGGCAAGGTGCAGGTGCGCGACCTCGCCACGATCGAACTGCCCGACGGCTGGCAGTACCTGCAGCAGCAGGACGCCCGCACCCTGGTGGAGAAGGTCTGGGGCAACCCGCCCGATCCCAGCGTCATCGGCTTCGTCGCGCCGCCGGACTTCGAGCACTCCCACTGGGGCATCATCGTCTCCCACGAGGACGACGGCCACGTCAAGGACAGCGACGCCGCCGGCCTCGACTACGACGACATGCTGGCGACGATGAAGAGCGACAGCGCGGCGGAGAACAAGGAACGCCGCCAGGCCGGCTATCCGACCGTCGACCTGCGCGGCTGGGCCGAACCGCCGCACTACGACAGCGGCGAGAAGAAGCTCTACTGGGCCAAGCACCTGCACTTCGAAGGCGACGAGGGCGACACGCTCAACTACAACGTCCGCGTGCTCGGCCGCACCGGCGTGCTGGTCATGAACGCGGTCGCCGACATGCGGCAGCTCCCCGACGTGGCGGCGGGCTGCAAGCAGGTCCTGGCGGCGACGGCGTTCGTGCCGGGCAAGCGCTACTCGGACTTCGACTCCAGCATCGACAAGGTCGCCGCCTACGGCATCGGCGGACTGGTTGCCGGCAAGCTGCTGCTCAAGACCGGCATCCTCGCCAAGCTCCTGAAGCCCCTGCTGATCGGCGCGGTGCTGATCGGCGGCTTCCTGTGGAAGCTGCTGGGAGGCCGCAAGGCCCCCCGCCCCGCCCAGGCCGGCGATCCGGGCCAGGGCGCGGGCGGCGCCTGACCCCGCGCCGCCCCCCGGGGGGGCCCGGCGTTGCCGAAGCCGCCTTCGGACGGTATCTTCGCGCCGTTTTCCAGGCAGCCACCGACAGGAAGCACCATGACCGCCTCCAGCCAATCCGCGGCGCGTGACGGTGACCTGCGGGCGAAGACCGAAGTCGCCCGTGCCACAGAGCCCATGACGTCCCGCGACGGAGGCCCGGCCACCGGGCCGGGCCGGGCTGGGGCCGAGGTTCGCGGCCGGACCAGCCCGGACCCCCTGCAGAGCACCGACCGTTACCGCCTGGTCACGCCGTTCACGCTCCGCCTCTGAGCCTCGCCCGGAACCCGTAAAGGACCGCGTCGCCGGCGGCCGATGCAGCCGACATGTCGGACCAGGACCGCCGCCGGAGCACCCGCGTCAAGTTCATCGCCTACGCCGCCATGGAGACGTCGGGGCGCTTCGCCAACGACCAGGCCTTCTGCGTGGCCGTCGACGTCTCGCGCCACGGCATCGGCCTGCGCACCGGCCAGCCGCCGGTGGCCGGGCAGGGGGTGCTGCTGCGGCTGGGCATCGGTGACGAGATCCACACCCTGCGGGCGGTGGCCGCCCACGTCACGCGGCGCGGCCCGGAGACCTACGACGTCGGACTCGACTGGTCGGCGACGCCGGCCGCGGACCTCGCGTTCCTCGACCGCTACCTGCGCGAGTCGGTGCCGCAGGCGTAGGCGTCGCCGCGCCTCAGCCGTCCACCAGCGCCAGCAGGTCCGCCGGCAGCGGCGCCGTCAGCACCAGTTCGCGGCCGAGCTGCGGGTGCCAGAACGCCAGCTCATGGTTGTGCAGGGCATGGCGGTCGAGCACCAGCCGCCGCCGTGACTCGTCGCTGAGCCCGCCGCGCAGCTTCTCGAGGAAGATGTCCTCGTTGCCGCCGTAGATCTTGTCGCCGACCAGCGGGCAGCCGATCGCGTCCATGTGCACGCGGATCTGGTGCTGGCGGCCGGTGTGCGGGCGCAGCTCCACCAGCGCGAAGCGATCGTTGTGCCGCAGGACGCGGTAGTCGGTGCGCGCCGCCAGCCCCGACCCGTCGGCCAGGGCGGCCATCTTCAGGCGGACCGGCGAGGCGCGGTCGGGTCCGATCGACAGTTCGATGGACCCCGCCGCCGGCTCCGGCCGGCCATGCACCACCGCCAGGTAGACCTTGCGCACCTTGCGGTCCTCGAACTGCTGCCGCACCACCATGTGGAACTGCTCGTCGAGGCCGACCGCGACCACCCCCGAGGTCTCGGCGTCGATGCGATGCAGGAGGCGCGGCACCACGTCGTGCTCCGGTTCCGCCGGCCGCCGGTAGCGCCTGTGCAGCGCGTGGATCAGCGTGCCCGACAGCAGGCGGCCGGTGGGATGCACCGCCATGCCCGCCGGCTTGTCCACCGCCAGCATCCAGCGATCCTCGTGGAGGACCGACAGCTCGATGCCGCCGCCCGGGTCCTGGGCCTGCGGCACCGGCTGCGGCGGCACGTCGATCACGATGGTCTCGCCGCCGCGCACCTTGCGGGAAGGCACGGCGCGGCGACCCTCCAGGTGGACGCGGCCTTCGTCGATCAGCCGATGCACGCCGGTGCGCGAACGCCAGTGCAGCACCTGGCTGAGCATCACGTCGAGGCGGACGCCGTCGAACGTGCCGTCCACCAGGATCCGCAGCTGCTGCAGCGGGACGCTCAGGTCCCGCGGCGCGTCGCCCGGGTGGCGGGGCAGCATGGCGGACAGCGCGTGGGTTCGGCCGGGGCCCCGGCCGGGGAGCGCGCTACTCCTCCGCCGCGCCCGCGCCGACGACGCTGATGTCGTCGGTGTCGTCGCCCTCGGCGGCCTCGCGGGCGCTCTGCAGGGTCACCGACGAGGTGCGGGTCCGCTTCTTGCGCCCGCGACCGGTCCCCTCGGGCTTCCGCTCGGCCCGCTGGATGGCCCGGACCCGCTCGCGCTCCTCCCGGCGCCGCATGTCGCTGCGCTTCTCGTGGTAGGCGTACTTCTTGGCGAGGCGGAAGATGCCGGCGTAGTTGCACTGGCGCTTGAAGCGGCGCAGGGCAGCCTCCAACGGCTCGTTCGGACGGACCTGGACTCGGATCATCGGGTAGGGACTTTCGGCTGTGCGGGGTCGGTCGCCGGAGCATTCCCGCGCCGCGATGGCGCGAAGACCGCCGGCATCTATGCTTCCGGCTGCTCCCGGAGGCGAAGGGGGCAAGAGGATAGCGCCCCGCCCGACCGAGGCAATGGCGGAGATGGCACCTGCGACCCATGGCGGACCGCGCGGCAGAACCCGAGGTGACGGTGACCGGCACGATCGAACGGTTCACCTTCCGCAATCCGGAGTCCGGCTTCGCCGTGGTCCGGATCGCCCCCGAGGGCCCGGGAGGGCTGGTCACCGCCGTCGGCCAGATGGCGCAACTTGCTGAAGGACAGATGGTTAAGGTGACCGGGGTGCGTTCGGAGCATCCCCGCTTCGGGCCCCAGATCGAAGCCCGCACCGTCGAGGCGATCGCCCCGTCCACCACCGCCGGCATCGAGGCCTACCTGGCCTCCAGCCTGGTGAAGGGGATCGGCCCGGCCACCGCCCAGAAGATCGTCGCCCGCTTCGGCACCGACACCCTGCGCATCATCGAGGAGGAGCCGGCGAAGCTGCGCGCCATCAAGGGCCTCGGCGAGAAGAAGATCGCCGAACTGCGGGGGGCCGTGCAGGCCCAGAAGGACGTGCAGGACGTGCTGGTCTTCCTGCGCCAGAACGGGCTCGGTCCCGGCCTCGCCACCCGCATCGTCAAGCGCTACGGCAAGAATGCCTCGGCCCTGATCCAGGCCAACCCCTACCGCCTGGCGGACGAGGTGATCGGCATCGGCTTCCGCATCGCCGACCGCCTGGCCGGCCAGATGGGGATCGCGCCCGAAGCGCCCGAACGGCTGCAGGCGGCGATGGTCTTCACCCTGCAGAACGCCGCCAAGGAGGGGCACTGCTTCCTGCCGGAGGACGAGTTGATCGCCCGCACCGCCGAGCTGCTGCAGATCGACCGCGTCCGGGTCGAGGCCGAGGTCCCGGCCCTGGCCCAGACCGGCCAGGTCGTGCGGCAGCTGCCGCCGGGCCCGGTGCTGCTGCACGACGACCCGCGGCCGATCGTCTATCCCTCGACCCTGCACCGGGCCGAGGCCGGCCTGGCCAGCGCCCTGCACGCGCTCCTGCTGGACCGGACCCGCCGGATCCAGGTAGACGCGCCCCGCGCGGTGGCCTGGTTCGAGCAGCGTTCGGGCATGCAGCTGCCCGACGGCCAGCGCGACGCCCTGCGGCGGGCGCTCGCCGAGGGCGTGTCGGTGATCACCGGCGGCCCCGGCGTCGGCAAGACCACGATCGTCCGGGCGCTGGCCGAGATCCTGGCGCGGGCCAACCTGACCCTGCTGCTGGCGGCGCCCACCGGCCGCGCCGCCAAGCGGCTGGAGGAGGCCACCGGCAAGGCCGCCGCCACGCTGCACCGGCTGCTCGAGTTCGTGCCGAACCTGGGTCGCTTCCAACGCGGCCCCGACCTGCCGCTGGAGGGCCACATGCTGGTGGTGGACGAGGCGTCGATGCTCGACGTCCAGCTCGCCTACCACCTGCTGCGGGCGGTGCCCCCCACCATGGCGCTGGTGCTGGTCGGCGACCGCAACCAGCTGCCGTCGGTGGGGCCCGGCGCGGTGCTGGCCGACATCATCGCCTCGGGCCGCGTGGCGGTGACGGCGCTGACCCAGATCTTCCGGCAGCAACAGGGCTCCGACATCGTGCGGGTGGCCCACGCCATCCTGCGGGGCGAGGTCCCGGAAGGCGGCGGCGAGGGCTCCGACTTCTACTTCGTGCAGGCCCGCGATGGCGCCCACGCCCGCCTGCTGGTGCGCGAACTGATCACCCAGCGGATCCCGCGGGCGTTCGGGCTGCACCCGATCGACGACATCCAGGTGCTGTGCCCGATGTATCGGGGTGACGCCGGCGCCGACAGCCTCAACCGCGACCTGCAGGACGTGCTGAACCCCGCCCAGCTCGAGGTCGAACGCGGCGGCCGGACCTACCGCGTCGGCGACAAGGTGCTGCAGATCAAGAACGACTACGACCGCGGCGTCTTCAACGGCGACACCGGTCGGATCGCCTCGATCGACACCCGTGGCGCGCGGCTGCACGTGTCGTTCCCCGAGGGTTCCCAGGAGTATCGCTTCGAGGAGCTGGACCAGCTGGTGCCGGCCTACGCGATCTCGGTGCATCGCAGCCAGGGCAGCGAGTATCCGGCGGTGGTGATCCCGGTGCTGACCGAGCACTTCCTGATGCTGAAGCGCAACCTGCTCTACACCGGCGTCACCCGCGGCAAGCGGCTGGTGGTGCTGGTGGGCACGCCGAAGGCCCTGGAGATGGCGGTGCGCAACAGCGACGATGCCCGGCGCAACTCGGCGCTGGCGGAGCGGCTGCGCGACCAGATCCGCGGCGACGGCGTCCATCCGGAGCGGGCCGGCGAGACGTGAGGCAGGCGCCGGGGCTATGATCGCGCCGCCCCGGAACCGATCCATGACCGCACGCTTCCCCGCCCGCCTCCCGTCCACCCTCGCCCTGGCCATCGCCCTGCTCGGACCCGGCGCCCTGGCCCAGCAGCCGGACCTCGCCGCCGCCGAACAGGAACTGGCCCGCATGTTCGACCGGCCCGCCGGCACGCCGATCAGCGAGGCGCAGAAGGAGACCCTCGGCGCCTTCCTGCAGCGCTTCGCCGGCAAGGACATCGGCCGGCTGGGCTACGCCCAGGCCCTCTACGACTACCTGATGCGCGACTACGACGCCGCGGTGGCGGCGCTGGACGCGCACCTGGCGCGTCACCCGAAGATCGACAACGAGGAGCATCGCGGCATGGCGGGCCGCATCTACCTGAACGCGGTGAGCCGCGAGGCCCGCGCCGAGCAGCCGGACATGGGCAAGCTGGTGCGCTGGGCCGAGCGCATGACCCGCCTCTACGGCGACGTGGCGATGCTGACGCGGATGGCCACGACGCTGGCGCCGCGGGTGCCGGACCCGGTGGGCTTCCGGGTGGCGCTGGCCAGCGGCGTGTTCCAGTCGGATCTCACCAACGAGCAGAAGGACGCGTTCCTGGTCGCTCTCTACGGGATGGTCCGCCCGCAGGACGGTGCGCCCGGTCGGGAAGGCGCCCGGCCGGCGGCGGCCCCGGCGGGCGCGGGTCAGGCCGACCAGGCCGGCGTCGTCAAGCCCGGCGAGGCCGTGCCGGCGTTCGCCGCCGAACTGGTCCTGAACGGGCCCGAGAAGTTCGATCTCACCGCCTACCGCGGCAAGGTCGTGGTCCTCGACTTCTTCGCCACCTGGTGCCCGCCGTGCCGCGCCGGCACCGCCGAGATGGTGGCGCTGCAGAAGGCCCATCCCGACGACGTGGTGGTGCTCGGCGTCACCCGCTTCTACGGCCGCGGCATGGACTTCAGCGCCGCCGACGCCAGCCTGCCCCACGGCGGCAAGGCGGTCGACAAGCTCGACCGCGACGCCGAGATCGCGGTGAACAAGGCCTTCGTCGCCGCCTTCGGCCTCAATTACCCCCTGCTGTTCACCGACGGCGACCTGGCGCGGAAGACCTTCGGCGTCAGCGGCATCCCCACCATGTTCGTCGTGGGCCGCGACGGGGTGTTGCGCGGCAAGGTGGTCGGCAACGGCGAGGAGCAGCAACGGCGCCTGCACGAGCTGGTCGCCGGCGCGCGGCAGCAGCGCTCGTGAACCTCAGTTGAACGGCACCGCGACGAACACGTCGGGCACGTTCCAGTTGAGCGGCACCTCGACGATGATCGGGGTGAAACCGACCGCGTCGATCTCCAGCACCACGGTCACCTCGTCCTCGAACGAGCGCGGCAGCACCTGGGCGCGGCCGAGGCCATCGGTGACGAAGCCGACCTCCGCCGCCGCCAGCACGTACTCGTCGAGCAGGACCTGACCCGCCGCGTCGGTGAAGTACCAGTCCTGGTAGGGACTGGCGCAGGTGCAGCTCGACCACTCCTGGTCGGCCTCGACGATGCGGACCCCGACGTTCTCCCACACCCAGTTGGTGGCCGGATCGTAGACCTCGACCTGGATCGAGACCGGTCGCGGCGTGCGCGCATCGACGACCACGGTGCGGCCGCCGGATCCGCCGCAGGCGGCGAGCACGGACAGCAGCGGGAGCAGACCGAGGAGGAGAACGAGGGGAAGGACACGCATGGTGGGGGCTCCGATCGGGGCGTGCGTCATTCAACTCGTGTGCCAACCGCCGCACGGTGGTGCCACGGGTCCTGCGGGGCCGGCTGCGGCCGGTCCTGTCCTGCACACAGGACAAGGCGCGCCCCCCAGCGGGCACACGAATGCCAGAGGAGCGGCCGGAGCCGCCCTGTAAGGTGACTCGCGCCCGCATGACCTCCTCCCTGCAGCTGCCTTCCCCGGTCTGGCGATTCGTGCCCGCTGGCCTCGACGCCGGCGACCTGCCCGCCATCGAGCGCCTGTTCGAACAGCTCGCCGCCCGCGATCTGGCCACCGCCGCCGACCTCGAGCGCTTCCTGCTGGACGAAAGCGAACTGGGTGCCCGGATCGGCGCCGAGCTGGCGCGCCGCTACATCCGCATGACCCGGCACACCGCCGACGCGGATGCCCGGCAGGCCTACCTCGACTACGAGCAGCGGGTGATGCCACGGGTCAAGGTGCTCAGCGACCGCCTCGACAAGCACTTCCTCGCCAGCCCGGCGCTCGGCGACCTCGATCCGGAGCGCTACGGCGTGCTGCTGCGCCGCCGCCGCACGCAGAGCGAGATCTTCCGCGAGGCCAACACGTCGCTGCAGCAGGAGGAAGCGGAGCTGCAGACCCGGCAGCAGGCCCTGATGGGCGGCATCCAGGTGCCGTTCGACGGCCGTCCGCACACCCTGCAGCAGATGGCGCCCTACTACGAGAGCCAGGACCGCGACGTCCGGGAACGGGCATTCCGCGCCGCCCTCGAGGCCCGGGCCCGGACCTGGCCCGAACTGGAGGACATCTACGACCGTCTGGTGGATCTGCGCACGCGCATCGCCCGCAACGCCGGCCACGACCGCTACACGACGTTCCGCTTCCTCGAACTCGGCCGCTTCGACTACTCGCCCGACGACTGCCGGAGCTTCCACGCCGCCGTCGAGCAGGCCGTCGTGCCGGCCCTGCGGGAGCTGAACGCCGAGCGCCGGCGGCGGCTCGGCATCGACACCCTGCGACCCTGGGACCTGGAGGTCGACACCAGCGGTCGGCCGCCGCTGCGGCCGTTCGCCACCGAGCCGGAGCTGATCGGCATCTGCCGCAAGGTGTTCGCCCGGGTCGATCCCCGCTTCGACGCCGAGTTCGGTGTGCTGGTCGACCGCGATCTGCTGGACCTGATGAGCCGGCCCGGCAAGGCGCCCGGCGGCTACCAGTACACCCTCGAGGACGAACGCGTCCCGTTCGTGTTCGCCAACTCGGTGGGCGTGCACGGCGACGTGCAGACGCTGCTGCACGAGGGCGGCCACTCCTTCCACGCCCTGCTGTCGCGGCACCATGACCTCGCCGCCTACCGCGACAGCCCGATCGAGTTCGCCGAGACCGCCAGCATGTCGATGGAACTGCTCGGGCTGGAGAACCTCACCGCCAGCTACGACGCCGAGGCGGCGGCCCGGGCCGCCGGCAAGCACCTGGAGGGCGTCCTGCGGGTGCTGCCGTGGATCGCGTCGATCGACGCCCTGCAGCACTGGGTCTACGACAACCCCGGCCACGACCGCAACGCCCGCCGCCGCGAATGGCTGCGCATCCGCGCCCGCTTCGCGCCGGACCTCGACTGGAGCGGCCTCGACGATGCCCTGGCGATGCAGTGGATCGGCCAGACGCACCTGTTCAACCACGCCTTCTACTACATCGAGTACGGCATCGCGCAGATCGCCTCGCTGCAGGTCTGGCGCAACTACCGCCGCGACCCGCAACGGGCGGTGGCCGACTACCGCGCGGCGCTGGCGCTCGGCGGCAGCCGGCCGCTGCCCGACCTGTTCGCCCGGGCCGGCGTGCGCTTCGACCTGTCGCCGGCACTGCTGCAGGAACTGGTCGGCGACGTGATGACGCAGCTGCGCCGTTAGGCCGGCGCGGCCCCGCCGCCGCCGCTCCCCCGCGCCCGATACCAGGCCAGCAGTTCCTCGATGAGCCGCATCGCCTTGCCGTGGAAGTGGTTGTTGGCCACCACCACGGTGGTCGCCGCCTGCGCCGCCAGCCGCTCGGCCCGGGCCTCGATCTGCGCCGTCTCCCGCGGCGAGTATTCCCAGTCGTAGGTCGCGTCGCGACCCGCCTCGGCATCGAACCAGGCCTTGCGGTTGCGGCCGTGCAGGCGGAAGTAGGCGATCTCGGCCCTGCCGTTCACCCCGCTGACATCGCGCGAGTAGCCCGACACCATGCCGGGGTAGTCGAGGTTGGCGATGCTGACCCCGTGTGCCGCCAGCGCGTCCAGCGGCCCCTGCGCGTTCCACGACTGGTGCCGCAGCTCGACGAACAGCTGGGCGTCCTGGCCGAACTCGGCGGCGAGGCCGGCGATGCGGGCGATCGCCTCGGGCGTCGCCTGCAGGCGGAAGTTGAACTGCGCCAGCAGGCCGAGGCAGCGGCCCGACTCCAGCAGCGGCGCGAAGCCCTGCCGCACCTCGGCGGCGAGCCCCGGCGGCGGCGCCGCGTGGTGGGTGAACTCCTGCGGCAACTTTGCGGTGAAGAGTGTTCCCAGATCGGCGGTACGCTCCACCCAGCTCCGGCAGTGCTGGGCCGACGGCGGCCGGTAGAACGTGTTGTTGATCTCCAGCAGGTCGACGCGCTCGGCGACGAAGCGCAGCGTGTCCTTGCACGACCGCGGGTAGACCCGGTCCTTCCAGTCCGGATAGGACCAGCCGGCGACGCCGAACAGGATCCGGCCCGCCACCTCAGCCCCGCCGCAGCCGGTCGTTCTCGGCCATCCGCTGCGCCACCCTGGCCTCGAAGCCGCGATCGCCCGGCGCGAAGAACACGCTGCCGCGCAGCGCGTCGGGCAGGCACGGCATCGCCGCCACGCCGGCGTCGGTGTCGTGGGCGTAGACGTAGCCCTCGCCGTGGCCCTGCTCGCGCATGAGCCCGGTCGGCGCGTTGCGCAGATGCAGCGGCACCGGATGCTGCTCGCCGTCGCGCGCCGCCGCCGTGGCCGCGGCGATCGCGCGGTAGACGGCGTTGCTCTTCGGCGCCGCCGCCAGGTAGACCGCGGCCTCGGTGAGCGGCAGCCGCGCCTCCGGCATGCCGAGCATCTGGGTGGCGTGCAGCGCCGCCACCGCCACCTGCAGCGCCATCGGATCGGCCAGCCCGATGTCCTCGGCGGCCATCGCCACCATCCGCCGCACCGCCTGCAGGGGCTCGGCGCCGGCCTCCAGGAACCGCGCCAGCCAATAGACGGCGGCCTGCACGTCGGAGTTGCGCAGGCTCTTGTGCAGCGCCGACAGCAGATCGAAGTGGTGATCGCCGGCCTTGTCGTGCAGCAGCGCCCGGTGCTGGAACGCCTCCACCACCTGCGCCACGCCGAGTTCGCTGCCCGGCGTCACCGTGGTGGCCAGGGCCTCGAGCGCGGTCAGCGCGCGCCGGGCGCCGCCGCCGGCCAGCAGCAGCAGCCGTTCCATCGCCGGCTCCGCCAACTTCAGCCGCAGCAGCCCGAGCCCGCGCGCCTCGTCCCGCAGGGCCGCCTCGACCACCGCGGCCATCGCCGCCGGCGCCGGCGGCCGCAGCGCCACCACGCGGCAGCGCGACAGCAGCGCCGCGTTCACCGCGAACGACGGGTTCTCGGTGGTGGCGCCCACCAGCACGATGTCGCCCTTCTCGACGTGCGGCAGGAACGCGTCCTGCTGCGCCTTGTTGAAGCGGTGGATCTCGTCGACGAACAGCAGCGTCGGCCGGCCGTCCCGTCGCCGCCGCTCCTGCGCCTGCGCCACCGCCTCGCGCACCTGCGCCACCCCGGACAGCACCGCCGAGAACGGCTGGAAGTGCAGCCCGGCGTGGGCGGCGATCAGGTGCGCCAGCGTCGTCTTGCCGACGCCCGGCGGCCCCCACAGGAGCAGCGAGCCGGCCTTGCCGGCCTGGATCGCCGCCCGCAGCGCGCCCTTGCTGCCCAGAACCTGATCCTGGCCCAGGAACTCGTCCAGCGTGCGCGGGCGCATCCGTTCCGCCAGCGGCGCGTTGGCCGATGCCGGCGCGGGCGCCGCATCGCCCGTATCGCCGAACAGGCTCACCGCCGCTGCCTCCGCGCCTCGAACAAGAGCACGCCGGCGGCCACGGCGACGTTGAGGCTCTCGACGCTGCCGCGCAGGGGGATGCGCACCCGCTGATCCGCCGCCCGCAGCAACTCCTCGGGCAGCCCCTGCGCCTCGGCGCCCAGCACCAGCGCCGTCGGCCGCCGCAGATCGGCATCCAGGTAGTCGGTGCCGCCTCCGCCATCCGCCGCCACCACCTGCAGCCGGTGCCGGCGACAGAACTCCACCACCTGCGGCGCCAGGAGCCGGCTCAACGCCGGCAGGCGGAACACCGAACCCATGCCGCCGCGCACCGCCTTCTCGCGCCAAGGATCGGCGCCGCCGGCCATGGCCACCAGCCCGGTGGCGCCGGCCGCCTCGGCGGCCCGGAACAGCGCGCCCAGGTTGCCCGGATCGCGCACCCCCGCTGCCACCACCGCCAGCGGCTGGAGGTCGCCCCGCACCAGGTCCTCTTCGCGCCAGCGCGGCCGTTCGAACAGCACCGCCACGCCCTGGTGGGTGTCGAGGCCGCTCATCCGGGCGAGCACCTCGTCGCTGCACTCCAGGAGTTCGCCGGTGGCCGCGGCGAGCCGCTGCGCCAGGGCGCCATCGCGCAGCTTCGGCGAGATCGCCGCTGCCACCACCGGCAGGCCCGCCTGCAGGCCTTCCTCCACCAGCTTGCCGCCCTCGGCCAGCAGCAGGTCCGGCAGCTCGCCCTGCCCCGCCTCCCGGAACCGGTGCACGATCGGGTTCTTGGGGGAGGTCACCTGCTTCGACGACGGCGGCATGGCGAGCATCTTCGCCGCGCTGGCAGCCCGGCACCAACAGGGTAGCCCGGACCCGGGCCGGCCCTACGCTGCCCCCATGACCGCCACCTTCGCCGTGCTGGGGCTGCTCGCCACCCTGCCCCAGGAGCCGCCGCGCCTCGACCTCGCCACCGAGACCACCCGCCAGGTGGTCGTCGACCGGCAGGAAGGCCAGTACCTCGGCCACGTCTCGACCATCCTGCTGGAGGACGGCCACACCATCCTCGCCGCCTACCCCCAGGGCCACGGCAGGGGCGCCATCGTGATGAAGCGCAGCGCCGACGGCGGCCGCACCTGGAGCGAACGCCTGCCGGTGCCGCCGTCCTTCGCCACCAGCCGCGAGGTGCCGACCCTCCACCGCGTCACCGACCCTGCCGGCAAGCGCCGCCTGATCCTATGGTCGGGCCTGCATCCGGCGCGCTTCTCGCTCAGCGACGACGACGGAGCCACCTGGAGCGAACTGCGGCCCGCCGGCGACTGGGGCGGCATCGTCGTGATGGGCGATCTGCTGGCGCAACGCACGCCGGGCCACCACTTCGCCCTGTTCCACGACGACGGCCGCTTCCTCGCCGCCGGCGGCAAGGCCACCGGCACCTTCACGCTGCTGCAGACCGGGACCACCGATGGCGGCCGCACCTGGAGCGCGCCGCGCGCCATCTGGCAGGGCAGCGACGTGCACCTGTGCGAGCCGGGCCTGCTGCGCTCGCCGGACGGCGGCACGATCGCCATGCTGCTCCGCGAGAACGCCCGCCGGCAGCCCTCGCACGTCATGTTCTCGGTCGACGACGGCGCCTCCTGGTCCCAGCCACGGCCCACGCACCCGAGCCGCACCGGCGACCGCCACACGCTGCGCCATGCCAAGGATGGCCGCGTCGTGGCCGTGTTCCGCGCCATGCCGCTCGACGACGCCGATCCCTGGAAGGGCGACTTCGTCGCCTGGGTCGGCACCTGGGACGACCTGCAGCACGACCGCCCGGGCCAGCACCTCGTGCGCCTGCTCGACAACAGGAACCGCTGGGACTGCGGCTATCCGGGCCTCGAGGTGCTGCCCGACGGCACGCTGGTGGCGACCACCTACGGCCACTGGCAGGAAGGGCAGCCGCCCTACATCGTCAGCGTGCGCTTCACCCTGGCCGAACTGGACGCGCGGGCGACGCCGCCGCCGTCCGCGCCGCGCGCCGCCGGCAACCGCCAGCAGGACCTCGCCGCGGCGCTGGCGGCACTGGAGAGCTATCGGCCGACCCGCGCGATCCCCGACGATCCGGCGATCACCGCGGCGGTGCAGCGCCTGCAGCGGGCGATGCCGGCGCTGGCCAGGGGCGACTCGCCGGTCGCCCGTCGCCTCGCCGAGTTGCTGCAGCAGCGGCGGGACGTGCTGCTGCCCAGCCCGAAGAACCGCATCCACGCCCGCGATCCGCTGGCCCGCATGCTGGTCCTGTTCGACGACGAGCGGACCCTGAACGCGCTGCTCGACGGGCTCGTCGCGCACCCGAGCGCGGTGACGTTCCCCGGCGCGGTGGCCCCCGACGCCGCGCGGATCGAACGCACCGTCACCGTCGACCTCGCCGTGCCCGGACGCCACGGCCTCGGTCTCTACGCCCCGCCCGGCGCCGTGCTGACCTGCCGCTTCACCGGACCCGACGGCGCGCCGATCGCGCCCACCGGCCTGCAGCTCCGCGTCGGCGCCCACTCCGACAACGTGCGCCGCCGCGACGACTGGCAGCGCATGCCGCGCATCAGCCGCACGTTCGAGGTCACGGCGGCCGAGACGCGCGCCGGCAGCGCCTTCGGCGGCCTGCTCTACGTCGAGGTCAGCAAGGCAGCGCCGGCCAGCACAAAGGTCCGCGTCACCGTCACCGGCGCTGTCGCCGCGCCTCGCTTCGTGCTCGGCGCCACCGATCCCGTCGACTGGCGGGCGCAGCTTGCCGCCGCACCCGGCCCCTGGGCCGAACTCGAGACCGCCAAGGTGGCGCTGACCGTGCCCACCGCCGTCGTCCGCAACCTCGACGACCCGACCGCGGTGCTGCAGTTCTGGGATCGCGTCGCCGACGGCGCTGCCGACCTGGCCGCCCGCCCGCACCAGCGCCTCCGCGCCGAGCGCTACGTCGCCGACGTGCAGATCAGCGCCGGCTACATGCATGCGGGCTATCCGATCATGATCCCGCTGAAGGAGGCTGCCACCGTGGTCTCGCTCGAGAGGATGCGGCAGGCGCCCTGGGGCCTGTTCCACGAGTTCGGTCACAACCACCAGGAGAAGGACTGGACGTTCGCCGGCACCGGCGAGGTCACCGTCAACCTGTTCTCGTTGTACCTGTGTGAGACGCTGTGCGGCGTGGGCTGGCAGCAGGCCTGGGGCGGCAACCTGGTCAAGGCCGAGGCGCGGCTCGCCGAGCACCTGCGCGAGGGCACCAGGCCCTGGGGCTCTGACGAGGGCAAGGCCGATCTCGGGCTGCGGCTGGTGATGTACCGGCAGCTGCAGGGCGCGTTCGGCTGGGATGCGTTCCGGAAGTGCTTCGCGGAGTACGAGGCGCTGCCGGCCGCCGACCGGCCCAAGGACGACGCGCAGAAGCGCGACCAGTGGCTGCTGCGGTTCTCCCGCACGGTCGGCCGCGATCTCGGCCCGTTCTTCGAGGCCTGGGGCCTGCCGACCTCGGCCGAGGCCCGCGCCTCGTTGCGCGACCTGCCGGAGTGGATGCCGGCCGACTGGCCCGCCGGGCGATGACATGCAACTCGCCGATCTGCTCCCGCTGCTGACCGCCGCCAACCGCGAACGCGGCGGCGCGGCCGAACGCCGCCTGCAGGACACGTTCGCCAGTGACCGCCGGCTCTTGGTCTACGGCACGCTGGCGCCGGGCGAGTGCAACCACCACCACCTCGCCGGCTGCCCGGGCGAGTGGACCGTCGTCACCGTGCCCGGCCGCCGCACCGTCCGCGCCTATCCGGTGTTCACCTTCGACCCGGCGGCGCCGCCGGTCGCCATGCAGCTGCTGCACAGCGACGGCCTGCCGCGCCGATGGGCCGCACTCGACGCGTTCGAAGGCCCGGACTATCGCCGCATCCTGGTGCCGGTGTTCCACGACGGGCGCCTGCGGACCGTGGCGAACCTCTACGAGGCCCGCGCGCCGGTGCCGCCGGCGTAGCGTCCCGCGGTCCGCCTCCCGAACGATCGCGCCCGCGGCCGCCCGGCGCGATGATCCCAGGATGCACCGCCGCACGCTCACGGTCGCTCTCGCCACCGCCTTCGCCCTCGCCAGCGGCCTCACAGCCCAGCGACCCACGACCTACCGCTGCGCCCACGTGCTCGCCGAGGACGGCGCTTCCTGGCGCGGCCCCACCGACATCGTCGTCCTCGGGCCCGCCATCGCCGTGGTGCGCCCCGCGGGACAGGAGCCCGCGGACGTCGACTTCGGCGACGCCTGGCTGATCCCGGGGCTCATCGACCTGCACACGCACGTGTGCCTGCGGCCGTACGACGAGGCGCCATGGAACAGGCAGGTGCTCGAGGAGTCCCTCGAACTGCGTTCGATGCGCGCGGTGGCGCACGCGCGCCAGACGCTCGCCGCCGGCTTCGTCGCGATCCGCGATCTCGGCACCGAGGGCGCGGGCTTCGCCGACGTGGCGCTGCGGGACGCGATCCGCGAAGGGACCGTGCCCGGCCCCGTCGTGTTCGCCAGCACGCGGGCGATCGTCGCGACGGGGTGCTACGGGCCGGTGCTGCCGACCATCGAGGCGCCGAAGGGGGCCGAGCCCGCCGACGGCGAGACCGGCGTGCGGGTCGCCGTGCGCCGCCAGATCGCCGCCGGCGCCCAGTGGATCAAGGTCTACGCCGACTACCGGCGGGCGCCGGGCCAGGGCTCGACGCCGACGTTCACCCAGGCCGAACTCGACGCGATCTGCGACGAGGCGAGGACCGCCGGCGTGCCCGTCGCCGCCCACGCCAACACCGACGAGGGCATCCGGCGCGCGGTGCTGGCCGGCGTGCGGACGATCGAGCACGGCGCGCTGGCCAGCGAGGCGACGCTGCAGCTGATGGTGGAGAAGGGCGTCGTGCTGTGTCCGTGCCTCGCCGCCACCGAGGCGATCGTGCGGCAGGCGGGCCACCAGGGCCCGCTGGCGGACCGTCTCAACACCAGCCGGATCGCGTTCCAGCGGGCCCTGCAGAAGGGTGTCACGATCGCCTGCGGCAGCGATGCCGGCGTGTTCCGTCACGGTGACAATGCGCGCGAGCTCGAGCTGATGGTCGAGTACGGCATGACGCCGGCGCAGGCCCTGGCGGCGGCGACGACCATCGCGGCGAAGGTGCTCGGCGGCGCCGAGACCGGCCGGATCGAGCAGGGCCGCACGTTCGGCTTCGTCGTGCTCGGCGGCGACCCGCTGCAGGACATCCGCAACCTGCGCGCGGTGCGGGCGGTGGTCACCGACGAGGGCGGCGACCGGCTGCCCGGGTTGCGGTGAACCGCCGTCAGCGCCGCGCCATCGGCAGCGACAGCTTCTCCATGCACATGGCCCGCATCGCCGCCATGACCTGTCCGCCGGTGCTGCTGTTCCAGGCGCCGAGCGCGCCGGTGCCCGAGGCCGGGTGCACGTAGAAGAACGTCACGAAGTCGCGCTGCCCGCCGGTGTGGGTGCAGAAGCGCGAGCCGCCCTTCTCCTGCACGAAGAACGTCAGCCCCAGGCTCTCGCCGCGCGCCGGCACCAGCGGCTGCCACATCCGTTCCAGCGACTCGCGCCGCAGCACGCCTTTCGCGTCGGCGTCCGCCGGCACCGCCCCCAGCAGGAACGCCAGGTACCGCGCCATGTCGGGCAGGGGCGCGTTGAGCCCGCCGTTGCTGACCGTGATGCCGGTGTCGAAGTCGGGCCCGTGGTCGGTCAGCTCACCGCCCTGCACGCGGTAGCTGTGCGAGCGGTGCCGCTGCAGGTGGTAGGGCGTCACGTCGAAGTAGCTGCGCGCCATGCCGAGCGGCCCCAGCACGTTCTTCTGCATGTAGGTCTCGTAGTCGTCGCCGCTCCGCAGTTCGATCGCGCGGCCGACGAAGACGATGCCGGGGTTGGAGTACTGGAACCGGCTGCCCGGCGTGAACTCGATCTCGGTGTAGGGCAGCATCGCCACGACCTGCGCCCACTGGGTCGGCTCGTGCGGATGCCACGGCTTGTCGCCGCCCCACGGCCAGGTCGGCGAACGGAAGCCCGCCGAGTGCGACAGCAGGTGCTGGATCGTGATCGAGCCCAGCTCCGAGCGAGGGTCGTGCACCGCGCGCAGTTCCGGCAGCAGCTCGACGATCGGCTGCTCCAGTCGCAGCCGGCCGCGCTCGACGAGCTGCATCGCGGCGATGCCGGTCAGCGTCTTGGTGCAGCTCGCCCAGTGGAAGATCGTGTCGCGATCGACGGCGCGGCCACCCTTCTGGTCGGCGAGGCCATGCGCGGCGAAGCCGAGCACGTCGCTGCCCTGCACGAACATCAGGCTGGCGCCGACCACGCGCTGCTGGGCGCAACCCTGGCGGAACGCCGCCTCCACCTCGCGCCATGCCGTCGCGAAGTCGAACGGTGCTGGCTCCTGCGCCGTCCCCGCTCCCACGGCCACGAATGCGCAGAAGGCGCACAACAACATCCGGCTCACCATCCCGGCGAGTCTATCCACGCACCTCGGGTGGGCTCCGCTACGATCCGTCGACCATGCTGCTGCCCGGACTGGCCCGCGCGCTCTCCCTGCTGCTCCTGCCGGCCGCCCTGGCCCAGGAGCCCGACGCCCCGCCGGCGGTGGATCCCGGCACCCTGGCCGCGCCTGAGGCCGACGGCAGGGACCTCGCCACGTGGGCCGCGGCCATCGCGCCGGCCACCGCCGAGCTGGCGTTCGAGACCCTGGGCTGGCTGCCGACCTTCGCCGAGGGCGTGCTGGCCGCCGATGCGGCGCGGAAGCCGCTGCTGCTCTGGGTGATGAACGGCCACCCGCTCGGCTGCACTTGAAACAACGGCGTCATCGGCCGGCGGTCCGTCTGGTCGAACGCTGCGGTGCAGGCCCTGTGCGCCGGCTTCGTGCTGGCCGCCGACGAGGTGTGGCGCCTGCAGAACGGCGCCGACCCGGAGTGCCGCTTCTTCCAGGGGATGGCCGAGCAGGGCCACTACGGCGGCCGGCCGGGCCGGACGCGGCAGGGGATCTACGTCGTGAGCCCGGATGGCACGCTGCTGGGCTCGGTGAACAGCAACGATGCGGCGCGCGTCGGCGAGCTGCTGCGCACCTCGCTGGCGAAGTGGCAGGCGCTGCCGGAGCCGCGGCCGGCGCTGCCGAAGGACCACCCGGTGCGCCCCGACCGGCGCCACGAGGATCGCTACCCGGAGGACGGTCTGGCGTTGCGGGTGATCACGCGGGACCTGGGCTCGCTGGACGACCCGGCCGTCGAACGCGGCCCCTGGAATCGCGATTTCTGCTGGTTCTCCGCCGAGGAGCAGAAGGGCTGGATCCCGCCGGCGGGTGCCGAGCCCGGCACCCGCTACGCCGTGCCGGCGCTCCGCCGGCTGGCGAAGCTGAATCTGGTGGACTGCGCCCGCGGCCAGGTGGTGCCGTTCCACGACACCGAGGTGCGCGAGGCGGGACTGGAGGCCGAGGTGGTGGGTCCCGCGACCGGCGGCGTGCAGCTGCGGCTGCGCGGCACCGCCCTCTGCGTCAGCGCGCGCGCCTGGCCGATCGAGGCCGGCGACTGGCAGGCGCGTGACGGCGCCTGGCCGCGGGGCGTGCGCACCTGGCTGGAAGGCACCGCCGTGGTCGACCCGGCCACCGGTGCGCTCGCGGAGCTGACCCTGGTGGCCCGCGGCTGGCGCTGGGGCCGCTCGCGCTTCAACGGCCGCGCCCGCATGGTCGAGCCCACGCCGATCGGCTTCCTGATCACGCTGGCCGGCGACACGCCGGCGGAACGGGTCGCGCCGACGTTCTTCCCGCACCAGTACGACTGGCCGAAGTAGCGAGCTGGCTCAGAGCAGCCCGTGATCGCTGCCCAGGACGGGCGTCCGTGGCAGCCGTTGCAGCTCGAAGCCGGCCAGCAGGTCGCTCGGCCGGCACTCGGCGCCGCGCAAGCGCATGCCGCACAGGAAGGCCAGATGGCCGACCAGCCGCTCGGCGGTGACGCCGCGTTCGCGGAAGTGGCGCAGCGACGTGTCGCCGTGCCGCTTGGCCAGCCGCAGGCCGTCCGCGCCCACCACCAGGGGCACGTGGCAGAACGCCGGCGCGCGGAGGCCCAGCGCCCGATAGAGCAGCAGCTGCCGCGGCGTGCTGGGCAGCAGGTCGTCGGCGCGCAGCACCTCGGTGACGCCCTGGGCGGCGTCGTCCACCACCACGGCGAGCTGGTAGGCGGGCCCGCCGTCGCGCTTGCAGATCACGAAGTCGCCGGCCAGCGCGCCGGGCTGGGGGCCGCGGAAGCGGTCGGCGAAGGGCTGCGCCGTCACGTCGACCCGGAAGCGCAGGGCCGGCTCGCGGCCGGTGGCCGCCCTCGCCGCGGCGACGTCGGCGAAGCGGCCGCGGCAGGTGCCGGGATACACCGGCCCCTCGCGCTCGCCCTCGTGCGGCGCCGAGGCCGCCTCCTCGACCTCCCTGCGGCTGCACACGCAGGGATACGCGAGGCCTCTGGCCACCAGGGCCTCGGCGGCGGTCCGGTAGCGCTCCAGCCGGTCGGTCTGTCGCACCACCTCGCCATCCCAGTCGAGCCCGAGCCAGCGCAGGTCGTCCAGGGCCTGGGCCTCGGCGCCGGGCTTCAGGCGCGGGCCGTCGATGTCCTCGACCCGCAGCAGTAGAGTGCCGCCCCGCGCCCGCACCGACAGCCACGCCAGCAGGAAGGTCCGCGCGTTGCCCAGATGCAACGCACCCGTCGGGCTGGGCGCCAGCCGACCCACCAAAGCCGCGCCAGCCGATGGACCCGTCATTGCAGGAAGGCCTCGTTCTACGGATCGACGCCAGGCTGTGCCACGTCGAGATCGACGGGGAACGCGCCGCGTTGCCCTTGCGCGGCCGTCTGTTCGAGACGCCGAGCCACGAGAAGAAGCCGATCGCGGTGGGCGACCGCGTGCTGGTGCGGCAGGACGAGCAGGGCGGCGCCATCGAGGCGGTGCTGCCGCGGCAGAGCCAGCTGCACCGGCGGGCCGCCGGCGAGGGCGAACGGGCCCAGGTGGTGGCCGCCAACGTCACCCTGGTGCTGGCGGTGGCCGCGCTGCGCGAGCCGCCGCTGCAGCCCGAACTGATCGACGGGGTGCTCTGCGCCGCCGGCCGCGCGCAGATCCCGGCGGCGCTGGTGCTGACCAAGGTGGACCTGGACCGCGAGGGAGCAGCGCAGCGCTGGACCGACCTCTACCGCGGACTCGGCTATCCGGTCTATCCGCTGTGCCTGCTGCCCGGCCACGAGTCCCGGGAGGCGATCGTCGAGCTGGCCACAGCCCTGCACCGCAACCGCACCGTGCTGTGCGGCCTGTCCGGGGTCGGCAAGTCGTCGCTGCTCAACGCCGTCGTGCCGGGCTGCGACCTGCGGGTCGGCTCGCTCAGCCACATCCGGCAGGGCAAGCACACCACCGCCCACACCGAGCTGATCCCGCTGCCCGGCGGCGGCCACGTGCTCGACACGCCGGGCGTCCGCGCCTTCCACCTGTTCCACACCGGCGCCCAGGAGCTGCAGTTCCTGTTCCCGGAACTGGCGCCGCTGCTGCCCTGCTGCGGCTACCGCAACTGCCTGCACCAGGACGAACCGGACTGCGCGGTGCTGGCGGCGCGGCGGGACGGTCGCATCGCCGACAGCCGCTACCGCTCCTACCGGCTCATGCTGGCGGCTGCCCTTGGTGAGGATCCGACCAGCGCGGATCCGGCCGACGGCGACCGGCGAACGCGCCGGTCACCGCACCGCAGACGCCGCCGCTGAGGGCCAGCAGGCCGGCGCCGAGCACCGGCAGGAAGCGCGCGCCGTTGGCCAGCACCGACACGGTGTTCTCGATCTCGGTCTCGCTGAGGGTGCCGTCGGTACGCAGCTCCTCGGCCATCGCGTCCAGCATCTCAGGCTCGAACTGGAAGCCATGGAGCAGGGCCGTCACCGCCAGGGCGATCGCGCCGATGCCGACCGACAGGAACGCCACCGCGAAGCCGGAGCCGGCGCCGAACCAGGGATCCCGGCGCGCCGCCAGGATCGCCGGCACGAAGCCCACCGGCACGCCGGTGCAGCCGAGCGTGCAGCACAGCGGGATCCACAGCTCGCCGAGCAGCAGCAGGGGCGAGTGCAGCAGGGCGGTGGCGAGCGCGCCGACCAGCACCGGCATGGTCCAGGACGGGCGTTGGGGCAGTTGCGGAGGTTGGGTCACGGCACGAAGGTCAGGTACTTGTAGAGCCAGGAGGCCAGCAGGAGGAGCACGCCGTAGACCACGAGCCGCGGCAGCGGCAGCCGGCCGATCCACTCGACGAAGGCACGGCGGCGCATGAGGCAGTACAGGGCGACCACCGCCGCCAGCAGCCCGCCGATGGCCAGGGCGGCGCCGAACGGCTGCGCCACCACCGCCGAGAGGAACTGGCCGTGGGCGACGTGGCACGCCGCGGTGGTGACGCCGCAGGTCGGGCACGGGAAGCCCTGCCGGGCCCAGCCGCACGGCTCGAGCCCGAGCTGCTCGTGGGTGCCGTGGCCGCGTCCGTCGGGCGCCGCCTGCCACAGGAACCACAGGCAGCCCAGCGCCACCGCCACCGTGGTGACCGCCACCAGCCGGTCGAGCCACGGCGCGACCGGGCCGTCGGCGAGCGGGACGGTGCGCGCCGGGCGTTCGGCCGCGCCGGGCGGCGCTGGATCGGGCGGTGGAGACACGCGGCGGACCTGGTCGGGCCGCGCAGGATACGACCGGCCGCCGCTCAGCTGAAGTCGTACACGTACGCCATCTTGTCCTTGCGGACGATCGCGTACTCGAGCCCGCGCAGCAGCGCGAGGTCGCGGATCTCCAGGCTGAGGCCGCGCAAGGTGGGCTTCTGCATGATGAAGTAGCGGCGGCCGCCCATGCCGGTGACCTGCTCGTAGGCGCCGGCCTCGATGTTGCCGGCCAGCTCGAACTGCACGGCGCCGTTGTAGAACGCCCGGATGTGCACGGTCTTGTTGGGCAGGGCCAGCCGCTTCAGGTGCTCGTCGCCGGCGACGTCGACCAGCTCGTGCGCCAGGATCACCTCCTTGAAGTTGACCATGACGCTCGGCGTGCGGATCACCTCGCCGTTGCGCAACGACACCATGGTGGCGTCCTGGATCTGCAGGAACGTGCGGGTGCTGTCCTCCAGCACGTTGCTGAGCCGCTTGTTCTTCTTCGACAGCCGGCCCTTGATGAGGAAGGCATCGGTCAGGAACACGTCCTCGACGAACACCGGCGCCTCGACGCCGCCCGCAGCCTTGTCCTGGTGGTCCATCCTTCAGCCCCCCATCCCGCGCAGCAGCCGCCGTGCAGCGCCGGCGAGGTAGAACGAACCGACCACCAGCCGCGGCGACGGCCGCCGGAGCACCTCCCGCAGCGCATCGCCCGCGTCGGCGATCGCCTCGGCGCGGCACCCCCGCTCCCGCAGCCATCCCGCGATGACTTCCGGGTCCTCGCCGGCGGTGCCAGGCACCACCGTCACGACGAAGCTATCGGCCAGGGCCAGCAGGGGGCCCAAGCCGGTGCGCCAGCGCTTGCCGGCGGCGCAGCCGAACAGCACCGTGGCGAACCGGCCGGGATGACGCCGGGTGAACTCCGTGGCAACGGCGGCAAGGGACTGTTCGGTGTGGGCGCCGTCCAGCACGACGACGCCGCCGTCGGGTCCGGCCAGCGTCTCGAAACGGCACGGCAGCGCCGGGCGCGGCGCCGGATCGAGGCAGAGGGGCACATCGGGCCGCACCCGGTGCAGGCCGACGGCGGCCAGCGCCAGCATGCGGGGCTCGAAGGCGCGGGCGTCGGGCAGGCGCAGCGGTACCGCGGCGCCGTCGGGCAGCCGCAGCACGGCGCGGGCCACGCCGCCGTCCCAGCGCAGCCCTTGCAGGGCGAAGTCTCGTTCCCACACCAGCAGTTCGGCGCCGACCTCGCGGGCGTGCCGCTCGATCACCACCAGGGCCTCGCCGGTGGCCGAGGTGACGCCGACGCCGCCGGGCCGGATGATCGGCGCCTTCTCGCCGGCGATGGCCGTCACCGTGTCGCCCAGCACCTCGGTGTGCTCCAGTTCGATGCCGGTGAGCACCGACGCATCGACGGGGATCGCGGTGGTGGCGTCATGGCGCCCGCCCAGCCCCACCTCGTAGATCGCCAGGTCGACGCCGGCGATGGCGAACAGGTCGCGCGCCGCCACGGTCATCGCCTCGAAGAACGTCGCCTCGAGCCCCAGCGAGCCCGCCGCCGCCACCACCGCCGCCAGGGCGGGCTCCAGCCGGTCGATCGGCACCGGCGCGCCATCGACGACGGTGCGTTCCAGCAGGGTCTCGACGTGCGGCGAGGTGTAGACGCCGACCCGCAGCCCGGCGCTCCGGCCCAGCCCGTCGAGGAAGGCGCAGACCGTGCCCTTGCCCTTGCTGCCGCCCACCTGGATCGCCCGGCCGGCAGCCGGCGGCGCGCCCGGCCGCCCCAGCAGCGCGCGGGCGTTGGCCAGGTCCCAGAGCCGCGCGTTGGGCCGGGTCCGCTCGTAGTCGACGAGGCGGCCCAGCAGGGGAGCGAGGCGGACGGCGGCGGGATCGGGTTGGGAGATGGGTTTCTCCTGCACGGTGGCGCCGCGGAAGCGTAGAGAGCGGCTACCATCGCCCGCCACCCCCGCCGAGGTTCCGCATGCGCGCCCAGACCATCCTCCCGCTCCTGGCTGCCCTGGCTGCCGTCACCGCCCTGCTGCCCGCCCAACGGCCGGACCGCGGTAGCCGCCGCAACAACCCGCCGGTCGAACTGCAGCACCTGACCTTCCAGGAGAAGAGCTTCCCGAGCGAGGCGCTGGACGGCGAGGCCCGCTACGGCATCTACCTGCCGAAGGGCTACGACGACGAGGCCAACGCCAAGACCGTGTACCCCCTGGTGGTGTGGCTGCACGGCATGAACGAGGACCACCTGCGGTTCCATGGCCGCGGCATGGGCGCCCAGGTCCTCGACAGGATGGCCGGCGACCCGAAGTGGCAGCCCTGCGTGTTCGTGCTGGCTTTCGACGGCACGCGGCGGTCCATGTACCTGAACCGCGGCAAGGGCGGCAACTGCGAGGACCTGATCACCAAGGACCTGCTGGAGCACCTGACGGCGACCTGGCGGGTCAGCAAGGAACGTTCCCAGCGGGCCCTGATGGGGATCTCCATGGGCGGCATGGGTGCTCTGCGCATCGGCCTGACCCGGCCCGAGCTGTTCGGCACCATCGCGGTGCACAGTTCGGCAGTGCTGCCGCACAACCCCGAGGACCTGCCGGACCGGATGAAGCAGATGGTGTCGTGGCTCGGCCTGACCGAGGTGTTCGGCGATCCGATCGACCCGGCGAAGTGGAAGCTCGCCAACCCGCTCAACCTGGCCGAGGACGTGGCGATCGAGAAGCTCGACGGCCTGCGCCTGTACTTCGACGCCGGCACCGCCGACCACTACCGCTTCGGCGACGCCAACCAGCGCCTGCACGAGGTGCTGGCGGACCGCAAGATCCCCCACACCTGGGAACTGGTCGAGGGCGGCGGCCACGCCTGGGGCTCGGGCTTCCAGGAGCAGAGCCTGGTCAAATCGCTCACCTTCGTCGCCCAGGGCTTCGCCGCCGCCCGCGCCGCGGAACAGGGGCGGGAGGGCCTGAAGGGCCTGCTGGGCGGCGAGAAGGACGGAACGCCCCCTGCCAAGGGCGGCGACCGGTAGGCCGCCGGCCTCCTCCCCGGATCGGAAAATTCCGCTCCCTGGAACGTCCCGTCGCGCACCTGCGCCGATAAGGCGACTAGGAGGCGACGGTGTACTCGATCGAACATCGCATCCGGGTCTTCGTGTTCCACGTCCACGCGGACGGCGTGCAGTACCTCCTGGTGCGGCAGAAGCCGCGGGAGGAATGGCCGATGGGACCGGTGGTCGGGCCGGTGACGCCCGGCGACAAGATCCAGGACGCCGTGCTGCGCGAGGTGCGCGCCGAGACCGGCCTGCGCCGCCCGCTGCAGCTCCTGGAGATCGCCCAGCCCAACAAGGAGCTGTTCGGCGAGCTCGGTCTGGTGGAGTGGCCGTTCGCCTGGCAGGCCGGCGGCCCGGACGCGCCGCTGGCATCGGTGACGCCGGGCCCGATGGTGGGCGAGTCGCTCTGGCTGCCGTTCGAGCAGGCCTTCCAGCGGATGGAACTGCAGAACGACCGCGACGCGCTGGTGCGGCTGCAGCTCACCCTGCAATAATCGCCGCCCCCCAAAAAGGGCCTACCCGAACGCCCGCCCCGGTCGTATTCCGGCGCCCCTCAGCGTCCAGCTGCCGGGCGCGCCGTCGCCCGCATCCCGCCCCCACCGCCCCCCATGAGCAAGTCCGACGAGAAGAAGGCCAGCACTCCCCCCACCGAACCCCTCGAGGATGGCCGTCTGCCGAGCTCCAGGATGCGCAGCTACGCGATGCTGACGCCGGAGCTGAAGAACCTCTACATGGGCTTCTACAAGGCCACCTACGGCAAGTCGAAGCTGGACATCAAGACCAAGGAGTTCGTGGCGATCGCCGCGGCGCTGACCAGCGGCTGCAAGGGCTGCCTGGAGGGCCACTTCAAGAAGGCGAAGAAGGAGGGCGCCACCTCCGAGGAGATCGCCGAGGTCATCGCCATCACGCTGGGGGTCAACGCCGCCACCATCGTCGACCGCTCGGACATCGCCAACTTCCACCTCGGCGGCCTGTTCGACCGCCCCGAGGACGAGTAGCCCGCGGCGCGGCGGCGCCGTTTCCCGCCGGATCCGACTGCGGACGAACCTGCGGCGGGACCGGCCCGTTATCCTGCGCGTGTTCATGCTCCGGTTGCCATCTTCCAAGTCCGGTGGACAAGGCGTGGTGGTCCGCATGGCCCTGATGGGCGCGGTCCTGGCGGCGCTGGTCTACCTGGCCTTCTTCCTGCCGACGCCGTCGGGCGCGGTCGATCCCTCGGCGATCCCCGACCTGCCCCCGCCCCGGGTCGAGGTGCCCGAACTGGACGCCACCCTGCTGGCCACCGCCCGGGACGGCACCCGTGAGGAACGGCTGCGCCTGGAGGCCGAGCCGCTGCAGCACCTGCTGGCCAAGTCCCTCGACGTCGGACCCACCGTGGCCCAGGCGCTGGGCATGCCGAGCCGGCCGGTGCCGGTGCCGACGATCCGCGCCGACGCCGCCCGCCATCGCGGCGCCTGGCTCTGGTACAAGGGCCGGCTCGAGGAGCTGGCCGGCCCGAAGCCGGGCCACCCGGTGCCCGGCTACTCGGTCTACGAGGCGTCGCTGCGCACCGCCGAGGGCGACCCGGTGCTGGCGACGTTCTCGATGAAGCCCGGCGTCGAGGTCGTGCCGGGGAGCTGGGTGCGCGTCGAGGGGTTCTTCCTCAAGCTGCGCGACCTGACCTTCCCCGCCACCGTCGACCAGGCGCCGCTGCTGGTCGGCCGCGAGATCCAGCACGCCTACGAGGACTGGCCGGCGGTCACCGAACTGGACCAGGCCGCCTTCAACGGCATGCGCGACGGCGGCATGGTGGCCAACGAGTTCCACCCGGACCGCGACTCGGAACGCGACATCGAGCACGACCAGGCCGAAGCGCTGTGGCACCTCGCCGCCTATGCCCGCGACCAGAAGCAGCTGGTCGACAAGGCCGACTGGCGCGCCCGGCCCGCCTTCAGCGACCGCAAGCAGTGGGACGCGGTGATGCGCGGCACGGTGCAGCGTGGCACGCCGATGCGGCTGCTCGGCACGCTGGCCATGACCCGCACCACCCGCGCCAACACCAACCCGGCGGGCATCGAGTACTGGACCGAGGCCTGGATCATGAACCGCGACCTCGGCGGCCGCCTGGTGCCGGTCTGGATCCCCGGCAACGTCGAGCGGATGCCGAGCGGCACCGGCCTCGAGGTCCGCTGCTTCTACTACAAGCGGATGGTCTACGAGACCCGGCAGGGCCGCGAGCTGCCGACGCCGGTGTTCGTCGCCGCCGGCCTCGACCGCTACGTCATGGAATCGCAGCCCGGCGTGCGCGACCTCGGCATCGCCGTGCTGGTGCTGGTGAGCCTGACCATGCTGGGCATCTGGCGCATGTCGAAGCGCGAGCAGCGCCGCTGGCTGCAGCACCAGGACGACCGCAACGCCCGCCGGCGCAAGGAACGGGGACGCACGACCGCGCCCGCCACGCCGACCTCGTCGTGATCGTCCTGCACTGCCGCCCCGCCGGCGAAGGCCCGAGCGAGATCCGCATCGGCAACGGCGTCCGGCGGCACCTGGCCGCGGCCGGCGACCGGCGCGGCTTCGCCCTGCTCGATGCGGGCGCGCCGCTGCTGACCGAAGCGGTGCCGGCGGGCTGGGCGCAGCGCGCCGTGGCCGGCGGCGAGGCCATCAAGACGCTGGCGACCGCCGCCGAGGTGCTCGGCGACCTCGCCCGGGCCGGCATCGACCGCACCGGCATCCTGGCGGCGCTCGGCGGCGGCACCATCGGCGATCTCGGCGGCCTCTGCGCCTCGCTCTACCTGCGCGGCATCGAGCTGTGGATGGTGCCCACCACCCTGCTGGCGATGGTCGACAGCAGCGTCGGCGGCAAGAACGCCGTCAACCTGCCGGCGGGCAAGAACCTGGTCGGCACGGTGCATCCGCCCCGGCTGGTGCTCATCGACCCCGACTTCCTCCCGACCCTGCCGGACGGCGAGTTCCGCTCGGGCCTCGGCGAGGTGCTCAAGGTGGCCCTCGGCCTCGATCCGGAGCTGTTCGCGTTCCTCGAGGACGAGCGCGAGGCGGTGCTGGCGCGCCAGCCGGCGGCGCTGGCCCACGCGGTCGAGCGCTGCGTGCGAGCCAAGATCGCCGTGGTCGAAGCCGACCTGCGCGAGTCCGGGCCGCGCCGCCTGCTCAACCTGGGCCACACGCTGGGCCACGCGCTCGAGGCCCACGCGGGCTTCGGCACGCCGCACGGCCTTTGCGTCGCCCGCGGCCTGCACTTCGCGCTGCGCCTGGGCCGCTCCCTCGACACGATCCCGCCCGCCGCTGCCGGGCGCGCCCACGCGCTGCTGCGGGCCTACGGCTTCGCGGAGACCCCGCTGCCGCCGGCGGCCGCGCTGCTGCCGTTCCTCGCCCGCGACAAGAAGGTCGAGGGCACGGCGGTGCACTTCGTGCTGCCCACGGGCATCGGCCGGAGCAGCACCCGCGCGCTGCCCCTCGACGACCTCGCTGCGGCGCTCGCCGACGACCTGCGCAACCAGCCGGCGGACTAGGCCTGCGGCCGGCGCACGAACAGGGCGCCGAGCCCGCCGAACAGGCCGCCGACCAGGATCGTGAAGGGGATCCACAACACGATCTGCGCCGCCGACAGGAACCAGGCCGGGTCGGCCTGGGCGGCGGCAGTGGCGTTCGGCGGCAGCTTGACGTGGTGGACGTCCCAGCCCTTGTCGAAGGCGACGTAGGTGAGCGCGATGATCGGCAGCCGCGCGCACAGCCCGTAGACGAGATTGGCGCCGAACAGCGACGGCCACGCCGCCAGCGCCGTCAGCGAGCACGCCCCCAGCGTCGCGCCGAGGTAGGCGAACATCGCATTGCCGTCGAGTTCGAGCACCATGAACTGCAGGGCCATGGCGCCGACGAGCCCACCGATGCCGAGGATCGGCAGCAGGATCGCCTTGCCCTTGTGCGCCGGCGGGCGGCCGCCGCGGGCGAGCTGGATCCCGAACCACAGCCCGAACACCGGCACCAGCCAGGTGATGCCCAGCAGGGCGCCGCCGCCGCCCGCGTCCCGGTTGGAGAGGGACGGGCTCCACTGCTGCAGCTCGCCGACCAGCCGCAGGGCCGTCACGGCGAGCGTGATGCAGGCGGCCAGGAGGAGGGGCCGGAGGACGGACGGCGCGCGATCGGGCTGGCTCATGCGGGAGGCGACGCTAGCCATGGGCCGCGTCCGGTTCACGCTCCGCGCCGGCATTCCGGCGATCCCCCCGATCCGGTTCTCCACGCCCCTCTGGACAACTTCGCACGCGGCTCCGCAAGCCCGATGTCCACGGCGACTTGCAGCAGATGCCTTCCGTGGAGAACTGGTCGCGCGCCCGCGACTTCCGCGCCGCGCTGACATTCCGCTCGCGCCTCCGGGACCGCTCTGGTGTAGTCCTTCCCCCGAAGCGATGCCGCGCCGTCAAGACCTGCGTTCCATCCTCGTCCTGGGCTCGGGGCCGATCATCATCGGCCAGGCCTGCGAGTTCGATTATTCCGGAACGCAGGCCTGCCGGGCCCTGCGGGCGGATGGGTTCCGCATCATCCTGGTCAACAGCAACCCCGCGACCATCATGACCGATCCGGAGACCGCGGATCGGACCTACATCGAACCGATCACCCCGGAAACGGTGGCGCGGATCATCGAGGCGGAGCGCCCGGATGCGCTGCTGCCGACGCTCGGCGGCCAGACCGCGCTGAACTGCGCCATGCAGCTCCACGACATGGGGGTGCTGCAGCAGTTCGGCGTCGAGATGATCGGTGCCAATCCCAAGGCCATCGCCAAGGCCGAGGGCCGCCTCGAGTTCAAGGAGGCGATGGAGAAGGTGGGCCTGCAGTGCGCCCGCTCGCAGCTGGCCTACACGATGAACGAGGCCCGCCGCGCGCTCGACAGCATCGGCCTGCCCTGCGTCATCCGGCCCGGCTTCACCATGGGCGGCAGCGGCGGCGGCATCGCCTACAACCTCGAGGAGTTCGAGGACATCTGCTCCCGCGGCCTCGAGCTGAGCCTGAACAGCGAGGTATTGATCGAGGAGTCGATCGCCGGCTGGAAGGAGTTCGAACTGGAGGTGATGCGCGACAAGAACGACAACGTCGTCATCATCTGCTCGATCGAGAACTTCGATCCGATGGGCGTGCACACCGGCGACT
>CAZMGG010000046.1:0-38177 GCA_964565715.1 uncultured candidatus Brocadiaceae bacterium | reverse complement strand
ATCGCGCCCTCCGCCTTGCCGGCGCCGACGATCGTGTGCAGCTCGTCGATGAACAGCAGGATGCGGCCCTCGGACTGCTTGATCTCGTTGAGCACGGCCTTCAGCCGCTCCTCGAACTCGCCGCGGTACTTGGCGCCGGCGATCAGGCTGCCCATGTCGAGGGCGAACACCGTCTTGTCCTTCAGGCCCTCGGGCACGTCGCCGCGGACGATGCGCTGGGCCAGCCCTTCGGCGATGGCGGTCTTGCCGACGCCGGGCTCGCCGATCAGCACCGGATTGTTCTTGGTCTTGCGGCTGAGGATCCGGATCACCCGCCGGATCTCCTCGTCGCGGCCGATCACCGGATCGAGCTTGCCGTCCCGCGCCATCTGCACGAGGTCGCGGCCGTAGCGCTGCAGCGCCTCGTAGGTGGCCTCCGGGTTGGCGCTCTGCACCCGCTGGTTGCCGCGCACCTCCTTCAGGGCGTTGAGGAAGCGGCCCTCGCTGAGGTCGAAGCGCCGCAGCACGTCCTGGAAACCCTTCGGCCGACCGAGCTGCAGGAGCGCCAGGAACAGGTGCTCGACCGAGACGTACTCGTCGCGCATCTTGGCGGCGCGCTGCTCAGCCGCGACCAACGCCTGCGACAGATCCTGGGTCAGGTAGATCTTGCCCTGCTCGAAGCCCGGCCCGGAGACCTTCGGGCGCCGGTCGAGCTCGGCGGTGATCGCCTGCAGGAAGGCCGGCCGGTCGACGCCGATCTTCTCCAGCAGCCGTCCGACCAGGCCGTCACCGGGTTCCGCCAGCGCGAGGCAGAGGTGCTCGGGCGCCACCTCCTGGTGACCGCGGGTCACCGCCTGCTGCTGGGCCTGCTGCAGGGCTTCCTGGGACTTCTGGGTCAGCTTGTTGGGATCCATCGGGCCTCCTTGTTCTCTGGGCGGGTTGCGGTCCGCCCTGCCTGGAAGCACATGGCGTGCCCGCTCGTCCCGATTCCGGGATTCGGTCACAAGCCAAGGATGGGAAGCATGTTACGTTAAGCGGCGTGAAGGCAGGCGAAGGGCGATCGACTGCCGTTCTGGCAGCATTCAAGGAGTCGCGCCATTCTGGCAGCAATCGCCCTACACGCGGATCTCGGCGGCCGGGCCGGCCCCCGCGCCCCGCAGCCGCGGCGCCACTTCGTCGCGCAGGAAGCGATCCACCTGCGCCGCCGAGCGGCCGACGAACTTCTGCGGCTCCAGCAGGCTCGCCAGCTCTGCCTGGATCGCGGCGAAGGCCGGGTCGCCGGCGATCAGCTCCAGCAGCGGATTCGGCCGCCCCTCGGCCTTCACGGCGTGGGCCGCCGCGCGGCTGTGCACGCGGATGCGCTCGTGCAGCTCCTGGCGATCGCCGCCGGCGCGGACGCCGGCCATCAGCAACTCTTCGGTGCAGAGGAACGGCAGCTGCTCCCGCAGGCGACGCTCGATCACCTTGGGGAACACCACCAGCCCCGCCGCCACGTTCTGCACCAGCATCAGGATCGCGTCGCAGGCGAGGAAGCTCTCCGGCAGGGCGATGCGTCGCACCGCCGAGTCGTCCAGGGAGCGCTCGAGCCACTGCGTCGCCGCGGTGTGCGCCGACGTGCCGGCCGCCTCGATCACGTAGCGGGCCAGCGAGTTCACCCGCTCGCAGCGCATCGGGTTCTTCTTGTAGGCCATCGCCGAGCTGCCGATCTGCTTCTGCTCGCTGGGCTCCTCCAGTTCGCCGTCGTGGCTCAGCAGCCGGATGTCGTTGGCGAACTTGGCGGCGGACTGGGCGATGCCCGACAGGGCCTGGTGCAGGGTCCAGTCGAGCTTGCGGGTGTAGGTCTGCCCGCTCACCGGCAGCGCCCGTTCGAAACCCATCGCCGCCACCACCCGCCGCTCGAGGTCCTCGACCCGGCCGTGGTCGCCATCGCACAGCGACAGGAACGAGGCCTGGGTGCCGGTGGTGCCCTTCACCCCGCGCAACGGCAGCCAGGCGATGAGCCGGCGCACCTCGTCCAGATCGAGGGCCAGGTCCTGGGCCCACAGGCAGGCGCGCTTGCCGACGGTCACCGGCTGCGCCACCTGGTAGTGGGTGAAGCCGAGGCACGGCAGGTCCCGCCAGCGCCGGGCGAACTCCGCCAGCGCCGCCAGCGCCGCCGCCAGCCGCCCTTCCAGCAGCCGCAGCGCCTCCCGGTACACGATCAGGTCGCCGTTGTCGGTGACGTAGCAGCTGGTGGCGCCGAGATGGATGATCGGCCGTGCCCCGGGCGCCAGTTCACCATAGTGATGCACGTGCGCCATCACGTCGTGGCGCAGCTCCTTCTCGAGCTGCGCCACCCGCGCCCAGTCGAACCCGTCGCGGTGGGCGCGCAGTTCGGCCACCTGCGCCGCGGTCACCGGCAGGCCGATCTCGTGCTGGGCCTGGGCCAGCGCGATCCACAGGTCGCGCCAGGTGGTGTGCCGGCGCCGCGGCGAGAAGAGGCCCGCCATCTCGGCGCTGGCGTAACGCTCGATCAAGGGGTGGTCGAAGCGATCACCGCGTTCGGTCATGACCGCATCATGACGGCGGGACCGGGGGGAACAAGGCGACGGTGCCGCCCGCTACGCATTGTGGACACCAATATCCCTTGATGGCACGCGCCCGTAACGAGGCGCGCAGAACTGGCCCGCACCACCTGGGCAGCGCCGCGCCGACGACGACGGCATCGCCTTTGCCCAGGCGGTCGCCATGGTCCCCTTGCACGTCCGCCCGTTGCCCCTGCTCGGCGTCCCGCTCCTGGCGACGACGCTGTCCGCCCAGAAGCCCGCGTCGCAGGATCCCGTCACGCTGCCGCCGGTGCGGGTCACCGCGTTCCGGCTCAGCCAGGACCCGTTCGAGCTGCCGCGACAGGTGTCGGTGGTCGACCTCGAGACGCTGACCCGCCGCGACCAGTCCTCGGTGCTCGACGCGCTCGACCGCGAGATCGGCATCTGGATCGAGAAGCGGACCGCCACCACGTCCGACCCGGTGATCCGCGGCCTGTCCGGCGCCAACATCCTGGCGACCATCGACGGCAACCCGATCACCACCTTCTGGGGCGAAGGCGGCTTCGCCGGCGACGACCTCTACGGCAAGGTCGAAGCCGAGAGCATCGAACGCATCGAGGTGATCCGCGGGCCCGCCTCGGTGCAGTACGGCGCCAACGCGCTCGGCGGCGTGATCGACTTCCACACCCGCGCCCCGCGGCTCGAGTTCCCGACGGCCGGCGTCCGCTTCGGCGGCCGCGCCAAGACCTCGTTCGACACCGTCAACGATGGCTTCCTGCTGCGCACCGACGTCGAGGCGGCGCTGCCGCGGTTGCGCACCCGCATCGGCGGCACCTGGCGCGACCTGGAGGACGGCAGCGGCGGCCACGGCGTGGGCCGGCTCGCGCCGTCCGGCGGCGAGGACCTGAACTTCGACGGCAACGCCGAGTACCGCGTGGGCGGCGGCGACGGCACCGTCTTCCTGCGGGGCCAGAGCGTGCGCCGGCGCGAGATCGCCCGCTTCTATCGCCCCGACCAGCGCAACGAGAACGACCGCGTCGGCATCGACCTCGGCTATCGCAGCAGCGCACCGGACGCCAACGAGGGATTCGAGGCCAGGGTCTACTGGCAGGACAAGGAGGATCGCCGGCGGTTCGCCAACGGCAACGTCGGCATCGCGCGCTGGGAGACGCTGGCCACCGACTGGACCTGGCGCACGGACCGCTGGCAGGACCACCGGCTGGCCATCGGCCTGACGCTGCGCCGCGACACCGGCGAGAGCCCCGACGACGAGCAGTTCACCATCCACACCCCCGGTGGCGCGGTGACCAAGGCCGCCCCCGATCAGGAGTGGTACAACGCCGGCCTGTTCGCCTACGACGAGTGGCAGCTGTCGCCCTGGCTCAGCCTCGCCGGCGGCGTCCGCCTCGACCGCTTCCGCTATCGCAGCGTCCCCGACAGCCAGTACACGCCGCCGGTCGGCGACCGCGAGCTGGACCGGCTCACCGACTGGACCCATGCGGTGACCGGCGGTGTCGGCGTCGTCGTGGCCCCCGACGACGACTGGCGCGTCTTCACCTCGTGGAGCCGCGGCTTCCGCACGTTCGCGCCGAAGTTCGGCATCACCCAGCACGGCTACGGCGTGCTGGTGCCGACCGGCCTGCTCGATCCGATCGTCGCCGACAACTACGAACTGGGCGTGCGCCACCGCGGCGATGGCTGGGACAGCACGCTGGTCGGCTACCACACCGACTTCGACGGCTTCCAGAACCCGGTGGCCGGCACGTTCCAGGGCCAGACCCACTTCGACTACGACAACAACGGCATGTTCGATGCCGACGAGCGCGTCTTCGTCACCTCGAGCAACGGCGAGGCAAGCGTGCAGGGCATCGAGTGGAACGCCAGGCTGGAGCCACACGCCTGGTGGGAGGAGGTGCCCGACGGCCTCTTCCTCAGCGGCGGGCTCATGTGGAACCAGGGCACCGATCACACCAACGACGAGCCGCTGCGGCACACCCATCCGGCCCGCGGCCTGATCGGCATCGGCTACGAGGAGCCCCTGGAGCAGCGGTGGTACTGCCAGCTGACCGCCGACATCGTCCGCAGCTTCACCCGCATCCCGCCCGCCCGGCTGCAGGGCGATGTCGGCTATCGCCTGGACCCGCAGGATCCCACCTCACCGCTGCTGCGCGACGATGGCCTGCCCGGCTACACGGTGTACGACCTCGATGTCGGCTACCGCATCAGCCGCAAGGTCCGCGTCGGTGCCAACCTCGAGAACCTGACCGACAAGAACTACCGCGCCGCCCACAGCCGGATGGACGCCTTCGGCTTCAACGCCGGCTTCTTCGTCGAGGCGGTGTTCTAGATGGCCGGCATGACACGGCATCGCCGGAACGGGAACCCGCGACGCGCCCTGGTCGCCTCCCTGGCCCTGCACGGCATGGCGATCGGTCTCGCCGCCGTGCTGGTGGCGCCGTTCCCGGGCCGCGCCCCCAGCGCCGGGCTCCTGTGCCGCATCGACCCCCGCGCCACCGTCACGCCGACGCCCCCGCCGGAGTCACCGCCGGCCCCGCCCGTGGCGGTGGAGGCCGCCGCGACCGAGGACCTGTCGACCCCGGTGACGCCCTGGCCCGAATCCGAGCGCCGGACCGGCCCCTCGCCGGCTCCTGCCCCGCTGCCGCAGCCGCAGTGGCTGCGCCCGCTGCGGGTACCGCCGCAACCGGCAATGCCCCCATCACCCAGCGAGGCGATCCCGGCGCCCGCCGCCGCGCCTGCCATGCCGGCGGTCACGGAGCCGCGCCCGCTCGCCGACAACCCACCCCCGGACTACCCGGCCGCCGCGGTGCGCGCCGGCCGGCAGGGACGCGTCGTGCTGGAGGTGGAAGTTCGCGCCGACGGCACCGTCGGCGACTGCACCGTGGTGGCCAGCAGCGGCCACCGGCTGCTCGATCACGCCGCCGTCGACGCGGTGCGCCGTTGGCGCTTCCGCGACGGCCCCGGGCGGGTCCGCGTGCCCATCGAGTTCGTGCTGCGGACCGCGGCGGCGCCGCCCGTTCAGCAGGGCACCCAGATCCGACGGGTGCGGTTCTCGTAGCGCCCCGGCACCCACACGCGGTGGGTGTGGCCGGGCTCGATCTCCGCCCAGCGTCGCCGGCCGCACGGATCGCACACCCAGCCGTAGCGGGGCGGCACGTACTCCTCGCGCCAGCAGCCCTCGATCCAGACCGGCTCGCACACGGTGCGCCAGTGGCCGTGGGCGCGGGGCGGCGGGCAGGGGCGGGGCTCGCAGGAGTGGCGCGCGTGCCGCGGGTTGAGGCGGACGTGGCCGCCGGGGTGGAAGTCGATGCGGAGCTGGGCCTCCGCCGGGAGGGCGAGCCCACCGAGGGCCGCCGCGACGAGCAATGCGTGGGTTCTCATGGCGCGCACCGAGCGAAGCCAGGATCACGTCGTTGCCGCGGCGCGACACTTCGTCCGCAGCCACCGCGCACTGTCTCCGCCGCGCGACACCATCACAGACAGGTGTCCGCCGTCACCGACAGGATCGCCGCCAGGACGAGCCAGGGCAGGGCCCGCCGGCAGCCGGCGTGACGGTGCAGCAGCCAGCCGAGGAAGCAGCAGGCGATCGCCGCGCCGCTGGCATCGCTCAGCACGTCGAACACCGACGCCACGCGGTTCGGCACGAAGGCCTGGTGGATCTCGTCGACGATGCCGTAGGCGACGCTGATGGCGAAGGCGAGCCAGCCGCGCCGCTGGCCCTCGCCGAAGAACAGGAACACCAGCGCCGCCAGCACGGCGTACACCCCGACGTGGGCCGAGTTGTAGTACCACGGACCGAGCGGCGCGACGGGTCGCTCCCGCGCGGACAGCCACCAGACCAGGGCCATCCATGAGATCGGCGCCAGCGCCCGCAGCGACCGGGGCCGTTCCTGATACCAGGTGGCGAGCCGACGCAGGGGGGCCATGATCGAAACGCGCAGGGATGCCGCCGTCATTGGCCCTGCAGGAGGCCCTGCAGATGCAGACCGCCGCCGGGCGCCAGGCCCACCCGCAGCTCTTCCATGTGGATCGCGATCAGGAAGAGCCCGCGGCCGCGCTCGCTGTCGAGGGCGGGCAGGCCGCCGTTCGACCGCAGGGCGCCCGCCACCTCCCGGACCTGGGCCTCGGGCATCTCCGGATCGATGAAGTCGAGCCGCAGCCGGCCGTGGGCGACCGCCAGGCGCAGGCAGAGCGGATCCCCACGCCGGCGGTAGACCTGGCCGTGCTCCAGCGCGTTGCTCACCAGCTCGTCGATCACGAGGCAGAGCGGATCGGCCAGCGACTCCATGCCGAGTTCCGCGGCGGCCCGCCGCGCCGCCGCGCGCAGGCGGCCCATGCGGCCCGGGTCCGGCGGGAACATCAGCTCGAGGGTGCGACTCATGCCCCCTCCACCAGCAGCGAGAGGTCGAGCGCCTTCGCCGAGTGGGTCAGGGCCCCCACCGACAACCGGTCGACGCCGCACTCGGCGAAGGCCCGGGCGGTGGCCAGGGTGATGCCGCCGGACGCCTCCAGCGCCACGCGGCGGCCCAGTTGCTGGGCGCGCGCCCGCACCGATGCCACCACCGCCCGCAGTTCGGGCCCCGGCGCGAAGTTGTCCAGCAGCACGACCGCGGCGCCGCCGGCCACCGCGGCCAGGGCCTCCTCGGCGGTGCGGGCCTCGGCCACCACCGGCCGATCCTGGCCCGCGCAGCACGCCTCCACCACCTCGGCGTAGGAGCGCGGCCTGGCCAGCGCGAAGTGGTTCTCCTTCAGCAGCACCTGGTCGAACAGGCCCATGCGGTGGTTGCGGCCGCCGCCGGCCAGCACGGCCTGCTTCTCCAGCAGCCGCAGTCCCGGCGTCGTCTTGCGGGTGTCGAGGATCACGGCGCCGGTGCCGGCGACGGCGCGCACCAGGGCCGCGGTCACCGTCGCCACGCCGGACAGGCGCTGCAGGAAGTTGAGCGCGGTGCGTTCGGCGGCCAGGATCGCCCGGGCGCTCCCCGCCACCGTCAGCACCTCGTCGCCCGGAGCGAGCCGGTCGCCGTCGCCGCGCCGCAGCTGCACGACGCACGAAGGGTCCAGCAGCCGGAAGGCCTGCGCCGCCACCGCCGTGCCGGCGAGGCAGCCCTCGGCCTTGGCGACGATGCGGGCATGGGCCCGTCGATCCGCCGGCACCGCCAGACGACAGGTCAGGTCGGCCGAGGGATCGAGGTCGGCGGTGCCGAGGTCCTCCGCCAGGGCGTCGCGCACGCACTCCTGCATCCACTCCGACGGCCTTCGCATCGGCGGGAAAGGCTACCCGAGCGTGCCCCGGCGCCGAAGCCGTCACTTCGGCGCTCCGCCCGCCACCGCGAAGGCGCGCAGCCCGGCGACGGTCGAGTCGCCGATGCCATCGACGCGGACCAGGTCGTCCAACGCGGCGAACCAGCCGTGCCGCACCCGGTGCAGCACGATGGCCTCGGCCCGGGTCCGGCCGATGCCCGGCAGGGCCATCAGCTCGCCGACGGTGGCCCGATTGACGTCGATGCGGGTCGGCACCGCCGGCGGTGGCCCGTCCGGCGCCGGCAACAGGCCACGGGCCAGGACCAGCACCGCGGCACCGGCGGTCACCCAGGCCCAGACCGCCACCACGAGGCGCCGGGACGAGGGGGGCAGCCGGGGGCCGCCGCCGGTCAGGCCCGGTGCAGGGTCGCCCAGATCCGGCGTTCCACCCCCTCGCTCACCGGCGTGGCGAGGCCCGCGGCCACCTGATCGAGGCCGGTGGCGATCCGGGTCACTGCCTTGGCGACTGCGCATGCGGGATGGCTGATCACGAGGGGCGGCTGCCCGAGGCGACGCTGGGTCACCGCCGGGTCCTCGGGGATCTCGCCCGCATAGTGGATCGGCATGCCCGTGAATCGCCGAACGACTTCGTGCAATCGCTGGAAAGTGGGCCAGCCCTGCCCCGGAGCCTGCACCCGGTTCACCACCACGTGCACCGCGGGCGGGCGCGGCCCCCGGCTGATGCACTTCACCAGGGCGTAGGCGTCGGTCAGCGCCGCGATCTCGGGATTGGTCACCAGCACGACATCCTGGGCGGCCAGCGCGGTGAGGATCGCCGGCGGCGACAGCCCCGGACCCCCATCCAGCACCAGCAGGTCGTGCCGGGCCGCCAGCCAGCCCAGCGCGCGGCCGAGCAGCAGCAGATGGTGCTCGCCCAGTTCGGCGAGGCTGGTGACCCCGGAACCGCCGGCCAGGAGGCTCGGCCCGAACGGCGTGGGGCAGATGGCCTGCTCCACCAGCACCGCCCCCGCCAGCAGGTGCTGCAGGCAGTAGCGCGGATTGGTGCCCAGCAGGAGGTGGGCGTTGCCCAGGCCGAAGTCGCAGTCGACCACCGCCACCCGCCGGCCGTGGCCGTGGGCCGCCACCGCCAGGTTGGTCGCCAGGAAGGACTTGCCGGTGCCGCCCTTGCCGCTCACCACGGCGACGACGCGACCCTCGGCCGCGCCGGGCAATGCCGGCTCCGGCTCCCGGCGGAACCATCGCCGCCGGAAGCCCGCCTCCGCCATCCTGCCGTCCATCGGGTTCGGTTCCATCGCACCTCCTCGGAACCTCACCCCGCGCCGGCCACCACCGGAGGAACTAGCCGCTCGCCGGCTCGCCGCCCTCCGCTGCTGACCCGCCCAGGGCCGAGTACTCCTCCCGGGTGAGACGCGACCCCTGCAGGCTGTGGCGCAACGACTCCAGCGTCACGCCCCGCAGGCCGACCACGCCCCGTCCCGACGCCGGCTGTGGCGCGCTCTTCGGCGCCGATGCCGGCAGATCCGCCTCGCCACCCTCGACGATCTCGAGATAGCGGCGCAAGACCACGTCGCTGAAGCCGCGCAGTTCGGCGGCGGTCAGGAGCGTGCGGGGCGCATGCCCGGGCACGACCGCGACCAGCCGGCCGTCGTGACACCAGAACTCGCACAGGTTGCGGCCGCGCAGGCTGGCGCGACGGGCGAAGCGGTCGCCCACCAGCCGCACGGTCGGGTCGAGGCGGCCGATCAGGTCGACCAGTTCCGACCAGCGGTCGCGCAGTTCGCCCTCGATCCCGGCATCCAGCGCCGGCGCCGCACCGCCGCCCTCGCCGCCGCCGTCGGCCCCCACCGCGCCGTTCATCAGCCGCACCGCCAGCCGCTCCTGCCCGCCCAGACGGAACGGCTCCACCTCGCACACCTCGAGCTGCGGCAGCCGCAGGCTCGCCAGCATCGCCAGGGTGTCGGCGTCCAGGCTCTGGCCCACCACCAGCAGCCGGAACGTGGCGAAGCCGACCCCCAGTTCGGGCATGGCGCGCTCCAGCGCCGCACCGTTGCGCGCGCAGAACGCGCGGGCCTGCAGGACCCGCGCCGGCAGCGTTGCATCGTCGTCGCCGGCCAGCAGCACCAGCACGGCGCGGCCCACCGCGTCGCGGCAGATGCCGTCGACCGGCGGCAGTGCGCCGCGCGAGCAATCGAGATCCTCGTGCAGGAGCCGCAGGCCGTGCTCGATCGCGCCGCTGCGCTCCCGCAGCAACTGTCGCAGGCCATCGCGACCGAACGGATGCATGGGTCCGCAGATCACCGGCTGTCCTCCCTGACTGGCTTCCTGACCGCGCTGGTCCGTGCGGAGTGCGAACGGCACCCGCGGCGCCCGCGTAGCGGACACCCCTCCTGCTTTGGTTGGCGGTGACTGCCCGCCCTGCCCGGCCGCCCTGACCGGACTGGAGCATGGAAACTCACGGACCGTGCAGCGGATTAGACGTTCGCCCCACGGAAAATGCAATGACCGGCGCAAACGCCTCGCCAGACCCTCAGTCGAGTCCGGGGGGCACCGGCCAGCCTCGCCGCCGCCCCCGCCGCGCCCCGCGACCCTCCGCCACCTCCGCCTGCAGCAACGGCGAACGCCGCTGCTCGGCGCGGGTGAGCGCCACCGCCAGGGCGTCGGTCGCGTCCGCCGGCAGGGCCGCGGCCAGGGCCGGCGTCGGCCCCAGCAGCCGCCGCACCATCGCCGCCACGGTCTCCTTCTGCGCAGAGCCCTGGCCGGTGATGCACCGCTTGACCCGAGCCGGCGCGAACTGGTGCACCTGCAGCCCGCGCCGGGTCGCCTCGGCCAGGACCACGCCCCGGGCCTCGCCGATGCGCAGGGCCGACTGCACGCTCTTGCCGAAGAACGCCTCCTCCAGGGCCACCTCGGCGGGCTGCAGCCGCAGCAGCACCGCGCCGAGCTGTTCGGCGAGCGCCAGCAACCGCTGCCCCAGCGGCGTCCGATCCGAGCCGAGCCGGAACGCGCCCACCTCGATCACCGCCACCTCGGCGCGACGGCCGGCCCGCACCGCGTTGTCGGCACGGAGCGCCAACGGCGGCACGCCGCCCAGCGCCAACGCTTCGCCCTCGCGCACCTCCAGACAGCCGAAGCCGACCACGAGCGTGCCCGGGTCGATGCCCAGAATCCGCACCGCCGCCACGGCGGGCGACAGTAAGGTCTGCTGCCGTGCGCGTCACCATGATCCTGCTGGCGGCGGGCCGCGGCAGCCGGTTCGGCAGCGAGGTGCCGAAGGTGTACCTGCCCTGCGCCGGCGTGCCGGTGCTGCTCCGTTCGGCGCGCCGGCTGTGCCAGGTGGCCGATCCCCGCGGCGGTGACGCCGAACTGATCGTGGTGGTCGGCCCGGCCGACCGCGCCACCCACCTGCGGCCGCTGGAACCCGAGCTCCGCGCGCTCGGCTGCCGGGCGATCGTCGATGGCGGCGACACGCGCCAGCAGTCGATGGCCCGCGGCCTCGCCGCGGCGGACGCCGACACCCGCCTCGTGCTGGTGCACGACGCCGCCCGGCCGCTGTTCCCCGTGGCCGCCGCCCGGCAGGCGCTCGCCGAGGCCGAACGGGTCGGCGCGGCGCTGCTGGCCGTGCCCGCCACCGACACCCTCAAGCAGGTCGCCGACGACCACCTGGTCACCCGCACCCTCGACCGGCGGCCGGTCTGGTACGCCCAGACGCCGCAGGTCGTGCGCGCGGACCTGCTGCGCGCGGCGCTCGCCGCCGCCACCGCCGCCGGCCACGACGCCACCGACGACGTCGCCCTGGTGGAATGGCACGGCCGGGGCCGGGTCGCCGTCGTGCCGGGTTCGACCCAGAACCTGAAGGTGACCCGCCCGGAGGACCTGACCCTGGCCCAGGCCCTCCTGGCCCAGGCCGCCGACGACCAGGCACGCGACGACCACCCATGAACGACGACCTCCGCATCGGGCTCGGCATCGACCTGCACCGCCTCGCGCCCGGCCGGCCCTGCGTGCTGGCCGGCGTCCGCATCCCCTGCGAACTCGGCCCCGAGGCGGTCAGCGACGGCGACGCCATCCTGCACGCCGCCTGCGACGCGGTGCTCGGCGCCGCCGGCCTCGACGACCTCGGCACCCTGTTCCCGGAGACCAGCGCCCGCAACCAGGGCCGCGACTCGGCCGACTTCTGCCACAAGACCGTCGAACTGCTGCGCGGCCGCGGCATGCAGGTGCGCGGCCTCGATGTGGTGGTCGAGTGCGAGATCCCGAAGATCCGCCCGCACCGCCAGGAGATGCGGGCCCGGCTGTCGGCCCTGTTCGCGGTGCCGGTGGACCGCGTCAACCTGAAGGGCAAGACCGGCGAGGGCCTCGACGCGATCGGCCGCCGCGAGGCGATCCGGGCGACGGTGGTGGCGCTGGTCGGCCGCGGCTAGCGCTCAGGCACGGCCGGCCAGCAGCACGCCGCCGGCCACGCCGATGGCGTAGAGCACGAACGTGAACAGCGCCAGCGGCTGCACCGGCTCGTGCCGGTGCCAGCTGGCCGGCGCCGCCAGCACCTTGCGGCAGGCCAGCACCGCGGTGGGCAGCGCGATCAGGCCCAGCAGCACCGCCGGCGGCCGCCCGAGCCACGGCAGCGCCACCAGCACCGCGAAGCCGAGGCCGTAGATCCACGGCAGTGCCCGCGCCGCCCGTTCCCTCCCGAGCCGCACCACCAGGTTGCGCTTGCCCGAGGCGCGGTCGGCGTCGTGGTCCGGGAACTCGTTCACCCACAGGAACGCCGCGGTGAACACGCCGAGCGGCAGCGACAGCCCGAACGCCGGCCAGCTCCAGGCGCCCGCCTGCACCAGGTACGTGCTCAGCACGATCAGCGGGCCGTAGCACAGCACCACGTCCAGTTCGCCGAACCCGCGGTAGCACAGCCGCAGCGGCGGTCCATGGTAGGACCAGCCGAGCAGCAGGCCGGCGACGCCGATCCACAGCGCCGCCGGTTCGCGCCACAGCACGATGACGGCACCCAGCAGGACGCCGAACCCGCCGAAGCCGATCGCCATGGCCCACGTCTGGCCCCGGCTCAGCAGACCGTCCACCAGCACGCGCTTGCCGCCGGAGAAGTCGGTGCGATCCGCCGCCGCCACCCGCAGGTCGGTGCCCGAGTCGTAGTCGAACACGTCGCCCCAGGCGTTCTTCGCCACCTCCATGCCGGACAAGGCCAGCCCGGTGACGCCGAGCCACAGCCAGTCCAGCACTCCGTCGACGGCCGCCACTGCGCCACCGACGATCATGCACGCCACCGAGGTGATGCTGATCTTGGGATCGGCGAGGCGCCAGAAGCCGGTCCACGGATCGGACCGGGTCGGCGCGCCGCCGGGCGCGGGGTTCGCTTCGGCCGCCACGATGCGTTACATGGGAGCACCGCCCCATGCGCGATTCCAACCGGGCGTTGGACGTAGTGCTCGCCGTGCTCTGCCTCCCGGTGGCAGCACCGCTGCTGCTGGTGTTGATGGCGCTGGTGCGGCTCGACGGTCCCGGCCCCGTCCTGCTGGCCCAGGAACGCGTCGGACGGAACGGCCGGCGCTTCCGGCTGCACAAGCTGCGCACGCTGCGCGCCGGTAGCGAGACCGAGGGCCGCAGGGCCCCGGCCGGCGACCCGCGCATCACCCGCGCCGGCCGCTGGCTGCGCCGGACCAGGCTCGACGAATTGCCGCAGGTGTTCGACGTGCTGCGCGGCGCCCTGGCCATGGTCGGGCCGCGGCCGGAGCTGGCCGAGGCCCTGGCGGCGGTGCCGCCGGCCGACCTCGCCGCCTGGCTGTCGGTGCGGCCGGGCTGGACCGGCCCGACCCAGCTGGCATTCCTGGCCGAAGACGCCGTGCTCGACGAGGTGACGGAGCCAGACGCGACCTACCGCGACGTGCTGGTGCCGCACAAGGTCGCCAGCGACCTCGACTGGCTGGCACGGCGGACGCTGCGCTCCGACCTGTGGGTGCTGGCGCAGACGCCGTGGCTGCTGCTGTCACGGCGGGCGTGGGCGCGGTCCCGCCGGCGCGTGGCGGCGTTGCTGGCCGGCTGACCGGCGTGCGAGCGGCGCTCAGTTCTCCGCTTCCGCCACCGCCTCGGCGCGATCGCTGTAGCCCAGGCTGCGGGCGAAGCCCACCTCGGTCATCCCGTCCTCGGCCAGCACCCGCAGCTGTTGGCTGAGCCGGGTGCGGATGCAGCCCAGGGTGAGCAATCGCAGCCGCGACAGTGTGTCGCCAGTCCGTTCCCGCAGCTTCTGCAGCATCACCGAGGTCTTCCCCAGTCGCCACAGTTCGGGATCGAAGTGGCGCCGCGCCGCGGTGGCGTCCTCGGGACCATCCATGGCCCGCGCCATGTACTCCCGGACCAGGCGCACCTCGATCTCATGATTCCGGCTGGCCTCGATCGCGCCCCGGATCGGGACCGCGTGCGCATCGGCGACCGCGGTCAGGAACCAGCGGCGGACCATCAGCCGGCCCAGCGGAGAGCTCGCGGGAATCGCCTGCTCGGCCTCCAGTTCGAGGGCCAGGCGTCCCAGCATGTCCGCGGCGGTCTCCTTGCCTGGCAATCCGGTCAGGATGCCTGCCGCTTCCAACTTCTCTAGGAAATCCATCTCGGGCCTCAGACCACCTGTCGGTGCCGGGCGGGGCCGCACAGCGGGTGGCAATGGTAGCGCGCCCGTCGGGCTGATGACAGCTTCCGCGGATGCGCCTGAACGTGTCGGTGTAACCATCGTCGAAGGGGTCGAAGTCGGCGCGGGCCCCTCCCAGTTCCTGCGCCGACTCCGCCTTTGTTCCCTTGTCATCGCGCGCTCCCGGTTGCGGGATGCCGCGCGCCGACCAGGGTGACTTCCCCTCCGACCAGTCCGACTTCTCGCTCGGCCCTGATCCAGAGGGGTGATGCATGGTCTGGTTCCTCGCCGGTTGCCTAGCGGGACTCCGGACCGTGGACAAGCGGCAGCCAGTTCCTGGCCCAGCCGCGCACCCACCAGGCCACGCCCATCGTGACCAGCCAGGCGATCGGCCAACCGGCGGCCGCCCAGTTCGCATCACCCCACAGCCAGCCGCTCCACGCACGAAGGGCGCCCGCGGCGAGCAGGGCGATCAGCAGCTCGCACGCGCCGGTGGCCCACGGGCGCAGCCACAGCCAGACGACAGCGGCAAGCGTGGCGGCGCCGGCCGCAGTCCCGGCGACGACGACGCCGACTGGTTGCAGCCAGAGCCAGAGTGCGATGGCCCAGACGGTCGGCGCGAGGATCGAGGCGAGGAACACGACGAAGGCCCACCAACGACGGTGGGCGGTGACGGACGACGGGATGACGGCGTGCATGCTGTGACTCCTTGTGTGGGAATGTGCGATCGATCGATCGCGCTGTGCAGGCCCATCCGCCAGGAAGGTCGGCGACCCCAACAAATCGGCGCACGGAACTGCACGTTCCCCGCCCGGCCCGACACCTGCTCCCTGCTTCCGTCGACTCCGTACATGCCACCGCCGCCTTGCGGCGGCGGCGCCGAGAGCGCGGCTTCCGTTCGCTCAGGCCACCAGCAGGTGTCGGCGCAACTTGTCCAGGGCGCGCGACAAGGTCACCTGGACGACATCGGCGGAGGCGTATCCGGCCTCCTGCGCGATGTCAGCGAGGCTCATCTCCTCGAACCAACGGAGCCGCACCAGGAGCTCATCGCGATCACTGAGCTTGGCCAGTGCGGCGTGCAGTCGACCGTTCATGTCGTTGATCTCGACCACATCCGACTCCTGCGTAGCACGCAGCTCGTCGAACTCGTCGATGCTGTGCACCACCATCCCCCCTCCGCGCTTGATGGCCTCCGCCATCCGGCGCTGGTTGGCCACCAGATCCAACACCAGACGGGAGAGGATGATCCAGGCAGGCAGCTCGTTGCACCGGCGCATGCCGGTGCAAAGCAGCAGGACCAACGCGTCGTTGGCCACATCCTCCGCATCCTCGAGCTTCAAGCCCTTCCCCAGGGCTACACGCAAGCAGTGCTGACGGGACGCAGCCCAGAAGACATTCCCGTAGTCGGTGTTGGCGAGACCGTCCTCCCGAAACATCGCGAGGACCAGTGGTTCGTCGAGCAGAGAGCGTGGGGACTCGTGCATGGGACACCAGCCCGGCAGATGGCGCGGGGCGACGCCACTGCCTTTGCAGGGACATCCGCCAGCCGTGGGGCCGACCCCAACACGCCGGCGGAGAAAACCGACGGCTTCCACAACCCGGCAGCCAGCTTGCCGATCCGTCAGGGCCGACGCGGACAAGACCAGCACGACCACCGGGGAACGGTCGCCATCGGTGCGGGACGGGAGCAGCTACGCTCGGGCCCGCGCCGTCGGCGAACGCGGCGACGGAATTCGCGGCCGGCCACCGACTCGCAATCCCTAGAATCACCGTCGCTCACGCCTCGAACTCCAAGCCTGCCAACGCCATGCGAGTCCCCACCCATCCCTTCACCGCCCTCGTTCCCGCCCTGCTGTTCGCCACCGCCGCGCTGCCGGCGCAGATGCCGATGCTGGTGGCCAAGGGCCTCGATCCGGTCGCGCTGGGCCAGGGCGAGGAGATCCAGGGCAAGCCGGAGCTCAGCACCGACCACTTCCTCTACCGCTATCACTTCGCCAACGAGGCCAACCGCGAGCGCTTCCTCGCCGACCCGGAGCGTTACGGGGTGCAGTTCGGCGGCGGCTGCGGCCGGATGGGACCGCTCAGCGGCCGCGGCGCGCCGGACCGGTGGCTGGTGCACGACGGCCGGATCTACCTGTTCGCGTCGGAGGCGTGCCGCGACGCGTTCCGCAAGGCGCCGGAGAAGTTCGTGCCGCCGGCTCCGCCCGAGATGCCGACCGACGCCACCATGGTGCAGAAGGGCCGGGACGCGCTGGTCCGGGCGGCGGCCGCGCTGGGCACGCCGGACCGGGTGGCGAAGCTGCAGGGCCTGCGCTTCGCGCGGCGCACGACCACCAAGACCGACGACGGTGAGCGCATCGACACATGGTGCCGCACGGTGCGGCTGCCGCTGGACGTCCGGCTCGACCGGTCCTGGGGCGACTGGCGGTCGGTGACGGTGGGCAACGCCGGCGAGGGCTTCACCATCAGCAACGGCGGCGTGCCCGATCCCCTGCATGCCACCGGCCTCACCGAGCTGCGGCAGCAGTCGCTGGCGCACCCCGTGCTGCTGCTGCGGCAACTCGACGCGCCGGGCTTCCAGGCGGCGCTGGTCGGCGGCGAGGAGATCGACGGGGTCCGCTGCGACCTGGTCACGGTGGCCTGCGGCGAGGTCCGCTGCGAGCTGGCGGTGGCGCGCGACGGCGGCGACGTCGTGCGGCAGCGATCCCGGGGCCGCGGCAGCGACCTGACCTTCACCGAGATCACCGTCAGCTACCGCGACTTCAAGCCGGTCGACGGCATCCGGATCGCCCACACGACGATGGTGACCGTGGGTGGCCAGGCCGGCGAGCCGCGCAGCTACGACCTGGTCGAATGCGACCCGGAGCTGCCGGCCGACTTCTTCGCCAGGTCGAAGTAGCCGGCCGACGCCCTTCGATCCGGGCTAGAACGGCTGGGCGGCGGCCTGCACGGCGACGTGCGCCACCACCAGGCCGGCGAAGACCCAGCCGGCGACGATGATCAGGACCAGCAGGCGCTTGGGCGTCGGCAGGCGCCAGGCTTCCGCCGGCACGCCGTGGACGCCGAGCGCGTGGGCCAGCCAGGTGCGCACGGCCAGCCCGACGGCACCGAGGATGCTGGGCCCGGGCGGCGTCCAGAAGCTGACCGCGAGGATCAGCACCAGGGTGCAGAGGCCGAACGACGTCAGCAGCCAGGGCGTCCACCAGCGGGACACGATCTGCCACTGGCCGCTGTCGGGTTCGCGCAGCCGCCAGGCCGGCTCGTCGGCGAGCGCCAGCGGCGCCATCGCCGGCACGGCGGTGGGCACGGCGTCGGCCGCGGACGGCCACCAGCGCCCCTGGTCCTGGTCGGCCGGTGCGACCACCGCGGCCACCGGAACCTCCGGGGTGACGGGGATGGTCGCGGGGCCGGCGAGCGCCGCGGCCAACAGGGCGAAGCGAACGGGATGCAGGATCTTCATGGCTTGCTCCTACGGGATGGGGACGAGAGCCCATCCGCCAGGAACTGCCGCGGCCCCAACAACCGGTCTCGACGCCGCCGGCGGTTTCAGGTCGTCTGCAGGTCCCGCATCCGCCGGTACACCCCGCCGCGGGCCACCAGTTCGTCGTGGCTGCCCATCTCGACGATGCGGCCCTGGTCCAGCACCACGATCAGGTCCGCCGAGGTGATCGTCGACAGGCGATGGGCGATCACGAACGAGGTGCGGCCCTTGCGCAGGGTGTCCAGCGCCTGCTGCACCTGCTCCTCGATCTGGCTGTCGAGCGCCGAGGTGGCCTCGTCGAGGAACAGCAGCGCCGGATCGCGCACGATCGCCCGGGCGATGGTGATGCGCTGCATCTGCCCGCCGGACAGGTTGCTGCCGCGCTCGCCCGCCACGGTGTCGTAGCCCTGCGGCTGGGCCATGATGAAGTCGTGGGCCCTGGCCGCGCGGGCCGCGGCCTCGATCTCGGCGTCGGTGGCGCCCGGCTTGCCGTAGGCGATGTTCTCGCGGATCGTCGTGTTGAACAGGAAGGGCGACTGCGAGACCACGGCGATGTGGCGCCGGAAGTCGCGCAGGTCGATGGAACGCAGGTCGCGGCCGTCGATCAGGATCCGGCCCCGTTCGGGGTCGTGGAAGCGCATCAGCAGGTCGAAGGTCGTCGACTTGCCGCCGCCCGACGGGCCGACCAGGGCCACGGTCTGGCCCGGCGCCACCTTCAGGCTGATGCCCTGCAGCACCGGCGTGTCGCCGTAGCCGAAGTGCACGTCCTGCAGTTCGACCTCGCCGCGCACGTCGGCCATCGGCTCGCCGGGCCGGCCGGCGGCGTCGACGTCCTGGCCGAGGATCGCCTCGATGCCCTCCAGGGCGCCGACCGACTCCATCAGGGTGTTGAACGAGCGGGTCAGGCGCTTGACGTGCTGGTAGGTGGTGGTGAGCGGTGCGATCACCAGGGCGACGTCGTCGAAGCCGAGGCTGCCGTGCACCAGCACCACCCAGCCCAGCATCAGCAACAGCGCGGCGAAGCCGAACTGGTAGGCGACGAAGGTCTGCGCCATGGAGCGGGCCTTGGCCCGCAGCATGCGCATGGTGCGGCTGAGGAAGTTGCGGTTGTTCTGGTCGAACTCGGCGAGGCGCTGCTGTTCGAGCTGGAAGGCCTTGACCGTGCGGATCCCGGACAGGATCTGGTTCATCGACTCGGTGGCGTCGCCCATCGCCTGCAGGCTCTGGTGGCTGCGCTTGCGGACGCGCCGGCCCTGCCGGTAGAGGGGGATCGCCATGGCCGGCACCATCAGGCAGAGCACGACGATGGCCTCGGGCACGAACCAGGCCAGGATGGCGATGTTGCCGGCGATCATCAGGGGATCGACCACGATGTTGTCGCAGGCCAGCTCGAACGAACGCTGCAGCACCTGCGCGTCGTTGGTCAGCTTCGACATCAGGTCGCCCATCCGGCGGCTGCCGAAGAAGCGCAGCGGCAGGGCCAGGATGTGGCGGGCCACCTCGCAGCGCAGGTCCGCCACCATCTTGATGGCGAAGTAGCGCGACACGATCTGCACGCCGTAGATGCAGAGCCCGCCCACCAGGCCGCAGAAGACGGCGATCACGGCGCAGGCCAGCACGGCGTTCATCGCCGGCCCGGTGTCGCCCGTGAAGCCGATGCCGAGGCCGGCGGCCCAGCGGTCGGCCAGGTCCTGGAACCAGCGGTTGAAGGAGTCGGCCTGCGCGTCGGCGGTGGGCGGCCCCTGCTGGCCCGGCGCCAGGGCGCCGTCACCGGCGCCGCCGCCCCCCAGCACGAACATCAGGGGCTTCACCAGCACCAGGGGCAGCTTGCTGAACACCGCCTCCAGGGCGCCCAGCACGATCACGCTGGCCACCAGGGCCTTGTGCGCCAGGATCGCCAGCCAGATGCGGCGCAGCAGCGTGGCGAAGGTGACAGGCGGTCTCTGCGCGTCGCTCACCGTGGGTACCGCGCCGGATTATGGCAACCGGATCGCGCCGGCGCACCGTTGCACCCGCGCGATCCGGTGATCGGCCCCGTGACCGGGCGCCCCGACCGGCTACTTGACCTTGGTGCCGGCCAGCACGGTCTTGCCCCACTCGAGGAAGCGCTGGTTGATGTAGTCCTCGCGCACCAGCTCGCGCTCGCGCTCGACCTTCACGTCGATCTTGCGCCGGGCCGGCGTGCGGGCATTGACGCGGGCGATGTACCAGCCATCCGGGCCGGGCAGCACGCCGACGGTCTTGCCGACCTCGGCGTCGTAGAACAGGTAGTTGGTGATCGAGTAGCCGTCGTGGAGCTGGGTGAACTCGCTCTCACGGAACTGCTGGCGCACCTGGTTGAGCGGCTTGAAGCCGAGCCGGCCATGGTTCTCGTCGTTGGCGAAGAACTCGCCCTTCGTGTCCAGGGCCTGGTCGAAGGTCAGTTCGCCCGACGCCAGGTCGGCGAACACGGCGTCGGCGCGGGCCTTGGCCGCCTCCATGCCGCCCGGCACCCAGGAGCCCGTCTTCGGGTCGCGGGCCAGGAACGGGATCATGTCGATGCTGACCTGGCCGTCGGCGAAGAACGCCGCGTACTTGTCGGCGTGGGCCTGCAGGTGCTCGTCGCTCATCTCGTCCTTGATCAGGTCCTGGAACGACGTGATCAGGCGCCAGCGGGCGCGGAAGGCCTCCAGGCACGGGTAGCCCTTGAAGCGCACGGCGATCACCTCGACGGTGAACGGCGTGTCGTCGTAGGGCTTGCGGTACTCCTCGTAGCGCTTCTGGAACTCCTCGTCGGAGACGTAGACGCCCTTCTTGACCAGCTCCTGCTGCAGGGCCTCACGCACGCAGACCTCGGTCAGCGCCCGCTCCAGATCCTGGACGTAGATGCCCTGCTTGACGAACTCGAAGGCCTCGTCGGTGCTCCAGACGCGGCCGTTGACGTTGATCACCTGGTCGGCCGGCAGGCCGTGCGACGCGTACTTGATCTCGCTCCAGTTGCGCAGGCCCTTCTGCACGAACTGGCGCATCATGTTGACCCAGAATTCCGGCAGCTTCTTCGGCTGCCCCTTGTCGTCGACGCCCTCGGTGGCCTTCTCGAGCTGCTCGATGAACTTGGCGCCCTCGGCCCCCTGGGTGTTGGCGATGATCGCCTCCTTGGTGATCTGCGGCCAGTCCTTCGGCGAGCCCGGGAAGAACACGCGATCGAACAGCATCGCCTGCTTGCGCTGCTGGATGAACGTCTCCTTGCTCAGGCCGTACTGGGCGCGGACCACGTCCCAGAAGTCGACGCCGGGGTTCTTGATCTCGAACTCGCCCCGCATGCCGTCCAGTTCCTTGATCACGTCGTCGTCGGTGATGACGTAGTCCTGCGGGTTCTTGCCCGCGGCGATCTGCTTCTCCAGCTCCTCGAGGATGAAGAAGTCGGCGACCTTGGCCTCCACCAGCTTGCCGCCGGTCAGGTAGACCGCCTCGCGCTTCACCATCCGCGGGTCCAGCGCGACGCCGTTGACCGTCACGTTGCGCAGCAGGGACTCGCGCCCGCGCAGCACCGCCTCGCGCAGCGAATCGATCGACTTCTTGAGCTCCGCCTCGGTGGGGCCGCCCTGGGCGGGCAGGACGGAGAGGGCGAATGCGGCCGCGACGGCGGCGAGGGGGATGGTCCGGAACATGGCGGAATCGTGGAAAGGGAAAACCGGGCGGAGGAGCTTACCGGCAGGGCCCCGCGAAACGAGGTTCGGTCGGGAAACCTCCCCTTTGTCGGCAGAAGGCGCCCCGCGACGGGAACGTCCGGCCGCGCCGGCGGCTGGTCGGCGCCGGCGCCGCGGTCGCCGCGGTCGAACCGGCCCCTTCTGCCGGCCCGCGGCACCTCCTAGCATGAGCGCCCCACCCATGGCATACGACCCCCGGACGATCGCCTACCAGGCCGAGATCCTCCATCCTCCCACCGCCCTGCGCGCCGACGCCGTCCAGGGCATCCACAACACGCTCTACCGGCAGCCCAACCTGGCCTACCAGAACTTCCAGGTGGCCCAGGACGGCATCCACCTGATCAACCTGCCGCAGACGCCGGGCCAGGTCTCGGCGGTGACCTTCCTGCCCGACCGCATCGTGCTGCGCGAGGAGTTCCGCTCGACCACCATCGAGGACTTCGCCACCCGCATCGTCAACGTGACGCGGACGGCCTTCCAGTCCCTGTCGATCCCGGTGAGTCTGGCGCAGCAGTTCATCGTCCGCAGCCTGATCACGCCGCGGCACAGCAAGGACAGCCGCGAGTTCCTGACCGAACGCATCCTCGGCGGCGGCAGCTCGGCGCTGGATGCCTTCGGCCGGCCGCTGCACTCGGCCGGCGTGCGCCTGCAGTTCCCGCAGACCAACGAGCACCGCGACACCTACCACGTGCGGATCGAGACCTGGCACCAGGATCCGCGCTCGGTCTGGATCGAGAACACCGGCAGCTTCGCGCAACCGACCACCACCGAGAACCTGCCGACCCTGGGCGAGCAGCTCTACGCCACCTACCGGTTCCTGACCGGCCCGATCAGCGAGTTCCTCTCGCGCCACGACCAGCCCTGATGTCCGCCGCCCGCGCCTTCCTCAGCCTGCTCCTCTGCGGCCTGCTGCCGGGCTGCGGCGGCGACTCCCCCACGGAGGCGCCCGCCGGCGAGCCGCGCGACCAGGACCGGCTGCTGACGATCGACGGCATCGACGTCACCTTCGGCGACGTGCGGCCCTGGGTGGCCTTCCTCGACGGCTACTACGCGGTGCACAGCACCCGCAGCAAGATGCGCTCGGCGCTGGACCGGCACGTGCTGCCGCTGCTGCTGGCCCGCCGCGACTTCCCCGCCGAGCGGGCCGCCCAGCTCGAGAAGGCCCGCGCGCTCCGTTCGGTCGCCGGCAACGCCGTCGAACTGGACCAGAAGGGACGCCTGCTGGCGGCGCCGCGCAAGGCGGTGAACCCCGCCCTGGTGGAGCTGCCGGTGGCGCGCTTCGCCTTCGACGAGACCCTGCTGGGCAGCGTCAGCGAGCCCCTGGAGCTGCCGCAGGGCTGGCTCCTGGTGGCCACCCTCGACCTGCAGCACGCCGCGGTGGCCGGCGACGACATCGCCGAACTGCTGCAGGTGCCGTTCTACACCCACGAACGCGACGACCACCTCGCCTGGCTCGACCAGACCCGCAAGGCGATGGCCGACAAGGTGACCTGGATCCACCCCGACTACCGCGACGTGCTGCCCGACTGGCTGCGGCCGCCGCCGCCTCCCGCCCCCTCCCAGACCCGATGACGACACCCCGCCGCCCGTTCCGCCACGCCCTGGCCACCGCCGTGCTCCCGCTCTTCGCCCTGCCGGCGGTGGCCCAGGAACGCCAGCCGCCGCCCGCCCAGGGCGCGCCCGACGGCCAGGAGCCAGCGCCTGCCGCCGTCGAGAAGCTGGCCGAATGGCCCGAGCTGGCCCAGCCCGAGCGCGACCGCGTCGCCGCCCTGGTCGCCCAGTTCCGCAAGGCCGAGGAACTGCACGCCGACGCCAGCAGCGCCCTGGTGGCGCTCGGCGATGGCGCGGCGCCGTGGCTGTTCCGCCAGCTCACCGACCTGCCGCAGAACGTCAACGACAAGATCCTGCCGGTGCTCGACCAGACCCTCGACGCCCGCCACGGCGCGCTGCTGGCCCGCGAGGCCCGCAGCCCCAAGCTGGTGCTCCGCCGCTACGTCGTGCGTCGTCTCTGCACCTTCGTCGACCCGGACCTGCTGCCGGTGCTGCAGCACGCCACCAAGGACAAGGACGAGGCGGTCGCCTTCGACGCCAGCTTCGGCCTCGTCGCGCTCCGCCAGTGGGACCACCTGCCGCCGGTGCTGCAGCGGGCCCGCAAGGACTGGGCCAGCCTGCGCGAACTGGCGGCGCAGGTGCTGCCCAAGGCCCGCGGCCGTGGGGCCACCGACGCCGTGCTGGCGGCGGTGCAGAAGGGCGGCCCGCTGGACAAGATGGCCGCCCTGCGCCTGCTGCGCAGCCTGGCGCCGAAGGAGATGGCCGCCACCATCCGCGTCTTCCTCGACTCCGAGGATCACAACGTGAAGAAGGAGGCGGTCAACGCGCTGCGCGCCATCCACGGCGAACCGCCGATCGAGGACCTGCCCGTGTTCCGCGCCATCGAGATGGCCAAGGAATGGAAGACCCGCCTGTGACCCACCATCGCCTCCGCCATCGCGCCGCCGCGGCGTTCCTGTTCGGGCTCGCCGCCGTGCTGCCGGCCCAGGACAAGCCGGACAAGCTGCCGCGCTACAAGCAGGACCCGTACACCAGGAACAAGCCCGAGAACCTCGCCCGGGCCGGCTACCTGTCCTACGGCCCGTTCACCTTCGGCAACCTCGGCCCCGACCCGGTGTCGTCCGAGGCGATCGAGCAGCACCTCAGCTACGCGCCGATCCTCTGGGTCGAGACCGCCCACTTCCGCTTCGGCTCCAACCTGCCGCAGTGGACCGTACCGTTCGACCCCGACATCCGCGCCAAGGTCCGCGGCGAACTCGAGCGCCTCGCCGAGAAGATCCCCAACATCAACCCGAAGGCCAAGGTGCTCGATCCCTGGCTGCGCCTGCACCTGTTCGCCCAGCGCCTGGAGGACATCTACGCCGAGTTCAGCAAGCTGGCCGGCGTCACCGACAAGGACTTCCCGGCGCGGATCGAGGACGTCGTGCTGCAGCCCGGCGTGCGCTACATGGGCCACGGGCCCTATCTCGGCATGCGCGACAAGTTCCTGGTGCTGCTGTTCGACAAGGAGGGCTCCTTCCAGGACTACATGAAGAGCTACCTGGGCCGGCAGTCCAAGTACGGCCAGCGCTGGCACTTCAAGGACGTCAGTTCGCTGATCTACACCGTGGCCGCCGAGTCCGACGAGGGCCGCCTGAAGGACGACACCGCGCTGCACGGCAACGTCGCGTTCAACGTGTCGCAGAACCTGCTCGACGGCTTCCGCCACTACTCCTACGACCTGCCGGTCTGGATCCGCGAGGGCATCGGCCACTGGTTCGAGCGCCGCGTCAGCCCGAAGTTCAACTCCTTCGACCAGAACGAGGGCAGCCCGGCGGACGTCCGCAACACCTGGAAGTGGGAGCCCTACACCCGGCGCCTGCTCAGCGGCGGCGGCAAGTTCGCCACCTTCAGCGAGGCCTACGCCTGGCGCGACTTCGGCAGCATCACCTTCGACGACCACGTCGCGATCTGGTCGCGGGTCGACTTCATGATGGCCCAGGGTCCGGAGAAGTGGCAGACGTTCCTGTTCGAGATCAAGGGCCGGGTCGACGCCAACTGGCTGCCGGACCAGAACGATCTGGTCGGCGCCACCCGCGACGCGCTGCAGAAGGCCTACGGGCTGTCGGTGCTGTCGTTCGACGAGAAGTGGGCGGAGTGGGTCAAGGCCAACTACGCCACGCAGTGATCCTGCGCGTGCGCCGATTCCGGCGGTGACGCGAGGGCGGCCGAACGCGAGGCGCACGCGTGATCCCGGGCGTGCGCGTGATTCCGCGCGTGCGCCGCTGCCTCAGGCCGGCTCCCACAGCGTGAACTTGTAGCAGCCGAGCAGCGCCAGCAGCGACGACTTGACCCACTGCACGGCGTCCTGGCCCATGGCCAGCGCGTCCTCCTTCGGCAGCTGCCGCTGCAGGTGCAACCAGTGGTTGCCGGGCGTGTAGCTCTGGAACAGCTCCTTCAGCTCGTCCGGCCGCGCCTGCGCCGCGAAGTAGAGCTTCTTCCAGTCGTGCAGCTTCATGTGGAAGCCCGCCGGCAGGGACTTCAGCAGCGCGCACCACTCCGCCATCCGCGCCGGGTCCTGCACCTTCTTGCGCAGGTGCTCGCCGTCCCACCACGCCTGGCTGTGGATCCGCAGCGCCACCTCGACGATCTGGTCGTCGAGGCAGACCTCCAGCACGGTCTGGATGTAGTGGGTCTCGGCGTCCTTGCCGAGCGCCTCGCCGAAGAACGCCGCCAGCTTCTTCCGCTCCTTCGGCGACCGGCACAGGTAGGCGCGCTGCTCGCGCACGCGGTAGCTGTTGAAGACGTAGGGGTGGTGCAGGCCGGCCTGGGCGCTGAGTTCGACGCCGAGCGCCTTGGCCTCCTTCTGCGCCTCGTCGACCACCGCCTTCAGCTTGCGCCGCACGGACAGGCGCAGGGCGTTGTACTCAGGGTCGTCCTGCCGGTGTTTCTCGTAGGCGCGGAAGTCGCGCTCCAGGAAGGGATCCGCCATGGTCGCCCACTGTCGCGATCGGCGGCGCGGGGCCAAGCGGGAAGTCGAGCCCCTGGACATCGTCGGGCCGGCCCGTACCGTCCGCGCCGTGGCGACGCGACTCCTGGTCCTCTCCGGCCTCGGTCTGCTGGCGGCCTGCGCGATGCCGGCGGCCCTGGACGATCCGCAGATCCGCGTCGCGCCCTACCTGGCGGTCTACGACCTGCGCGGCAGCACCGCCCACGAGTCGCTGGTCAGCGCGGTGCCCACCCCCAACCAGACCCAGGGGCTGAGCGACTTCGGCTTCGGCGGCCACGAGGAGGACTTCGGCATCCGCGCCGACGTCGGCGACGACTTCGCCGGGCTGCGGGCCGACTACTACCGGCTGGACATGAACAGCAGCCGGAAGGGCGTGCTCGTCGACGACTGGGGCGCCCTGCAGCAGGGCGACGCGGTGCACATGGGTGCCACCATGGACGAACTGCGGCTGAGCTGCCTCGGCGAGGTGTTCCGTGACACCTACGGCGAGGGCGACCGGGCGGTCATGGTGCGGGCGGCGGTGGGCGGCCAGTTCACCTGGCGGAAGCTCCACCTGTCGGCCAAGGAGGACTCCGGGCTGCGCCAGCAGGGCGCCACGGCCGTCGAGCGCGGCGCCCTGGCGCCGGCCCTGCGGGCGCGGGCCGACTACCGCGACTTCTGGCTGCAGGGCGAGTACGCGATCTCGCCGGACCTGTCGCTGGGCGGCGACTTCGACGGCGCCCGGCAGGACCTCGAGTTCCGCATCGGCTACGACGTGCCGCTGCAGGACGTGACGCTGTTCGCCGGCTGGCGGCGGTCGTGGATGACCATCGACGGCACCGAGGGCGGTCTGCGGCACGAGGCGGACCTGGTCCTGCAGGGCTTCCAGTTCGGCGTCAGCATCGTGCTGTAACGTCCCGCCGGCGGCGGCGCGCCGCTCAGCTGTCGATCGCCCGCACCAGCGCCGCCACCCAGGCGTCGCAGGCCGCCTTGGCCGCGTCCGACTCGCAGGTGAATTGGTTGAGCATGGTGACGAAGACCACCGGCGGCGCATCGGCCGCCTGGCGACGGACGTAGCCCGACAGGCAGACGACGTTGCCGATGTAGCCGGTCTTGGCGGAGACCCGGCCGCGGGCGGGGTGGCCTTCGGGAAAGCGCCGCTTCAGGGTGCCGTCCTGGCCGGCGATCGGCAGGGCCTGGACGAAGACGTCCCGCTGCGGCGAGCGGTGCATGCCGAGCAGCAGGGCACCGAGCTGCTGCGGCTGCACCAGGTTGCGCCGCGACAGGCCCGAGCCATCGGCCAGCACCATCCCCTTGCACTCGACCCCCAGCGCCGCCAGCAGGTTCTGGGCGTGCTCCGCCATCGCCTTGCTGTCGCTGCGGCCGAGCACCGTGCGCGAAGCGGTGCGGGCCAGCTGCTCGGCGTAGAGATTGACGCTGTCCTTCAGGGTCGGCCGCAACATCTCCTGCAGGCTGCGCGAACGCAGGGTGGCCAGCACGCGGGTGCTGTCGGGGAACGGCCCCCCGGCCTCGTCGCGATCCACCGCCGGGCCGGTGACCTGGATGCCGGCCTGCAGCAGGGCCGTGCGCAGGGCCGCGGCGGCGTAGCGCGTCGGATTCTCCACCGAGGCCTTCACCTCCTGCGGCCCGGCGTCGGCGGCGATGGTGCCGCCGATGCGGATCGTGTTGGTGCCCGGTGTGCGCGCCACCGTGAGCCGCGTGCGGCCGCCGCCGGCCACGCACTCGATCTGCGGCTGCACCAGCACGAAGCCGCACTGCGGCACGATGGTGAACCTCGGCCGCTCGCCGACGGCCACCGGCGTGACCTCGATGCGCACGATGTTGTCGGCGAAGTTGAGGCCGCCGAAGGCCGCCGCGTAGTCCTCGTGCAGGTAGTCCCACTGCCAGCCCCAGCCCAGCGCCTCGTCGGCCTGCACGTCGTCGATGCCGACCACGCGACCCTTGATCCGGGTGATGCCGTGGGCCTTGAGCTGCGCGCAGGCGCCCTGGAACACCGCCAGCGGATCGGCCAGCCCGCCGCCGCCGAGCGTCGGGTCGCCGCTGCCGAGCAGCAGCAGGTCGCCGTCCAGCACGCCGCCGGCGATGGCGCCGGCGGTCTCGATCCGCGTCTCGAACACGAAGTCGGGCCCCAGGGTCTCGAGCGCCACCGCCGCGGCGATCAGCTTCATGTTCGACGCGGTCATGAAGCCCTGGCCGGCGTCCTTCTGCAGCAGCACCTCGCCGCTGCCGGCGTCGGCCACCCAGAGGCCGACGCGGCCGCCCTGCAGGTCCGCGTGCGCCGCCAGCGCGTCGGCGGCACCGGCCAGGGCCGCGCGATCCTGGGCCATGGCCCAGGGCCCGAGCAGGAGGAGGGAGGCGGACAGCAGCCGGAGACGCAGCATAGGCCGCGCACCATAGCCATGGTGCGGGCCCGTTTCGCGCCCCTGCCCGGCTACGGCCGGGCGGCCTGCAGGAAGGCCAGGAAGCCCGCCTCCCACTCGCTCGGGCCGCCGCTGAGCTGGTGCTGGCCGAGCTTCCGGCCGGTCTTCGGATCCACCACCGCCCAGGTCGGCATCGCCGGCGTGTCGGCGACCAGTTCCTTCCGGGCCTGCAAGGCCCGCGGGAACCTGGCCGGATCGATCCGCTCCGGGTAGTCCATGTGCAGACGCGCCTCGACGAAGCCCTTCTCGAGGACCCCCGCGACCGCGGGGAGACGGAAGACGCCCTCTTCCATCATGCGGCAGTTGTTTCAAGCAAACCCGGTGAAGTTGACCAGCAGCAGCTTGCCCTGGTCGCCGGCGGTGCGCAGCGCCAGCTCGTAGTCGTCCTTGACGATCACGTGCTCCCGCACCGCGCTCTCCGCCAGGCGGCCGTAGGGCGGCGCGAACGCGGTCATCACGAAGTCGGTGGGGAAGCCCAGCGCCGCGTAGACGCAGTAGAGCGCGAAGCTCTGGCTGAGCAGGGCGCCCACCCGTCGGCCGCGACCGAGCCCCAGCACGCCGCGCCGGAACGCGCCGAGCAGGTACAGGGCCAGCGCCACGAACACCGCGGCCCAGATCGCGAAGAACCACTGCCGCGGCAGGATGTGCCAGCCCAGCGCGTACTCGGCGTTGGAGAAGAACTTCAGCGCCGCCGCCAGCTCGATGAAGCCGAGCGTGACCTTCAGCGTGTTCATCCACTCGCCGGACTTGGGCAGCGCCTTCACCCGGCGCGGCAGCAGCGACAGCAGCACGAACGGCGCCGCCATGGTCAGCCCGAACACCGCCATGCCCAGCGCCACCCGGCCGGTGTTGCCGCCCTGCGCCACGCCGGCGATCAGGCCACCGACGATCGGCGCCGTGCAGGTGAACGACGTGATCACCAGGGTGGCGCCCATCAGGAACACGCCCAGCAGGCCGCCGCCGCCGGCGCTGCCGGCCTTCCCCGCCAGGTTCTGCAGGAACGCCGGCGGCTCCAGCGTGAACAGGCCGAACAGGCTCAGCGCGAACACCACGAAGGCCGCGCCGATCACGACGTTGGTGACCGGATGCGCGGCGAAGCGGCCGATCGGCTCGCCCACCACCACGCCCACCAGCACGAACATCAGCACGATGCCGAGCCCGTAGGTCAGCGACAGCGACAGCACCTTGCCGCCGCGCTTGTCCGCCTGCTTGGTGAAGAAGGAGAACGTGATCGGGATCATCGGGTACGTGCAGGGCATCACCAGGGCGAACAGCCCGCCGCCGATGCTGGCCAGGATCAGGGCCAGCAGGCTGCCCCGCAGCAGGTCGCCGCCGCCGCCCGCCGGCGGCTCCGCCGCGCCGTTCGCCGGCCCGGTGCCACCCGCCAGCGGCCGCACCTCGCCGGCCTCCAGCCGCAGCATCGCCGTGAACGGATCGTTCTGCGGATCCAGGCACGCGTTGGCGTGACACGGCAGGTAGGCCAGCTCGCCCCCCACCTTCACCTCGCCCGGCGCCGCGTCCTTCGGCACCTGCAGCACCTGGGTGATGGCGAAGCTGCCCTCCAGATGGAACGACTCGACGCCGAACGCCTCGTGCCGCTCGCCCGGCGGCACCACCGCCGGCGCCACCTCGGTGAGGCCGTGGGTCTCGGTCAGCTTCACCCTGGTCGGGATGCTGCTCTGCTCGGCGCTGCCGTACACGTGCCACTCGGGCACCACCGTCACGTCCAGCATCAGCCGCACCTGCTCGCCCGGCCGCGCCGGGTTGGGCTCGAAGCGCGCGCTGACGCTCAGCTTCTTGTCCTCGTCGCCCATTCCGGGCAGCCCCGGCAGCCCGGGCACGGTGTCGGGCACAGGCTTCGGCGGCTCCTGGGCCCCAGGCTCCTGCGTCACCACGCCGCCGCCCTCGGGCGCGGTCACCGTCAGCTCGGCGGTGAACTCGAGGTTGGCCGGCGGCTCGCAGTACTCCGGCACGCAGGCCATGTAGTCGAGGCGGCCCTTCAGCTTCACCACGCCTTGCGCCGCATCGGCCGCCACGGTGTAGCGCTGGCGCAGGGTCTGCCTGCCCTCCAGCCAGTAGTTGCGCACGCCGAACGCCTCGTGGGCCTTGCCGAACGGCACCACCGGCTTGCCCTTCGTCGCGACGCCCTTCGCCGCCTCGAACTGCAGCGTCGCCGGGTTGGGATCGCCGGCCCCGTAGATGTGCCAGCCCTCCTGCACGTCGATGACGACCTCCAGGACGGCCTCGCCGCCGGCCGGGACCGTGGCGGGGTGGAAGCGGGCGGCGCCGAGCGTCACCCGGGCCTGGTCCTGGGCGGGGGCGGTGACCCCGATGGCAAGGGCAGTGAACAGGGCAGCGGCGATCGCTGACGGTCGGCGGAACTTCATGCGGGGGCGATGATACGAGCCTCGGTCCGGATCGAGCCAAGCAGAACGGGGGCGGGGCCCTGGCCCTGGGCGAGGCCCGGGGCCACAGTGCCGGCGTGCCGGTCTCCCAGCTCGCCCTGCTCGCTGCAAACGCGGTGCCCCTGGTCGGGGTGCTGGTGCTCGGCTGGACCCCGGGCTCGATCCTGGCCTTGTTCTGGGCCGAAACCGCGGTGATCGGGGGGTACACGCTGCTGAAGTTCTGGACCGCCGCCCCCGCGCCGGGGGTCCCGGTGCTGGCCCGGGCGTTCCTCAGCGCCTTCTTCACGGTGCACTTCGGCCTGTTCATGGCGGTGCACGCGGTGTTCGCCAGCCTGATCGCCGGCGCCGCCGAGGGTGGCGAGCCGTCCGGCGGGGACCTGGCGCCGTTCGGCGGTCCGCTGGTGCTGCTGCGATGGCTGGAGCCGGGTGGCCTGCGGCTGGCGCTGCTCGGGCTGGTGGTGAGCCACGGCGTGTCGTTCGTGCAGCACTGGTGGCTCGGCGGTGAGCGCCGGCGGACCGGTCTGCAGCAGGCGATGATGCAGCCCTATCCGCGGGTCATCGTCATGCACGTGACGGTGCTGGTGGGCTTCGGCGGGGCCTTGCTGCTCGGCGCGCCGGCCCTGGCGATCGCGGTGCTGGTCGCGGTGAAGACCGGCGTGGATCTCCTGGCCCACCGCCGGCAGCACGCGGCGCCGGCGGGGTAGGTGGCACGAGCGCTCGGGTCCCCCGCGCCGCATTCTCTCGCGGGGAACAGGGTGAAAGGCGTAGGATTCTTGCGGTCAACCGGAGGCACTTCGCTTGAGTCTGCGGTGGGCCCGTACTGTATCTGGTATGTACGAGATCATCTACGGTTCCTTGGCCGTGACAAGCAGTAGGAGGCACCGATGATGTTCCGCGAGTGGTTGCTGATCGCGTTCATGCTGTCTTCGTTCGTCAAAGGACAGAGCGAGCCTGGGGTTCCGCGAGTCGATGATGTTTCTCAGGCAGAAGAAGGTGTGCCATACCTGGTGCGCGGTACCGTTACAGGCCTGGAGCCCGGCACGCACTGGTGGATCAGCCGGCAAGTCGAGGCTTGGGTGGATGAAAAATGGAGCGAGCCCAGCGGCGGCCCCTTGAGCCGCTTCAGCGCCACCTCGCAAGCCCTGATTACCTTCACATCTCAGCCACGCGGAACACATGTGTTCGGTTTCCTTCTGGCCAACGGACGTCTGATATGGAATCCCGGCCTCAAGCGCGTGAGGTTCAGCATCAGCCGGGTCGGCGCAGAGAACTGGGTTCACGGACCGTGGCACGAGTTTGTCCTGCAGCCAGCTCCTGCTACGAATCGCCTACTCAACGACGCCATCATGGAAGCCAGAATGTTTCCGGCATCCGGCGTCCGATCTAGGCAGGAGCAGATGCTCTTGGACTATTACGGCACCACCTGGAACGTGAACGGGGGATGTCCCGTCTTCTTGCTCGGCGGCCCCAATGCTCCAGAGATGTTCCTCGACGACGTCCAGGCCCTGGCGACCGACCCTCGCATGAGCCCCACCTGGCGGGCATACGCGGCTCTGCGCGGTCTCAGCGTGGCCCGGGCCTACGCCGAAACCTCTCCCGACCGTCGCGCTGACATGCAGCGTCGTGCAGCCGTGTTCCTGCCCCTGGCCGAGCTGTCCGGGCCCCGATGGCAATGGATGATCGACTGGGAGAAGCTCCGGTTGCAGGCCCTGCGCGGAGCGGTCGATCGGCGGGACCTGGAGCGGTTCCGCGACCATCCCGAACGGGACCCTGCCACCACCCAGTGGGTCGAGGGCCAGATGTTCCTGCTCGGGAAGGCCGACGGACGATGACGTCGGCCGGCGGGGTAGGGCCGCAGCTCCGCCGATCTACTTGCCGTCGCCGCCCGGCAGGCCCGGGATCACCGGCGCCTCGCCGTTGCCCGGCGTCGGCGCTGCCGACTTCTCCTTGACCAGGTCCTTGCGGGCCGGCTTGAGCTTGTCGAACGACGCCTGGTCGATCACGTAGTACCACGGCCCGAAGCGGCGGGTCAGCGCCTGCGCCTCCTTCTGGCCCTCCTTGACCTTGTCGTCGTAGGCGGTCCACTCCGACTGCGCCGCCCGCAGGGCGTCCTCGGCGGCGAACTGGTCCGAACGGAGGTCCGCGGCAGCGCCCTCGCCGCCCTGGGCCTTGTCCTCGCCGCGGCTCAGCACCACGAAGGTCTCGCCGCTCGGCTCCAGCACGTAGTCCTGGCCCCAGGGGTCCTGCTTGAGCTCCTTCAGCGCCGGCGACTCGCCCTGGGTCAGCTCCTGCAGCGAGCCCGGCAGCCTGCCCTCGTGCTGCTGCTTCCAGGCATCCACTGCCGCGACGATGGCCTGGATCTGCTCGCGGGCCTGCTGGCGCTGGTCCAGCTGCTCCTGGCTGAGCCGGGGCTGCTTCGGCTTGTCGAGCAGCGCCTCGTCGAAGCGCGCGGTGATCATCAGGTAGCGATGGTTGCCGGGCAGCGGGTTCGGGCCCTGCTCGCCCTCCTTGGGCGTCTCGGTTTTGGCCGGGTCCTTGCCGGCGGTGACCGCGTCACCGCTGCCGTAGACGATCTCGCCGAACTTCAGGGTGTAGACGATGCCCTTCCGGGTCTGCACGAACAGGTCGCCCTCGTTGCTGTAGAGCTTGCCGTCGCGGGTCAGGAAGAAGCCGCGCTGGAACAGGTCCATGACGCTGTTGCGGTCGGCGCCGGTGGCCAGTTCGAGGTTGCCGGTGAGCTGCGGCGGCTTCGGCCGCACGCCGACGATCTTCAGGTTGTCCAGCGTCGAGGTGGTGTCGCGGACGCGCTCCTCGTTGGTCTCCTCGCTGGTGGCGAGACCCTGCAGCACCCACTTGCCGGCCGGGTCCTTGTCGAGGGCGAGCTTCTCGCCGGGGACGACCGCCAGGTTCTGCTCGTCGAAGCTGTAGTGGTCGAAGGAGAGCTTCTGCAGGTCCCAGTCGCTGGCCTGCAGCAGGTCGCGCTCGATCCAGTCCTCGAACTTCGTCGACAGCTCGGCATCGACCTTGGCGGCGTAGACGCGGCGCTTGTCCGGCACGCGGACGTAGTGCACGTCCACCTTGCCCTCGACCTCCTTGCCGAGGATCAGGTCGGCGAGGACCTTGCCGCCGGCGTCCTTGAAGGTCACGCGGGTGCCGCGGCCCTTCAGGTCGCCGCCCTTCTCGATCGGATCGCCGACGCCGAAGGCGGCGTGGTCCTCCTTGCGATCGGAGACGTTGCGCTCCTTCTTCAGGCCGATGACCATGGTGGCCGCCTTGGCCATGCGGCTCTTGGCGTCGGCCGGGTAGTTCCAGTGCGACTCGATGGTCCAGACGCCGTTCGCGTCGCGCTGCACCTTGAACGGCACGGCCTCGCCGGTGGCCTCGCGGAACTCCCAGACCTCCAGGGAGGCGGCGTCGTCGGGCGACTTGAAGTCGGCGAAGAAGATCTCGCCCTCGTCGCTGAACAGGCTGTTCTCGACGGCGCCGGGGCGGACGGCCACGGCCAGCAGGGTGACGACGACGGCGCCGGCGACGAAGGCGCCGGTCTTGACGAACTCGTTCATGCTGCACCTCCGACCAGGCGGCTGCCCGGCACGATGCGGGCTTCCCGCGCCCGCCGACGGATGAAGATGATGAGGCCGACCAGCAGGGCCGGCACCGGGGTCAGGCCGATGGTCCAGGCCTGGTAGCCGGCCTGCACGCGGCGCTTCTGGGCGTTGCGCAGGTAGCCGGCCCGCTCGATGGCCAGCCGCTTCTCGTCCTCGATGCGGCTGCGGGCGAGGTCCAGCTTGCGCTGCTCGACCTGGCGGATCTGCTCGACCTGCATGTCCTTCTGGAACTGGTCGAGCGCCTGGTTGTTGGTCACCGCGGCCACCGCCGCGTCGAGGCGGCCCTGGGCATCGGCCAGCTCCTTCTCGGCCTTCTCCTCGGCGGCCTCGCGCTGCTTGACCCACTGGTCCTCGAAGGCCTTCTGCGCCTCCTGCACCCGCTCCAGCGTGCGCAGCACGGGCCGGCGCGAGCGCAGCTCGATCAGGCTCTGGTCGCCGAGCAGGTGGTCGATGCAGTTGAGCACGAAGGGCACGTTGTCGAACTGCAGGTTGGCGTCGGTGACCTGCTTGCGCAGCGAGAAGAACTGGTTGGAGATCAGGTCCAGGTCGGCCAGCACGACGCAGTTGAGGCCCTTCGTCGCGCCCTCGGCCGGCTTGCCGGTGACCCGCGCCGCCAGGACGTACTCCTGGGTGTTGGGCCGGTGCCGCCGCCTGGTGTTGGGGATCTTCGGGCCGCCGAAGGGATTGAACTGGAACAGGTCGAGCTTGGGGATGGTGCCGGAGATCTCGGCCTTCGACTTCAGCAGCGGCGTCACGGTGACGCCGTCCCGGTCGCGGATGCGCAGGTGGCCCGCCATCATCAAGACGACGCGCTGCAGCGGCGCCGTCACCGGATCGGTGGCGCTCATGCCGTCCTGGCCGACGAACAGGAACTCGGGCCAGTCCACCGGCATGGGGAAGGTGCGGAAGCTCGAGTCCCACACCACCTCGTTCTTGTTGAACGACAGGCCGAGGCGCGAGAGGAACCCGTCCAGGTCGCCCTTCTCGCCCGGCGGCGGCTGCTGCATCATCGGGTTGCGCGGCTGGCCGCCCTTCGGGTCGGTGGCCGACGTGCCCGGCGCGTCCAGCGGCTCCGGATCCTCGATCAGCAGCGCCGGGTGGCCCGCCTCGAGCCAGGTGCGCAGGCGGTCCATCTGCTCCTGCGACAGGCTGCTCACCTGCGGCACGATCATGGCCTCGACGTCGGCCGGGTAGTCCTTGTCCGGATCGACGCTGTCCACCTGGTACTGCAGCTTCAGCTCGTCGGCCACCTGCCAGCGCGTCTTCTGCTGGAAGGTCTGGAAGTCGAAGCCGCCGGCCAGCTCGACGTCGGTCTTCAGCAGGCCGACCTTGCGGCGCTGGGCGTTGGCCACGGTGCGGATCGAGCGGGTGATCTCGTACTCGATCGGCGTGTTGCGCTCGATGAACGGGATCACCACCTCCTCGGTGCCGCACTGGAAGGCGAGCCCCATGAACACGATGTTCTCGCTGGAGCTGGCGCCGTCCATCGACATCAGCACGCGGGGCTGGATGCCGAAGTTCTGCTCCGCCGCCCGCGCCTCCTCGGAGAAGGCTTCCACCAGCTCGACGCTGACCTGCACCGCCGCGCCGCCGATGGCGGCGTACTGGTCCAGCAGGTTCTGCAGGTTGCGCTTGGTGGTGACCGCCTCCTGCGGCACGTGCTCGCTCAGGTAGGCCTTGACGAACACCGGCTTGTCGTCCGGCAGTTCCGCCAGCAGCTTGCGCGTCTCCGCCGACAGGCTGTGGATCTGCTCGGCCGTCACGTCGACCCGCGGCAGCAGGAAGATGGCGACGATGGTCAGGCTCACCGAACCGACGCCCATGGCCAGGAAGCGCACGGTGCCGTGCAGGCTGTGGTTGCCGCCGGCGCGGGCGGTGCGGGCCGCCAGCAGGGCCAGGTTGGCGTAGAGGAACGCCACGCCCAGCCCGAGGAACAGCAACAGCCCGCTGGCCGGCACCAGGCCGCGGGCGAACTCGGCGAACTGGCCGAGCGGACCGTTGACGTTCCAGGCCGCCCCCAGCCCGCGCCAGACCATCTGCAGCGGCACGCCGACGTAGAGCACCACCACGCAGCCGATCGCGCCGATGGCGAAGGCCACCGCCAGGTTGTCGCTGAACTGCGAGCCCAGCATGGCGACGCTGAGCAGCAGCACGCCGAGCAGCCAGTAGCCGAGGAAGTTGGCGAACAGCTGGCCCCAGTCCGGGCTGCCGAGGAAGCCGAGCCCCACCGGCAGGGTCAGCATGAACAGCAGCGAGGCGGTGTAGACGCCCAGCACCGCCAGGAACTTGCCCAGCAGGATGTCGGCGTCGCGGGCCGGCAGGGTGAACAGCAGCTCCTGCGTGCCCTGGGTGCGTTCGCTGGCCCACATGCCCATGGTGATGGCCGGCGCGAACAGCGCCAGCAGCAGCGGGAACAGCTCGTTGAGGGTGTCGAGGTTGGCGAGGCTGTTGCGGAAGAACGCCGCCGGCAGCACCAGCGCCGCCGCCGCCACCAGCACGAACATCATGATGAAGACGTAGCCGGTCGGATTGCCGAACCAGGCGCGCAGATCGCGGCGGAACACCGCGTTGACGACGGACAGGTTCATCTCAGTTCGCCTCCGTCAGCGCGTGGAAGGCCGCATCCATCTGGCCCTGGCCCTTCTGCTTGAACTCCGCCGGCGTGCCGTCGAACACGAGGTTGCCCTCGTTCACCACCAGCACCCGGCCGGCCACCGCGTCGACCTCCTGCATCAGGTGGGTCGACAGCAGGATGGTCCGGGTCCTGCCCAGCCGCACGATGTTCTCGCGGACGTGCTTGATCTGGTTGGGATCGAGGCCGGTGGTCGGCTCGTCGAGGATCAGCACCGGCGGATCGTGCAGCAGCGCCTGGGCCATGCCGACGCGCTGGCGCTGGCCCTTCGACAGCTTGCCGATCGGCTTGTCCAGCAGGTCCTGCAGGGCGCACTCCTGGGTCACGTACTCCACGCGCTCCCGCACCTTCGCCGGCGCCATGCCGCGGGCGCTGCCGAAGAACTCCAGCAGCTCGCGCGGGGTCATGTCGTGGTAGAGCGGGCCGTTCTCCGGCAGGTAGCCGAGGCTCTCGGCGCCGCGGATGCGGTCGGTCGTCATGTCGACGCCGGCGATCCGCGCCGTGCCGCTGGTCGGCGCCAGGAAGCCGGTCAGCAGCTTCATGGTCGTCGACTTGCCGGCACCGTTGGGGCCGAGGAAGGCCACCACTTCGCCCTGGTGGATGGTGAACGTGAGGTCGTCGACCGCGGCGAAGCTGCCATAGTGCTTGGTCAGCTTCACCGCCTCGATCATCGGGGGTCGTTCGGACATGGCTCTCGGGATGGGAGTCGGGTTCCGGGCTCGGGCTGCGGCGGGTCTCCCCGGCCCCGAGCGGGCAACACCCTTACCCAATCGCCCCGCCGAAGCCAACAGAAGGCCGGGCGGGGCCGCGGGTTGCGGAGGGAGGGGCCGCCGCAGGGCGGCGCAGGACGGGCCGGACCCGGTCAGAACTCCCGACGCCTACCGGAGCTGCAGGTCGATCGTGTGGCTCGGCCTGATCTGGCCGAGGCACGGCCCGGTGCGGAACTCCCAGCCCTGGAAGGCCACCGTGGCGCCGACCAGCGCCGGC
>CAZMGG010000045.1:0-39359 GCA_964565715.1 uncultured candidatus Brocadiaceae bacterium | reverse complement strand
GCCCTGCGGTCCCTCGGGCGGCGGTGCTTGCGGGTTCGGTTGGCTCATTGCTCCCCGCTGTAGTTCGGCGCTTCCTTGGTGATCTGGATGTCGTGCGGATGGCTCTCGCGCAACCCGGCGGCCGTGACCCGCAGGAAGCGCGCCTTCTGGTGCAGTTCGCCCAGCGTGCGGGCGCCGCAGTAGCCCATGCCCGAGCGCAGCCCGCCGACCATCTGGTAGGCGAACGAGGCCAGCGGGCCCTTGTAGGGCACCATGCCCTCGACGCCCTCGGGCACGAACTTCAGCTTCTCCTTCACCTCGCCCTGGGCGTAGCGGTCGGCGCTGCCCTGCTCCATGGCGCCGAGGCTGCCCATGCCGCGCACCGCCTTGAACGAGCGGCCGCGGAACAGGATCGACTCGCCGGGCGACTCGTCGAGGCCGGCCAGCAGCGAGCCCAGCATCACGCACGACGCGCCGGCGGCCAGCGCCTTGACGATGTCGCCGCTCTGCCGGACGCCGCCGTCGGCGATCACCGGCACGTCGGCCGGCGCGCAGGCCTTCACCGCGTCGAGCACGGCGGTGAGCTGCGGCACGCCGCAGCCGGTGACCACCCGCGTGGTGCAGATCGAACCGGGGCCGATGCCGACCTTGACGCCGTCGGCGCCGGCGTCGACCAGGGCCCGGGCGCCGTCGGTGGTGGCGACGTTGCCGGCCACCACCGGCACCTTGGTCGCCTTCTTGATCGCCTGCACCGTCTCGATCACGTTCCGGCTGTGGCCGTGCGCCGTGTCGACCACGATCACGTCGCAGCCCGCCTCGACCAGGGCGTGGACCCGCTCCAGGTCGTGCACGCCGACCGCCGCGCCGACCACCAGCCGGCCGCGGGGATCACGGGCCGCGGCCGGGAATTCCTCGGTGCCGCGGATGTCCTTCATCGTGATCAGGCCGGCCAGCGAACCGTCCTGGTGGACCAGGATCAGCTTCTCGACCTTGTTCTTCTGCAGCACCGCCCGCGCCTGCTGCAGCGTGGTGTCGGGCTTGGCGGTCACCAGGTTCTGGCTGGTCATCACCTCCTTCACCCTGGTGTCACGGCGATCGACGAAGCGCAGGTCGCGGTGCGTCAGGATGCCGACCACCCGCCGCCGCTCGTCCACCACCGGCAGGCCGGAGATCTTGTGGTTCTGCATCAGGTCCTTGGCGATGCCGACGGTGTCGTCCGGCGACAGCGCCACCGGATCCTGGATCACGCCGTTGGCCGAGCGCTTGACCTTGTCGACCTCGCCGACCTGGGCCGGCACCGACAGGTTCTTGTGGACGATGCCGATGCCGCCCTGCTGCGCCAGCGCCACCGCCATCCGCGACTCGGTGACCGTGTCCATCGCCGCGCTGGCGATCGGGATCTGCAGGGTCACGCCGCGGCAGAACCGGGTGGCGGTGTCGACGTCGCGGGGCAGCGCCGAGGCCATCTGCGGCACCAGCAGGACGTCGTCGTAGGTGAGGCCTTCGCCGAGGAACTCGACCAAGATGCTTTCTCCGTTGGACCGGGAAAGCATGGGGACGTTAGCCGGCCGGGGGAACGCTTGCCAACGGGATCGGCCCGTCCTTTTCACCGGCCGGTCCGCCCCGCCTTGACGGTCCCGGCCGGCGCGCCGATCCTGGGCCGCCTGCGAACCCCCGGAGCGCGGCCGCCGGCCATCCGCCCGGCGACAGGACCCGCCCCACCTGCTGCCCGCTTCAGCGCGCCAGCATGCGGTGGGCTGCGGTCGAGCCCTGCTGGCGCAGGTTGGCGGGGTCGAGCCAGCACCACTGCGCGAACAGGGGGGTGCCGGTGGCGGTCAGGGTGAGACGCAGGTCCAGGCGGGCGTAGCCGGCAGCGGCGCCGTTGCTGCCGGTCACCGCCAGCAGCGCCACTTCGCTGGAAGTGAGCAGCGAGATGCCGGGCAGGCCGAACGGACCGAGGCCCAACGGCAGCGGCCGGCCGGCGATGGTCTGGTCCGAGCAGCCGAGCAGCAGGAGTGCTGGCACCGACGGCGGCGCCTGCGACAGGGTGAAGCGGACCTGGGGTCCGGGCAGGTCGTACATGCCGAGCCGCGGTGGCAGCCGGCGCCGGCCGATCGCGGTGCCCTGGCCGAACGCGCGCACCGTCGGCGGCGAGCCGCGCACGGCCCAGAGCAGGCCCGGGGTCACCACGGAGGTGCCGTTCGGGGGGTTCCAGTCGGGCTCGCTGTACACGATCAGCGGGTACTGTTCGCCCGGCGGAGCCGCCAGGAACATGCCGTTGGCCGCGGCGATGCTGCGGAACGGATGCCAGGGCAAGAAGCGGTACAGGGGTGTCCCGGTGCGCCCCGAATGCACCTCGATCACAGCGTGCGGGATCACCTGGTTGCCGGACGTCACCAGATCCGTCACGCCGTCCTGGTCGACATCGAAACCACCCCTCATCCGGTACCCCTGGGATCCACGCCAGGTGTGGATCGCCTGCCCGGTGGCCCCCGAGAACGTGCGGACCACCATGTAGCCGAACGCGCCGCCGCCGCCGGCGTAGTCGAGCACGCCATCGCCATCGAGGTCGCCGCAGCCCACCGCCGTGTCCAGCTTGTCGCCGGGGATCTCACCGTAGCTGGTCCGCAGCAGGGCACCGGTGCGGCCCGACACCAGCACGATGGCGCCGCGGTCGTTGATCTCGGCACACGCCACGAGGAAGTCGTCGCAGCCGTCGCGGTCGAAGTCGCCGCCGAGCGGCGCCAGCGACAGCCCGATCAGCAGGTCGGGGCGCGGGTCGACGATCCGGTACAGCTCCACGCCGGAGTTGTCGTAGGCGATCACCGTGCCCCCGGGCGAAGTCCGGTAGGCATTCAACACGTAGTCGGTGCGGCCATCGCCGTTGAGGTCGACGTTGCCACAGGCTGGCTCCGCGAACAGGTTCACCTGCCGGATCAGCGAGTGGTTCGCGCCGCTGCGGATATCGAAGCCAGAGGGCGGATTCGAGATCGGCCGCGTGTCGAACCACGAATAGCCATAGTCGGGAACGCCATCGCGGTCGATGTCGCCCAGCACCGCGAACTCCTGCCAGGCGATGTTCGGCGGCTGCCGATAGGCAGACAACCGGCTGCCATCTCGACCTGAGGTGACCCAGATCTCCGACTCCCAGCAGCACCACTGACCAGGGGAGACTCGGACGCGCACGTACTCCATCAGGTCTTCGAACCCATCCCCGTTCGCATCACCCAGGCGCCACAGGACGCGCCCCCTCGATTCCTGGTCGTCAATGCCCTCCCGCCGCCACAACACATCCTGGCACGGAGCCAGGGTTGCCAACAGCAACAGGACCAGGGATGCGCGTTTCACTGCAAGTGGACCCAGTACGCGTTCGAAGGAACACCCTGGTTCGTGACCAGGAACAGCATGTACCAGCCGGGAGGCGCGTGGAACCTGCGGGACGGCGTTCTCAACGTGACGCTCTTTTACCCGGACCCCGCCGCACCCGCGGCGCGCTTCAGCGCGCCAGCATGCGGTGGGCTGCGGTCGAGCCCTGCTGGCGCAGGTTGGCGGGGTCGAGCCAGCACCACTGCGCGAACAGGGGGGTGCCGGTGGCGGTCAGGGTGAGACGCAGGTCCAGGCGGGCGTAGCCGGCAGCGGCGCCGTTGCTGCCGGTCACCGCCAGCAGCGCCACTTCGCTGGAAGTGAGCAGCGAGATGCCGGGCAGGCCGAACGGACCGAGGCCCAACGGCAGCGGCCGGCCGGCGATGGTCTGGTCCGAGCAGCCGAGCAGCAGGAGTGCTGGCACCGACGGCGGCGCCTGCGACAGGGTGAAGCGGACCTGGGGTCCGGGCAGGTCGTACATGCCGAGCCGCGGTGGCAGCCGGCGCCGGCCGATCGCGGTGCCCTGGCCGAACGCGCGCACCGTCGGCGGCGAGCCGCGCACGGCCCAGAGCAGGCCCGGGGTCACCACGGAGGTGCCGTTCGGGGGGTTCCAGTCGGGCTCGCTGTACACGATCAGCGGGTACTGTTCGCCCGGCGGAGCCGCCAGGAACATGCCGTTGTCGGCCGCGATGCTGCGGAACGGATGCGAAGGCAGGAAGCGGTACAGGGGCGTGCCGGTCCGCCCCGAATGGACCTCGATGATGTAGCCCAACAAGAGGTTGGTTGACGTCACCAGGTCCGTCACGCCGTCCTGGTCGACATCGAAACCACCCTTGAGCCGGACGCCCAGCGATCCACGCCAGGTGTGGATCGCCTGCCCGGTGGCTCCCGAGAACGTGCGGACCACGAAGTTGCCGAACGCGCTGCCGCCGCCCGCGTAGTCGAGCACGCCATCGCCATCGAGGTCGCCGCAGCCCACCACCGTGTCCAGCTTGTCGCCGGGGATCTCACCGTAGCTGGTCCGCAGCAGGGCACCGGTGCGGCCCGACACCAGCACGATGGCGCCGCGGTCGTTGATCTCGGCACACGCCACGAGGAAGTCGTCGCAGCCGTCGCGGTCGAAGTCGCCGCCGAGCGGCGCCAGCGACAGCCCGATCAGCAGGTCGGGGCGCGGGTCGACGATCCGGTACAGCTCCACGCCGGAGTTGTCGTAGGCGATCACCGTGCCCCCGGGCGAAGTCCGGTAGGCATTCAACACGTAGTCGGTGCGGCCATCGCCGTTGAGGTCGACGTTGCCACAGGCTGGCTCCGCGAACAGGTTCACCTGCCGGATCAGCGAGTGGTTCGCGCCGCTGCGGATATCGAAGCCAGAGGGCGGATTCGAGATCGGCCGCGTGTCGAACCACGAATAGCCATAGTCGGGAACGCCATCGCGGTCGATGTCGCCCAGCACCGCGAACTCCTGCCAGGCGATGTTCGGCGGCTGCCGATAGGCAGACAACCGGCTGCCATCTCGACCTGAGGTGACCCAGATCTCCGACTCCCAGCAGCACCACTGACCAGGGGAGACGCGGACGCGCACGTACTCCATCAGGTCTTCGAACCCATCCCCGTTCACATCACCCAGGCGCCACAGGACGCGCCCCCTCGATTCCTGGTCCTCGATGCCCTCCCGCCGCCACAACACATCCTGGCAGGGAGCCAGGGTTGCGAACAGCAGCAGGACAAGGGATGCGCGCGTCACCGCAAGTGGACCCAGTACGCGTTCGAAGGAACGCCTTGATTCGTGACCAGGAACAGCATGTACCAGCCGGGGGGTGCATGGAACCTGCTCGGCGGGCCGTTGAACTGACGGGTCAGGGTATCGGGATCCTCCCACGATGGCAACTCGATGTACCGCTGACCACCGTCATCGTGGTGCGTCAGCGCGGCCGGCCGCATCAGCACGACGCGCGCCACGTTGGCCAGCGTGAGCCCGGTCCAGGACGCCGTGTACGGTGCTCCACCAGCCGTGCCGTAGGAGAGGCCGCCTTCCGCCACCTGCGAGACCGGCATCGCAGCGTTGTTGGCGATCATGACGTTCTGGGGCTGCTGGAGCCCGTTCGTCAGGTATGGCGGGGACCAGATCTCGTAGTCCACCGACCGCAACTCTCCGCCGCTGACGAACACCCGGCCGTCGGGAAGCAGCACGGCACAGGAGTGGTAGCCCCGGCCGCCGGTCTGCGGTGCCATCGGGTACCACTGCTGCGAGTTGACCAGCAGCTCCGGCGTCATCACGAAGTCAGGCTGGGCGTTCTCGCTGTCGGTCCGATAGCCGCCCACCGCGAACAACTGCCCGTTGGGCAGGATCACCACGTTGCCCTTCAGGCGGCGCGACAGCATGCGGTAGGGGCTTGCACCCGGCGCGCTGGGTGGGCTGTACCACGGATTGTTGACGATGTCGGCACGCGTGGTCTCCAGCCAGTCGGAGTTGACCGGCGGGAGGGCTGCGTCAGGGTTGGGCAGGTACATCCCGCCGATGCGGGCCACCAGGTTGGTGCTGCCCGGGTAGAGCAGCGAGGTCGCCCAGCCGATGGTCTGCGGGTAGCCGAGGTACGGCGGCGGTGGCACCTGACCCGAATTGGCGGTCGTGAAGCTGAACGTCGGGTTGGCCGTTGGGAAGTGCTGCCAGCGGAATGCCGCACTTGCGTAGCCCGTGACGAAGAAGTCGCCGACCCAGCCGGGTCCGGAAGGGATGGCAAGTTGGTGAGTACGAGGGTAGTCGGTGAAGATCGAAGTCGTCTGGGGCCCCTGGTAGCGCCGCGCCGACGGCGGCGGCGCTGGATTGCCCGGCTTCTGCTCGATCTGAACGGTCGGTGGGTTGACCGTCGTGTTGAAGATGTACGACTCGTAGTGGTTCAGCACGTCCATCGAGTTCGGCCCCGTGGGCGGCAGGTCGTCGGTACCGCCGAGGACCAGCACGCGGAATTGTCCTGGCAGATAGAGAGTCGCATCACACACCACGGCCGGATACCACCGACGCTGCTCCAGGTCCATGGCGCGCCCCATGTCATGCCACTTGCCGAACGGCGCCGCCGGGGTCGGGTTGGGGTCGAACACGTAGACCAGCGGCGATCCGAACCACTGATGCCCGCCGGTGACCGGATACGCCTTGGTGCCACCGGCGATGACGATCATGCCGTTCGGCAGCACGCACTGCCCGCAACAGAAGAACTCCCCCGCAGGCAGGCTCGGGTTCGCCGGATCCGTGGGCATCGGCTCGATCGCGTTGTGGAACCGGTAGCTGCCCGTCGTGGCCGGAGTCCAGTAGGGATTGACGATCGTCCAGGGCTGGAGCAACCTCGCCCCGACCGCGTGCAGGTTGCCGTCCCACATCAGCACGTGGCCCCGGAACGGACCGACGCTGATCACGCAGGCGTGCAGGCCGTTCATGCGTTCGCTGAGCGGCGTGGACGTCACCCAGGTGCTCTGGGCGACCCCAGTCGCACCCGGGGAACCATTCGCCGCCGGCAGACCGGTGGGATGGACCTCCCACGGGTTCCCGGTGCTGGTGATCCGGTGGTTGAAGGGGGGCGACCACGCCCCGCCCAGCTGGGCCAGCACGCCTTCGCCGGCAACCAGGGTCGCGGCCAGCACCAAGGACCCGAGACACAGGAACGACCGGAATGCAGGACCGGGGTAGACAACCACGAGCAACTCCGATGCCGGCGGCCTGCAGATGGATCACCCTGCTGCGCAGGCCAGCCAGGCCACAGTCAGGGGCGAAGCAGGAGACGCGAGGCCGACCACAGTGCGGCACAACCCATCCCCCGCACGGGCGCGGGACGGAGTCGCATCGCAAGTCAGCTCACGGATTCCTGGCTCTCCCCCAGAAGTGACCGCACGACCTTGGACGTGGACAACAATCTGGAAATCCTGCGCCGCGCCGATTGCGCCGCCCGTGGCGACAGCCCGAGCCGGCTGCGGGCCTCGCGCAGCGTGTGGCCGTCCCATCGCAGCATCAGGAACAGCTCGGTATCCGTCCCGAACACGGGCAAGGCTCTCTCCTGGAGATCGATCCGTGCGCGCAGCCATTGCGCCTCGGGGACCGAATGGCCTCGACGCTGACAACAGCCCTCCCACGCTGCGGACAGATCACCAGGGCCCTCCCGGCGCTGCCGCTCCGCTCGGCGCACACTCTCCTTCCACACCCGCAAGGCAACGGCGAACACGAAGGCTCGCCTGCGCTCCTGCCCCACCACCTCGCGCGCTCGTAGCACCCGGAGGCAGGTGTCTTGCCTCAAATCATCGGCCGAGCAGATTCTCGGAACGGCATGGCAGCGAAAGAACCCTTGCACCCAGCGCAGCATCGCGGCGAGTTCCTCCGGGGCGAGATTCACGGGCACCTCTCCCCGGTCGCGCCTCTGCCGTAAGCCCGAAGCCCGAAGCCCGAAGCCCGAAGCCCGAAGCCCGAAGCTACGCCACGTTCGCAGGTCTGGGGACACCGATTGCCTCCTTTCCTCGATCTCCGTCCACCGCACCCAGCACGGCGTGAACCTCTTCAGTCGCAGGCGGCTTGTACCATCCACCCGACGCATTGGCAACCGACTGCCCTTCCGCTGCCCATTCCGCCGCTACCCGTGCCCGGCGGGGTCTTGCCCAGCCCTTCCCATGCGGGCACTCTGCGGAGCCGAAACAGCGTGCCCCGCCGCGCCTGCATCGACCCTCGTCTGGAGCACCGCCATGACCGTCTGCCATCTCGCCTCGACTGCTTTCCTCTTCGTGGTCGCCGCCGCCGCCCAGCAGCAGAGTTCGATCCTGCCCCGCGGCGACCTCCTGCTGACCCCGACCCAGGGGTTGATCCAGGACGTCGGCGCCCCGACCACCTTCGACGTCGGCTTCAACCAGATCGACGTCTGCGCGCCGCGCAACTTCGCGCCGGCCGCCGGCAGTGGCGTCGCCACGCCGCAGCTCCTCTACGCCCTCTATCCCGACCTCGACGCCCAGAACCGCAGCGGCCTGTTCGTGCGGCGCAGCACCGACGGCGGCCGCACGTGGCAGGCAGGCACGCCGGTCTACATCGCCGACACGCCTGGCGGCGAGGACCTCAACACCGGCGACGAGGGCACGCACATCGTCGCCTGGGGCAGCGAGGTCTGGGTGACGGTGCAGACCAACGCCCACAACAAGGCCCAACAGGGCCAGAGCCTGTGGGTGGTCGGCTCCGCCGACCAGGGCGTCACCTGGTCACCGCCGCTCAACGTCAGCACCGGCTGGAACCGCGCCAGCGGCAACCGGGACTGGGATGTCGACCTGACCCAGCCGGCGGTCAACGCGCTGGGCCTGCACCTGGTCTGGGAGGCGGACTTCGAGGATCCTCTCAACCCGGGCAACGCCAACGCCGCCCCCAACAACAACGAGAACCTCTACTACGCCCGGGTGGCGTTCGCCGGCAGCCCGGCTGTGCCGACCGTGCAGGTGGCGCCGCTGGCGCTGACCAGCTTCGCGATCGGCACCTTCGACGCCGACGATCCCACCATCGCCGCGCAGGACAACGTCGTGCTGATCGCCTGGGTCGACGACGCCCGCGGCGGGCTGGCGCCCGGCGGCAACGCCACCCTGTCGGCGCACTCCTTCGACGCCGGCCTGAACTGGAGCACGCCGTTCGTGCACTCGGGCCACGCGCCGGGCTCGTTCCCCCTGCAGTGGGCCCAGCAGCGCCGGCCCTGGGCGCTGCTGGACGGACCGTTCGCCTTCGTCATGCAGGAGGACTCGCGGAACGACGAGGACGACCTGTGGATGGACCGCGGCGTGCTCGACCAGGTCAACCTGACGGTGAACTGGACCGTGCAGGGCGTCATGTGCAATCACACCTCGACCACGCCGGGCAGCGGCGACATCGACGGCATCATCGCCGCCTGCCACAATGGCGTGCTGGCGGTGCTCTACCGTGACGACAGCGCCAACACGCCGCTCAACAACTCCAACGAGGCCTACCTCGTGGTGGACCGCAACTTCGGCCAGGACTTCATCAACGGCATCCACTCCCGCCACACGGTGACCACCTCGCTGGCCACCATCTACGACCTGCAGGTGGTGGGCAACGTCATCGTCGGCGTCTACGAGGGCTGTCCGACCAGCAACGAGGAGGGCGGGATCGTGCTCAGCCACGACCGCGGCGCCACCATCGACTCGTTCATCTTCACCCGGCTGGGCTCGTGCGGTGCGGGCACGGTGGATGTCGACGACCTGCAGTGCGCCATCACCCGCAACGGTGACTACGCGGTGATCTACGCCGATGAACGCCTGGGCGGCGCCACCGCCACCAACGCCCACAACGTCGCCTGGCTGACCGGCGGCAAGTACCCGCGCCTGCGCTACCAGGCCCCGACGCTGACCCTGGACATGGACCGCATCGATCCGGCGCAGGCCCGCCCGGGCGTGATGGCGTTCCTGATGCTGTCGGCGGGCACCGCGGGCATTGACGCCGCCGCCTGGCTCAACGTCGCCGGCGCCGGCACCGGCTTCTTCCCCGGGCTGAGCAACGACCTGTTCTGGGCCCTGATGTGGCAGAACGCGCCGGCATTCCTGGTGGCGCTGGGCGGCACCGGCACCGCGCAGTGGCCGGGCATCCCCAACGTCACCGCCCTGGTCGGGCTGCCGATCCACCTCGCCGGCGGCACGCTGGACTTCCAGGCGATCGCCACCGGCCCGCTGCTCAGCTTCACCGACACCATCCTGCAGTGACGCGGGCCGTCAGCGGCGGAACGTCGCCCGTCCCGGGTCCGGCGGTCCCACCCGCCGCACGCCCGGCCGGTTGGCGGCCAGGTGGCACAGGATCGGCCAGCAGTCCGCCGGATCCGCCGCCACCGCCGCCGCCAGCGCCGCCACCGTCCGGCCCTCGCCGTCCAGCGCCGCCAGCAGCTTCCGCTGCAGCTCCAGCACCGCGGCGGCCGCCTTCTTGCCCGCCTCGACGCCGGGCTGGTGGTAGGCGTTGACGTCGATCAGCTCGGCGTAGAGCCCCACGGTCCGCTCGAACAGCGCGATCACGGCGCCCAGCGAGCGTTCGTTCAGCACGTCGAGGCACAGGGTGGCCGAGGCCCGCCCGCTCTCCCACAGCGCCCGCCGGGTGCCGAGCCAGAAGCCGTCCAGGAAGTCGCCGCTGGTGGCGCCCGCCTCGACCTCCGCCGACTCACCGGCCCGGTCCTTCAGCACCCGTACGAACAGGGCGAAGAAGTCGTGCCGCCCGTCGCGGAGCTGCTGCACGTAGGCGTGCTGGTCGGTGCTGCCCTTGTTGCCGTAGACCGCGAGGCCCTGGTGCACCCGGCGGCCCTGCCGGTCCCGTTCCTTGCCCAGCGACTCCATGACGAGCTGCTGCAGGTAGCGCGACAGCAGCAGCAGCCGGTCCTTGTAGGGCAGCACCACCATGGCGCGCTCGCCGCGGCCCTTGCCCTGCACGTGCCAGAACAGGGCCAGCATCGCAGCCGGGTTCTGCCGCAGCTCGTCGGTCCGGGTCTGCTGGTCCATCGCCGCGGCGCCGGCCAGGAACGCGCGCAGGTCCATGCCGAGCAGCGCCGCCGGCAACAGGCCGACCGCCGAGGTCACCGAGGTGCGGCCGCCGACCCAGTCCCACATCGGGAAGGTGCGCATCCAGCCCTCCTCCTGCGCCCGCCGGTGCAGGGCCGAGCCGTCGGTGGTCACCGCCACCGCCCGGGCCGCGAACGACAGGCCCTGCTCCTGGCAGGCCCGCTGCACCTCCAGCATGCCGTTCCGCGTCTCCGGCGTGCCGCCGGACTTCGAGATCACCACGATCAACGCGTCCTGCAGCGAGCCCAGGTTCTGCAGCTCGCGGTCGATGCCGTCCGGATCGGTGTTGTCCAGCACCGACAGCAGCATCGGCGCGTCGGGGCCGCCGAACACGTCGCTGAGCAGCATCGGACCCAGCGCCGAGCCGCCGATGCCGCACAGCACGACCTTGTCGAAGCAGCCGCCCTCCGGCGGCGCCAGCCTGCCGCTGTGCACCTGCGCGGCGAAGTCCTCGATCTGCCCCAGGGTCCTGACGATGGCGTCCTCGATGCCGGGCTCCGGCGCCAGTCCCGGCGCCCGCAGCCAGTAGTGGCCCACCATCCGCTGCTCGTCGGCATTGGCGATGCCGCCGCGCTCCAGGGCCTGCATCGCCCGCAGGGCCGCCTGCAGGGCCTCGCTGCGCTCCTGCAGATCGGCGTCGGTGAGGCCGGCGAAGGCCAGGTCCAGCTCGACGAACGGGTCCTCGAGCTGGCTGCGCCAGCGGAGGTAGTGCTGCAGGCGATCGCTTCCGGTCATTGGTGTGCCTCGGGCGGCGGATGGTAGTCTCGCGGCATGGACCGCTCCACGGCGATCCTGGTCACGCTCGCCGTGTTCCAGGGCGCGCTCCTCGTGCTCGGCTGGCTCGCCCACCGCCGCACCCGCGACGCCGCCGACTACTACCTCGGCGGTCGCAGCCTCGGTCCGTGGGTGGCGGCGCTGGCCGCCAACGCCAGTTCCTCGTCGGTGTGGAGCCTGCTCGGCGTGTCGGGCTTCGCCTACCTGCACGGGCTCGCCGCCCTGTGGCTGCTGCCGGGCTGCATCGGCGGCTTCGCGCTCAACTACTTCCTGGTGGCGGCCCGGGTCCGCGACCAGAGCGGGGCGGCGCTGACCATGACCGAGCTGTTGGCGGGGCCGGCCGGCCGGTCTGGCCGCACCGCGGTGGTCTGGCTCGCCTCGCTGCTGACGCTCGGCTCGCTGCTGACCTACGTGTCGGCGCAGCTGCGCGGCGCCGGCCAGAGCTTCGCCGAGGTGTTCGGCCTGTCGCTGGCCAGCGGCACCGTGCTCGGCGCCGCCGTGGTGCTGCTCTACACCTGCATCGGCGGCTACCTCGCCGCCAGCATCACCGACACGCTGCAGGGCCTGCTGATGGTGGGCGTGGCGGTGTTCCTGCCGCTGGCCGCGCTGGCCGAGGTCGGCGGACCCGCGGCCCTGCTCGACGGCCTGCAGGCGGTGCCGAAGGCGGCCTACCTGGATCCGTTCCGCGGCGCCTCGGGCTTCGCCGCCGCCGGCTTCGCGCTCGGCCTGCCGGGCCTGCTGATGGTCGGCGTGGCGATGTTCCCGCCACTGGCCGAGTTGGCCGAGGTCGGCGGGCCAGATGCCTACCTGGATCCGTTCCGCGGCGCCTCGGGCTTCGCCGCCGCCGGCTTCGCGCTCGGCCTCCTGGGCATCGGGCTCGGCTACCCGGGCCAGCCGCACGCCATCAACAAGTACATGGGCATGGCGCCGGGCGCGTCGCTGCGGGTCGCCCGCTGGGTCGGCATGAGCTGGGCGGTGCTGCTCTACTGCGGCATGGTGCTGCTCGGCCTGTGCGGCCGCCTGCTGGTGGAGCTGCCCGAGGGCCGGCACGAGACCGTGCTCTACGCATTGAACGGCCACCTGCACGCGCCGATCCTGGAGGGCATCGTCGTCGCCGCGGTGCTGTCGGCGATCATGTCGACGGTGGACAGCCAGCTGCTGGTCTGCGGCTCGACGGTGACCCACGACCTGCGGCTCGGCGCCCGCAGCCAGAGGAGCACGCTGTGGGTGGCGCGACTGACCGTGGTGGTCATCTCGGCGGGCGCGCTGGTGGCGGCCCTGCTGGTGGACGACACGCTGTTCCGGCACGTGCTGTTCGCCTGGTCGGCGCTGGGCTCGGCGTTCGGCCCGGTGCTGCTGGTGCACCTGCTGCGCGGCCCGGTGCGGCCGTGGTGGGCGTTCGCGGCGATGGCGCTCGGCGGCGGGCTGGCGATCGTCACCAACCGGGTGACGCTGTTCGCCTCGGGCTTCGACGAACGGGTGCTGGCCTGGGCGGTGTGCCTGCTGGTGGCCTGGCTCGGCAGCGGGCGCCGCGAAGCCCGCTAGCCGGGCACCGGCACACGCCTTGCTCGACGCAGGGGCGAGGCAATCCCATGACCGCGGACCGCACCGTCGGCGCCGCTCCGCACCGTTCGGTGTGGACCGCCGGTTCCACCTTCCCCAGGCTGCCGTCGCTCGACGGCGATCGGACTGCCGACGTCTGCATCGTCGGTGCCGGAATCGCCGGCCTGAGCACGGCCTACCACCTGCTGCGTGCCGGCCGTTCGGTGATCGTGCTCGAGGACGGCACGCCCGGGGACGGGATGACCGCCATGACCACCGCCCACCTGGCCAGCGCGATCGACGACCGGCTGGTGGAGATCGAGCGGTTGCACGGCGAGCAGGGCCTGCGGCTGGCGGTGCAGAGCCACCAGGAGGCCATCGACCGCATCGAGCAGATCGTCGCCGACGAGGCGATCGCCTGCGGCTTCCAGCGGCTGGACGGCTACCTGTTCCAGCCGCCGGGCGAACGTTCGGCGCTGCTCGACCGCGAACTCGACGCCGCCCGCCGGGCCGGCCTCGCCGGCGTGACCATGGTGTCGCGGGCGCCGCTGCCCGATTTCGACACCGGCCCCGCCCTGCGCTTCCCCCGCCAGGCCCAGTTCCATCCGCTGGCCTACCTGCGCGGCCTGGTCGATGCCATCCTGCGCATGGGCGGGACGATCTGCACCGGCAGCCACGCCGATGCCATCCACGGCGGCAGGCCGGCCGAGGTCCGCGCCCGCGGACACGTCGTCACCGCCGGCTGGGTGGTGGTCGCCACCAACTCGCCGGTCAACAACGTGGTGGCGGTGCACACCAAGCAGGCGGGCTACACCACCTACGCCATCGCCGCCGGGATCCCGCCGGGTTCGGTGCCCACCGCCCTCTACTGGGACACGGCGGATCCCTATCACTACGTCCGCGTGCACGACGACCTGCTCATCGTCGGCGGCGAGGATCACAAGACCGGCCAGGACCTGGACGCCGCCCAGCGGCACGCCCGCCTGGAAGCCTGGGCCCGTCAGCGTTTCCCGCAGCTCGGTCCGGTGCAGACGGCCTGGGCCGGTCAGGTGATGGAGACCATCGACGGGCTGGCCTTCCTCGGCCGCAATCCCCTGGATCACGACAACGTCCTGATCGCCACCGGCGATTCGGGCATGGGCATGACGCATGGCACCATCGCCGGGATGCTGCTCACCGATCTGGTGCTCGGCCGCGACAACCCCTGGACGGAGCTCTACGACCCGGCCCGCAAGACGTTGCGGGCGGCGGCCGAGTTCACCCGCGAGGCGCTCAACATGGCGGCGCAGTACGCCGACTGGCTGCTGCCCGGCGAGCTCGCCGACGCCGACCTGCTGCCCCGCGGCGAGGGCGGCATCCTGCGGGTCGGACTCACCAAGCAGGCGGTCTGCCGCGACGAGCACGGCCGACTGCATCGCTTCTCGGCGGTCTGTCCGCACCTGGGCGGGCTGGTGCGGTGGAACCCGGTGGAGCAGACCTTCGACTGCCCCTGCCACGGCTCCCGCTTCGACTGCCAGGGCCACGTGTTCCAGGGGCCCGCCAACCGCGACCTGCACAAGGTCGAGGACTGAGGCGAAACCCCTGCGTCACTCGATGCGCACGTCCAGGTCGCCGGTGCCCCAGGACAGCAGCGTCGAACCCCGTGGCGTGCCGTCGACGAACACCTGCAGGCTGCCGCCGCGACCGCTGGGCGGCTGCACCAGCCGCAGCCGGTAGCGGCCGTCGGCGTCGGTGTACGCACAGATGCTGTCGTTGTACTGGCGGATGGTCTGCTCCAGGATCTTCGCGTCCGGCGCCTCGCCGAGGCGGGAGCTGCCGCGCATGCTGGGTGAGACGGCCGCCGCGGGCACCGGCTGCTCCTTCGCCGACAGCACCCGGCCGTGCACCTCGTGCATCGGTTGCAGATGCAGCCGGCAGTCGGTGCGGCTGCCCGCCGCCACGTCGACGAACTGCCAGGCCGCACCGCGCCGATCCACGCTGAACACCAGCCAGGTCCCGGGCCACAGCCGCAGCCGGGTCCGGCCGGACGGGTCCAGCACGCCATGGGTCTCGCCCATCGTGCTCCGGTGCACGGGTCGCGCCAGCAGCAGGCCCGCCGCCGGACCGGCGTCGACGCCGATCACCTGCACCGTCACCTGGCCGGTCTGCCGCAGGTCCACGACTTCGGCGGGACCGCGCAGGTCCAGCCACGTGTCGGCATCCGGCGCCTGCAGCAGCCACTGGCCGCTGGCGCCGGATCCCGCTGGCAGCGGCAGGCCACCGTCCCCGTCGGTGCGCAGGACCGCGTTCCCGAACCTGTTCCCGGGCCGCACCACGACCCGCGAGTTCCGCAGCGGCTCGCCATCGGCGCCGATCAGGCGCACCGCCGACCGGTCGGCGTCACCGAAGGTGAACGTGAGCGGCGTCGGCGCCTGCACCGGCATCGCCCAGCCGTCGCCGGCCTGGACCGCGGCCCTGCCCGGCCGCACCGCCACCCAGGAGGCGAGGTTCAGGCCCATGTCGTCCACCAGGTGACGGCTCGCGGGCGCCACGGTCTGCGCCGCACCCAGGGCATCGGTGATCGCGCATCGGCGCCAGAGCAGCACCACATCGCGATCGAACGGGTAGCCACCGACGCGCCAGGGCACGAAGATGCCGACCAGGGCATGGATCCCGGCCCCCGCGACGGGCTGCTCGGCTCCATCCAGCGCCTGCACCGCCACGGCCAGGGGCGGCGGGATCTCGATCCGCGCCGGCCACGCACTCGGCACCCGCTGGACGCACAGCGGCTGGCCTTCGCCGTCGAGCACGACGAAGGCGTGCATGCCCGCGGGCAGAGGCGGCACGGCGACCGTGCCATCGGCGCCCACCGGCAGCTCCAGCCAGCGGGTCCAGCGCGAGCAGAGGCCGACCCGCAGACGCAGGGGGCCTTGCGCCAGCCACGGCGCCATGCCCAGCACCTGCACCGTGCGCGAACGCAGGGCCCGGTCCACCACCAGTTCCAGGTGGCCGCCGCAGCCGAACCGCTCGCCGGCCAGGGACACGCTCCGTTCGCCCTGCTGGTCCTCCGGTCCGAAGGCACGGACGCTGTAGCACGAGCCGCGCAGCAGATCGGCGCGGAAGCGACCCCGGGCGTCGGTCTGCACCCGCAGTTCATCGAGTTCCTGCTCTTCCTCCAGCAGCATCGGCACTCCCCCGAGCAGATGCACCTCGGCCCCGGCCACCGGTTCGCCCGCGCCGTCGACGACGCGACCGAACGCCGGGGCCCGCTGCTGGGCCGGCACGGCGGCGAGCATCGCCAGCCCCAGCAGGATCGCGGCGAAGAGGCGGCTCGCAGCCCATGGTCCCGGCAGGCGGCCACCGGCCAGGGCAGCCAACCGCCGGGCCTGTGCGGGCGACGACAACACCCCGAGACGGTGCACGATCTGCTGGTCCTTCATGGGAGTACCGAGCGCACGATAGCGCGGCCGCGCAGCCCGGCCAATCGGGGCCGTCGGGCGACGGTGGTCGTCACGCGTCGGCGAAGAGATCCGTCAGTCCGATCGCAAGCCCCGGGATCACGTCGCCGAACGACAGCGCACCGTCGGCGGCGACCAGCCGTTCGCCGGCCCGCGTGTGCAGTTGGACGATCCGAGCCTGGGGCTCGACCACCACCACCATCCTGGCGCCGGCCCGCAGCCACATCCGGGCCTTCTCCCGCACCTGCGTCATGGCGTCGCCGGGCGAGACGATCTCCACCGCGAGATCGGGAGCGCCCTCCAGGTAGCCCGCCGGACGGCCCAGCACCCGCAACCGTGCCGTGCTCAGGAACGCGCCGTCCGGTGCGCGGACCGTGTCCGGATCCCGCTCGACGCGGAAGCCGAGTTCGGAGCCGACGTAGATCCCGAGCCGTCGCTGCCGGACATGGGCACCGAGGATCTCCGCCAGTCGCTGCGCCACCAGCGCATGGCGGAAGCCGGGCGGTGTCACCTCGCGCACCTCCCCCCGCACCAGTTCGTTGCGCCAGACCCGCGGCACGTACGGCAGTTCGGTGGCGGTGATGTGCCGGTCGCCCATGTCGCGGATGCTATCACTCGGGTGCGTTGAAGCGGCGGGGGTGCCGCCACCTCTCTGTGGCGGGGATTGCGCACAGGTGACGCCCTTTCCCGGCAATCCCCAGCCGCCGCCGGCGCCGCCGACGGCTAGCATCCCCCGCCATGCCCACCCGCCCCGCCGGTGACCGCTATCCGCTCACCCAGGACGAAGTCGAACGCTTCCACCGCGACGGCTGGCTGCACCTGCCGGGGCTGCTGACCGCGGCCGAGGTCGAGGCCCTGCTGCCCGCCTGCATGCGGCTCCTCCGCCGCGAGGTCCCCATCCGCGGGCGCGACTACTGCGACATGTCCGGCGACTATCACAAGCCGATCGAGGAGTACGCGGTGCTCAACGTGATGCTGCCGCGGGTCTACCTGCCGGAGCTGCGCGACAACGTCTACGAACGCCGCACCGCCGACGTCGCCCGCCAGCTCTGCGGCGACGGCATGGTGCTCGACTACGACCAGATCGTCGCCAAGCCGCCGCACAAGCCCGCAGCCGTGTTCCACTGGCACCAGGACCTCGCCTACTGGCCCGACACGCCGGACCCGCGCACGGCGTCGTTCTGGCTGGCGCTCGACGTGGTCGACCGCGACAACGGCGGCGTGCGCTTCGTCGACGGCTCGCATCGGGAGCCCGACCTGCGGCCGCACCTGCCGCTGCACGGCCACCGCGACGAGAGCCACGTGCTGGCGGCGGTGGTCGACGAGGCACGCGACCGGCCGCGCTCGGCCCGGCTGCAGCCGGGCGACGTCACGGTGCATCACGAACGCACGGTGCACGGCTCGCCGGGCAACGGCAGCGATCGCTGGCGACGCGGCTACGTGGTGGCGTTCCGTTCGGCGGCGGCGGTGGCGGCGGAGCGGGCGATGGGCTTCACCCACTCGCACAACGACGATCTGGAGCTGCTGCAGCGGATCGCGGTGCTGCGCGGACGCGCCTAGCGCAGCCGCACGAAGCGCGGCCAGTAGAGCTCGCGCTGGCCTGTGTCGGTGAACAGGTCGCCGAAGTCGAAGGCGTTGGCGGCGTAGGTCGCCACCAGGGCGCCGCCGCCGTCCAGCTCCGGGTGGGCCTTGCCGGCGTAGACGAACGGCCGCGTCCGGGCGTTCTCCGGCGGCGTGAACACGTCGCGGGGCTGTGCGAAGGGCCCCGTCGGCGACGGCGCCCGGCTCACCGCCAGCGTCGTGCTGCCGAAGCCGCGCGAGTGCAGGTGCAGCCAGCCACGGCCGCGCGGGTCGGGATGCAGCGAGCACTCGGGGCCGGCCTGCGGCAGCACCACCGCCGGCGCGGCGTCGCCATGGAACGCGTGGCCGTCCCACCACTCGGGCGCGGCCCGCAACGCGGCGAGGTCGGCGAGGCGGAAGCGGCAGAGGATGCCGGGGTGCCAGGGCTGGCCGTTGCTGCCGAGCGCCAGCAGGTGGTCGCCGTCGAGCCACGCCGCGGTCCCCATCATCGCCCCCGGGGGCGACGGCACCGGCGGCGTGGCCGCCATGCGCCAGGCGGGCGGCGGCGCGTCGGGGTCGTCGACGCGCAGCACCCGCCAGCCGGCGATCATGAAACCGAGGCCCTGGCCCGGCGTGTTACGCACCAGGGTCTGGAACAGCAACAGCGGGCCCTGCCCGACCCGCACGCCGTGCAGGGGCCAGACGCCCAGACGCTCGCCGTCCACCTCGGCGTCGGCGAAGAACGGCAGCGGCTCGCCGCCGTCGCCTTCTCCCCAGTGGAAGGCGATCCGAGCCCGGCTCGGATCGGCGCCCTGCTGCAGTGCGATGGTGTTGCGCACCATGCTCGACCGGCGGCGGTCGGCGCGGCCCTGCGGATCGACGAAGGAGTCGCCGAACAGCCAGAGGATGCGATCGTGGCCGAGCGGCACCGAGTAGCACGCATCGCCGCCGAGCCAGCGGCGATCGCGCTGGAAGGCCGCGTCGGCCTCGGGCCACGGCTCGGCGTGCGTCCAGGGCGCCGGCACCGCCGCGCAGCCGCAGAGCAGCGCCGCCAGCAGCGATGCCGGAGGGGCCGCCCGCACGCTACTTGCCCGGCTTGCCGTCCTTGCCATCGTTGCCCGGTGCTGTCGGCGGCTGGGGCAGCCGCTCGAGCCGGGTGACGCGACCGAGCGCGTTCCAGTCCATCACGTAGAGGTTGCCGTGCTGATCGGCGCACACCGAGTGCGGCGACAGGAAGTGGCCGTCCTGCCACTGGTCGCGGGGCACGCCGTTCACCGCCCGCTTCTTCGGGTCGGGGTTGTCGCCGAGATGGGCGATCAGCTTGTTGCCACGATCGAGCAGGGTCACGCGGCCGGCGAGATCGGCCACCGCCAGCGCGCCGCCGTCGAGCGGCCAGACGTTGCACGGCCGGCGCAGCTCCTGGTCGTGCAGGCGGACGAAGTTGCCGTCCAGGTCGAACCACTGCAGGCGGTGGTTCTCGCGGTCGCAGACCAGCAGCAACGGCGGTTCGGTCCGGGTGTCGAGCCACATGCCGTGCGGCGTCTTCAGCTTGCCGGGCTCGGTGCCGGGGCCGCCGAAGCTCTTCACGTAGTTGCGGTCCTTGTCGTAGGCGTGGATCCACGACTTGCCGTAGCCGTCGGCGACGAAGATGCGGCCGTCGGGTGCCACGGCGATGGCGGTGGGCCGGTACTCGCCCGGCTTGGTGTAGATGCCCGACGCCTCGGGCCAGCCCAGCGTCCACAGCACCTCGCCGTCCAGGGTGGTCTTCAGGGCCTCGCTGCGGCCGGTGTGCACCAGGTAGAGGAACTCCTGGTCGCCCTCCTGCCACAGCGTCATGCCGTGCAGGCCGCCGCGGTAGTCGCGGCCCCAGCCGCCGGCCGGCCTGCCGTCGGGCCCGAAGATCAGCACCGCCTGGTCGGTGTCGGTGTTGCACAGCACGCGGCCCTTCCTGTCCACCACCATGCAGCCATGCGTGTTGCCGATCTCCTTGCCGTCGGGCAGCCGCCCCCAGGAACGATCCCAGCGGTAGCGGAAGGCGCCCTCGCCGAGGATCACGTCGGCGGTTGGCGTCGGCGTGGCGGGCGCGTCCTGGGCGGGCAGGATCACGGCCGGGGCGAGGACGAGGAACGGGACGAGGGCGATGCGGCGCATGCGGGAAACCTAATGGTCGTGGCCGTGGGATGGATCCTGGATGTGGGCGATCGTGTGCAGCGCGGCGCCCTCGAACGGCGAACCGGTGGCCTCGGCGGCCAGCGACTGCAGCAGGGCGAGCGCCTCCGGCGAACGGCCGGCCTCGTGCAGCGCCTTGCCGAGGAACAGGCGCGCCCGCTGCCGCTCGAGGGGCGGCAGTTCCTGGCGCAGGGCCGCCTCGAGGGTCTGCACCGCCTCCGGATGGCGGCGTTCCTTGAACTGCACGTAGCCCTCCACCACCATCGCCTCGGCGCCGGACCCGGCGTGGCGCAGCCACTGGCGGGCCTGCTCCAGCCGGCCGTCCTGGCCGTGCAGCAGCGCCATGCGGATCGGTGCCGCCGGCGAGCCGCCGGTGGCGGCGGCCAGCAGCAGCGGCTCGGCCTCGCGGCGGCAGCCGAGTTGCAGCAGCAGGTCGCCGAGCGCGAACTGCTGCGCCGGCCCGGCGGTGGCGGTGAGCGCCGCGCGCGCTGACGCCACCGCCGGCCGCAACGCGGTCGCCTGGCGCAGGAACGCCGCCAGCTCGGGCGGGTCCTGTGGCCCGGGCCGCGCCGCTGCCAGATGGCCGTCGGGCCCCTGCACGGCGATGCCCATGCCCTCGCCGCTGCCGAGCCATTCCTGGTAGAGCCTCTGTCGTGCAAAGCCATCGACGCGCACCGACAGGTAGCCGCCCTCGCGCAGCGCCGCCAGCACCGCCGGATCGTGCAGCGTCCGCGCCGCCATGCGATCGCTGGCCTCGCGGCCGGCGAGGGCGAAGAACACCACCACGTGGCGGCCTTCCTGCCGGCCGGCGACCAGCGTCGCGGTGAGGTCATCGCCCCATGCGGTCGGCGGTGCGACCGAGCAGGCGGCACAGACGAGCAGGAAGCTGACGACGCTGATTCGCACGGGCGGCCATGCTAGCGAGCGTGTGCGCCGACACGCTGCACCGTCATCGGTTTGTGCGCGGCGACCCTCGTCATGTCATGGTGCGGTGCTAGCATCCTCCCCGCGGTCGTGCCCGCGCGGCCGCGTTCCCCGTCCCCTGCAACCGAGGAAACCACCCGATGTTGAACCTGCTCCCCACCCTGCTCGCCGCGCTGGCGCCCCAGGGTCCCGGCACCTCCACCGCGCCGGTCGTCATCAACGAGTTCCAGTACGACGACAGCAGCACCGACGACCGCGAGTTCGTCGAGCTGTACAACCGGTCCAACGCCCCGGTCGACATCTCCGGCTGGGTGCTGGTCGACTACGATCAGGGCAGCACCATCTACGGCGGCACCGGCGGCACCGACCCGAGCTACACCATCCCGACGGGCACGATCCTGCAGCCCGGCGGCTTCTGGGTGATGGGCTCCGCCGTGGTGCCGAACGTCAACCAGATCATCGGCACCACCAACCTGCTGGAGAACGACCAGGAGGCCCTGGAGCTGCGCGACACGACCGGCGCGATCATCGACTCGGTCACCTACGAGATGGGCCGTGGCGTGTTCGGCCCGCACCCGCTGGAGGGTGACGGCTTCTACGGCGACCTGGCGGTGGCCGATGCCGCCACCGGCACGCTCGCCACCATCTCCCGCAAGTGGGACGGTTACGACAACGACGACAACGGCCGCGACTTCACCACCTGCGCCCCTTCGAGCCCCGGCGCCACCAACAACGTGGCCTCGGTGCTGCCCCTGGTCGACAACTTCGACCTCGGCTCGGTCGGCGCGCCCCTGTCGGGTTGGAACTACGGCTTCGTGGCCCCGAAGTACATCGATCCGACGGTGCTCGACGCCAACAACCCGACGGTCAAGCCGGCGTCGCCGCAGGGCGGCCTGGCGATGTCCTGGCAGGACAACTCCGGCGGCGGCAACGGCCAGCAGCTCATCACCGAGCCGGTGCGCGACGTGGTGGTCGAGTGCTACGCCTGGATGGAGCCGGCGATGACGCCAGTCACCAACCAGACCACCTGCACCGGCCTGCCGCAGGGCACCTATGCCGCCTCCGATGGCGAGTGGTGGGCGATCGGCGTGCGTGGTTCCACGACCGCGAACGGCAACCCGCCGAACGTGCCCGGTGACTACTTCACGATCGTCGCCCCCGGCGTCGGCTTCCGCCCCGGCTTCGCCAGCGGCATCGCCTGGGCCCACTACCGCACGGCGCAGTACTCGCGCCTCTATCTGGTGGACCTCAACAACGGCGAGAACCCGCGCGGCGCCGGCGCCGACTGGACCATCCTGGCGGGCCCGATCGACATCAGCGGCCAGAACGCCGGCTGGCAGCGCCTGCGGCTCCATGCCCAGGGCGATCGCGTGGTCGCCAACTTCGGCGGCACCTACGGCTGCGACGACGGCATGCGCTTCTCGGCCAGCGGCGTCTACGACGCCCCCGGCCCGGTGTGGCTCAGCTACCGCGAGGCCATCTGCCAGAACGCGCTGATGATCCCGGCGGTGATCGACGCGCTGGACATCCACGCGCCGACCACGGCGGTCACCTTCTTCGGCCAGGGCTCGCCGACCACGGTCGGCACGCCGCAGATCGACACCGACGGCTTCGCCATCCCGGGCACCACCGGCTTCGCCATCAAGGGCTCCGGCATGATCCCGATGGGCGCGCCGAACTACGCGTTCTGCGGCTGGGTGGTCGGCTTCACCGCGGTGCCGACCGGCTACCCGATCCCCGGCACGCCGGGCTCGGTGCTGGTCTATCCGGTGATCGCCGGCAGCGCGATCGGCTTCGCCGACGCCCAGGGCAACGTGCGCTTCCCGTTCTCGATGCCCTGCGTGCCGCAGTTCCTCGGCACCAGCCTCACCCACCAGCTGGTCGACTTCGACCCGATGCTGTTCGTGCCGGTGTCGATCGGCACCAGCCGGGCGGTGACCACGGTGGTCGGCAACTGACCGACAATCGCCGGCCAGCCCAGGCCACCTGACGGACCCCGTCCGCCCGCCGGCGGCCGGGGTCCGCTGTTTTTCCGGCGTCCCCGAGCGTCGCGGCGCGGCAATTGCACCCGCCGCCTGCCGGACGCCGGATTTCCCTTCGCGCCGCCGCGGCCGATCCCCATGATCCTCCCCTCTTTTCCCGGAGCAACCATGAAGGCAACCCTCTGCACCGCCCTGCTGGCGGCCCTGATCACCCTCCCCGCCCCCGCCCAGGACAACGCCCAGGAGCACCTGCTGCGGTTGCAACACCAGGCCGGCAAGACCCAGTTCTTCCGCCAGTCCATGGACATGCGCATGAAGATGAATGCCGGCGGCATGAACATGGACACCACCATGAGCTTCGAGATGGTCATCGAGACCAAGGTCGCCGCCGTCGCCGAGGGCAAGGCCGATCTCGAGCAGACCATCCGCCGCCTGGTGGTGAAGATGGACAACCCGATGATGCAGGTGGATTACGACTCCGACAACCCGGACTCGGACCCGGGCATGCTGGAGGGCATGACCCACATCGTCGGCAAGACCTTCAAGATGAAGGCCGATGACCGCGGCGGCATCTCCGACGTCAAGATCCCCGAGGGCTTCGACGCCGAGTCCGCCGGCATGTTCGGCGGCGGCGACATGACCAAGTTCTTCTCGCAGAACATGCCGCAGCTGCCCGAGGGCCCCGTCGCCATCGGCGGCTCGTGGGAGACCAAGACCCAGATGCCGATGGGCAACATGGGCGGCGGCGAGGTCAAGGTGCAGAACAAGCTGGCGAAGTTCGAGGGCGGCAAGGCCACCATCGAGCAGACCATGCAGATCGACACCTCGTCGATGGAACTGCCGGAAGGCGCCAAGATGGAGGTCAAGAAGGCCGGCGGCCAGTCGGTGCTCAACTGCGCCACGGGCCTGCTGGACAACGCCGAGATGAAGATGGAGATGACGATGCAGGCCGATCAAGGCGGCATGAAGATGGACATGGAAATGAACATGACCACCAAGATGACCGCGATCGACCCGCCGCCGGCGAAGAAGGTCGAGGCGCCGAAGACCGGCGAGGCCAAGACCGACGAGGGCAAGGGCGGCGACAAGTAGTCGCTGCCGCAGCACCCGCGACGCGGCTCCGACGGGGCGGTCCGGCAACGCCGGGCCGCCCCGTCGCGCGTTCCGGCCCCTCCGCGCTACCGCCCCTCTTGCACCGCCGCCTGCAGCAGGTCGTGCAGGGCGCGCCGCACGCCGGTGATGCGGGCGTTCACCCGCGTCGGATGCACCCGGTTGGTCAGCAGCACGACGCACAGGTCGCTGCCCGGATCGCACCACAGCGACGTGCCGGTGAAGCCGGTGTGGCCGAACAGCCCCGGCGGCACCGTGGTGCCGGCCCAGCCGCCGGCGCGCGGCAGTTCCAGGCCGAGCCCGCGGCCGTGGTCGTCGGCCACCACGCCCGCCGGCCGCCGCGCCTGGTCGACCAGCGGTGCCGGCAGCACGCCGCGACCGCCGCCCAGCAGGCACAGCCCCAGCCGCAGCACGTCCTCGCCGCGGGCGAACAGACCGGCGTGACCGCTGACGCCACCCATGGCGAACGCGTTCTCGTCGTGCACCCGGCCCTGCAGCGTGCCGCCGCGGGCCGGATCCACCTCGGTGGGCACCGCATCCAGCGGCGCGCCGTCCAAAGGCGCGAAGGTGGCGCCGGTCATGCCGAGCGGCGCCCACACCTCGCGGGCGGCGAACGCGTCGAGCCCCTCGCCGGCGCAGGCCTCCACCACCGCCTGCAGCAGGATGAAGCCGGGATCCGAGTAGAGCACGCGGTCGCCCGGCTCGGTCATCAGGCCCTCGCCTGCCGCCGCCGCGGTGATGGCGTCCTTGCCCGACAGCGTGCGGTAGTAGCGCTCGTAGGCCGGCAGGCCGCTGCCGTGGGCCAGCAGGTGCCGCACGGTGACGCGCTCCTTGCCGGTGCCCTGGAACGCCGGCACCCACTTCTGCACCGGATCGTCCAGCGACAGCCGGCCCTGGCCCACCAGCTTCAGGATCGCCGCCGTCGTCGCGCAGACCTTGGTGAGCGACGCCAGATCGAAGCGATCCTGCAGGGTCACCGCCGGGCTGTCGGGCTCGTAGGTGCGCCGGCCCACCGCCGCCTCGACGACGATCTGCCCGCGGCGCGCCACCAGGCACACCGCACCCGGAAACGCGTGGTCGGCGACGCCCTGCTCGAGCAGCGCCGTGACGCGGGCCGGCAGGTCGGCCGGCAGCGCCTGCGAGGCGCTGTCGGTGCGCCCCACCTCGGTGCCCGGATAGCGCGACAGGCCGTGCCCCAGGGGCGCCACGTCGGGCAGCGTCACCGGCACCCGGCCGGTGAGCGGCGACGCCCCGCGCAGGGCCCGCACCGCCGCCCGCTCGACGACCGCCGTCGACGCGTAGGCGCACAGGTAGGCGGCTCCCGCCGGCAGCCCGCGGCCGAGGTAGGGATTGCCGAACGACACCACCACCGCGGTCTGCCCGGCGCCCGGCCGCAGCGCCGCCAGCACCGGCTGCAGCGCCGGCGGCAGCCCGATCTGGCCCGAATAGGAGCGCACCTTGACGTGCATCCCGATCACCACGACCGGCGCCACCGCCACCGCCGCCGCCGCCGCCGCCACCGCCTCGGCGCCGCTGCCGCCGTGCAGGCGCAGTTCCTGCGGTGCCTCGCCGCCGTCCGGACGCAGGCCCTCGGCGAACGCGCGGCCCGGCGCCTCGCCGGCCTGGTCGAGCAGCGTCACCACCAGCGGCGCCGCCGCCGCCGGCAGCGGCACCACGCCGTGGTCGTCGCGCACCAGGGTCAGACCCTGCTCGGCGATCACCGTGGCGATGCCCTGGTGGTGCGGCAGCGCCAGCACCTCGCGCCACGCCGGATCGGGCCGCCGCCGGCTGCCATCGGCCTGCGGCCCGAGCAGCCCGACCCGTTCCTTCATCCGCAGGATCCGCAGCACCGCGTCGTCCAGCCGTTCCTGGCTCACCCGGCCATCCCGCACCGCCGCCAGCACCGCGTCCCGCGCCGCGTAGGGGTCCGGCGGCATCAGCAGCACGTCGACGCCGGCCTGCAGGGCCCGCACCGCCACCTCGCCCGGCGGCAGTGCGCCCTTCACGCCGCCCATGTCCAGCGCGTCGCTGACGATCAGACCGGTGAAGCCCAGCTCCCGCCGCAGCACCTCGCCCAGGATCTTCGGCGACAGCGTCGCCGGCACGCCGGGTTCCTCGCCGAGCCCCGGCACCGCCAGGTGCCCGGTCATCACCGATTCGAGGCCCGCGGCGGCGGCGACCCGGAACGGCAGCAGTTCGACCGCATCGAGCCGCGCCCGGTCGCCGGGCACTGTCGGCAGGCTCAGGTGCGAGTCGGTGGCGACGTCGCCGTGCCCGGGGAAGTGCTTGCCGCACGGCAGCACACCCATGCTGCGCACGCCCGCCGCCAGCGCCGCGCCCATCGCCGCCACCTGCCCGGCGTCGCCGCCGAAGCTGCGCACGTTGATGATCGGGTTGCCGGCGTTGACGTTGACGTCGAGCACCGGCGCGAAGCACCAGTGGAAGCCGAGCGCCCGCGCCTCGGCGCCGGTCACCTCGCCCATCAGCCGCGCCAGCCCGCGGTCGCCGGTGGCGCCCACCAGCATCTGGTTGCCCATCTCGACCGCGCCCTGCAACCGGAACGCGACGCCGCCCTCGAAGTCGCCGGCCAGCAGCAGCGGCAGTTCGGCCGCGTCCTGCAGTTCCCTCACCAGGGCCACCGCGTCGTCGACGGTGCCGAGCGAGACGATCACGCCGCCGAGCCCCACCTCGGCGATCCAGCGCCGCATCTGCGCGCGGTTGGCCTCGGGCGCCCGAGCCAGGATCCAGCTCATGAAGAGCTGGCCGCACTTCTGTTCCTGGCTGAGCCGGGCCAGCAGTTCCTCGGCCGCGGCCTGGACCGGCAGCCGCGCCGGCGCCGGCGCGTTCTGGGCGGAGACGGCTGCCGCCAGCAGCGCTGCCAGGGCAGCGGACACGAGGATGCGCACCATCGGTGCGGCAGATGATGAAGCGCGCCGGCGCCGGAAGCCACTGCGCCCGCCGCGCGCCGGTGTCAGGCCGAGGCGTGCTGCCCGAGGCCCGCCGCCGCCGCCGGGTCCAGCACCACCAGCGTGTTGCGGTGCAGCCGCACGGCCGACGCCGGACAGTCCGGACCGATCGGCCCGCGCAGCATCGCCGTGACGGCTGCCGCCTTGCCGGCGCCGAACGCCAGCAACACCAGCCGTTCGGCCTTCAGGATCGAACCCAGCCCGGCGGTGGCGGCGCGGGTCGGCGGCTCCGCCGGCCGGAAGCGCGGGCGCGCGTCCTCCCGGGTGCTCGCCGCCAGCGTCGTCGTGTGGAAGCCGACGTCGACAGCCGTGCCGGGCTCGTTGAACGCCAGGTGCCCGTTCCGCCCGATGCCCAGGAACTGCAGCCGCACGCCGCCGGCCCGCTGCAGCCGCGCCACGTGCGCCGCCAGCGCCTCGTCGGTGCCGTCGCTCGGCACCGGCAGGAACGACCCGTCGCGCAGCTTCCGCAGCAGCGCCGGACACGACTCGCCCAGTTCGTGCACCATGCCGCCGGGCTGGTCGGGCCGGAAGCCCAGGTACTCGTCGAGGTGCGTGCCGACGAAGGCGTTGGGATCGATCCGGCCCGCGTCGATCTCCTCCTGCAGCCGGGCCAGCAGCGGCCGGAAGGTGGCGCCGGTGGCGAACGAGATCAGCGGACGCCGGCCGGGGGCCACCACCGCGCGCAGCTCCTGCAACGCCAGTTCGGCGCCGGCCGCGGCATCGGCGACCACCCGCACCGGCGGCGCGACATCGTGACTCTGGGCGGTCATCGGGCGGGCCATGGTGCCGGCGAGACGCTGGTCGGGCAAGCGCGCCGGCTCAGACCTTCCACACCAGGTTGCGGCGGTAGCACACCTCCAGCACGCAGTACCAGCCGCCGATCCAGAGCAACGAATAGAGCAGCGAGGCGAAGGCGGGCAGGCTGTCGCTCGGCAGCAGGGTGCGGAACACCCAGTCGGTGAGGCCGATCCGCCGATCCTCCCATGGCACCGTCACCAGCCGGCCGAGCGTGCGGGCGAGCAGCCCGCTGCCGACGAACACCAGCAGCGCGTTCCGGCCGTAGACGAGAGCGGGCCGCAGCAGCCCCTGGCCCCCGGCGTCCGGACCGCGGCCGCGGGCGAACCAGTGGATCACGCCGAGCGCCATGGCGGCGAGCCCGCCGGTCAGCAGGGCATACGAGCTGGTCCACAGCGGCTTGTTGAGCGGCAGGAACCAGCTCCAGACGACGCCGCCCGCCGCCAGCAGGGCGCCCAGCACCAGCAGGTCCAGCGCCTTGTCGCGCTCGCCGCCCGCCCGCGCCAGGATGCGGCCGGCCTCCACCCCGCACAGCGCCGTGGCGAGTGCGGGGATCGTCGACAGCAGCCCCTCGGGGTCGTATTTGCCCTTCACCCAGATGTGCTCGCCGAACAGCGTGCGGTCGAGCCACGCGCCGAGCTGCGCGCCCGGCAAGTCCAGATCGACGACGCCGCCGCCGGGCACCGGCAGGTACAGCAGCGGCCAGTAGGCGAGCAGGCAGCCGACCAGGACCCACCGCTGCACCTTCGGCCTCGTGTAGAGGAACAAGAGGGCGGCCACGCCATAGCACAGGCCGATCCGCTGCAGCACGCCGGGGAAGCGGGTCCGCAGCAGCGGCCCGAACAGTGGCTCGCCGTCGGCGAAGGTCACCAGCGGGAACGCCGACAGCAGCATGCCGAGCAGCACCAGCGCCACCACGCGCCGCAGCAGCCGCGGCAGCAGCTCCCGCGGCGCCCCGCCCTGGGCCAGGTGGCGGCCGCAGGCGGGCACCACCGCCGCGCCCATCACGAACAGGAAGGTCGGGAAGATCAGGTCGGTGGGCGTGCAGCCGTGCCATTCGGCGTGGCGCAGCGGCGCGTACTGGTACTTCGCCCCCCAGCGGCCGGGGTTGTTGACCAGGATCATCGCGGCGATGGTGAGGCCCCGCAGCGCGTCGAGGGACTGCCAGCGGCCGCCGATGCCCGCCAGCGGCGCGGCCGGCGACGCCGTCACCGCGCCTCCAGCGCCGCCCGCACGCTGCCGCGGTGCGCGTCGAGGAGACGCTGCGCCGCGGCGGGCTCCAGCCGCCGCGCCACCATCACGATGGCGGCCTTCACCGAGCCCTGGCAACGCTGCAGCGCCACTTCGGCCTCCTGCGGCTCGCTGCCGGTGGCCTGCTGGACGATGCGCCTCGAGCGGGCCACCAGCTTCTGGTTGGTGGCCTGCACGTCCACCATCAGGTTCGAGTAGACCTTGTGCAGCCGGACGAAGGCGCCGGTGCTGAGCATGTTGAGCACCAGCTTGGTGGCGGTGCCCGCCTTCAGCCGCGTGCTGCCGGTGAGCACCTCGGGCCCGGTGACCGCCTCGATCGGCAGCGCCGCCGCCGCCGCCACCGGGCTGTCCGGGTTGCACACCAGCGCCACGGTCAGCGCGCCCCGCTCCCTGGCCTCGGCCAGCGCGCCCAGCACGTAGGGCGTGCGGCCCGACGCGGCGATGCCGACCACGCAGTCTTCGGCGCGCAGGCCGAGCTTGCGCAGGTCGGCGGCGCCCAGTTCGGGACTGTCCTCGGCGCCCTCCACCGCCTGCAGGAACGCCGCCGGCCCGCCGGCGATGAGGCCCTGCACCTGATCCGCCGTGGCGCTGAAGGTCGGCGGACACTCGGCGGCGTCCAGCACGCCGAGCCGGCCGGAAGTGCCGGCGCCGACGTAGAGGAGCCGCCCGCCCCGCGCCATCCGTTCGGCGATCGCATCCAGCGCGGCGGTGACCTGCGGCAGGACGCGCCCCACCGCCGCCACCGCCTCCTGGTCGGCTTCATGCATCGCCTGCAGCAGGTCCTGGGTGGACATCCGGTCCAGGTCCGCCGTGCGGGGATTGCGCGCCTCGGTGACGAGCGTCGTCAGGTCCGGCTTGGTCATGCTGGGGCGCGGGAGTATAGCGGGGCCCCTTCCGAGTCCCGCCGGAGCGTCCGCCTTGTCCATCGGCCCCATCGATCTCGCCATCGTCGCCCTCTACCTGCTCGGCATGGTGGCGCTCGGCGTCTGGCTCGGCCGCGGCCAGGGCAGCGCCAGGGACTACCTGCTGGGCGGCCGCGACCTGCCGTGGCTGGCGCTGCTGATCTCGATCGTCGCCACCGAGACCAGCACGGTGACCTTCCTCAGCGTGCCGGGGCTGGCGTTCGGCGACGGCGTGCCGGGCAGCCCCGGCGACATGCGCTTCCTGCAGCTGCCGCTCGGCTACGTGATCGGCCGCATCGTCGCCGCCCGGCTGCTGCTGCCGCTCTACTTCCAGGGCGAGCTGTTCACCGCCTACGAGGTGCTGAAGGTCCGCTTCGGGCCGGTGCTGCGCGGGCTGGCCTCGGCCCTGTTCCTGGTCACCCGCACGCTCGCCGACGGTCTGCGGCTCTACCTGACGGCGCTGGTGGTGCAGGAGCTGGTCGCCGTCGATCTGGTCACCGCGGTGCTGGTGGTCGGCCTGTCGACCCTGGTCTACACGTTCTTCGGCGGCGTCAAGGCGGTGGTGTGGACCGACGTGCTGCAGTTCGCCGTCTACATGCTGGGCGCGCTGTTCGCGGCGGTGCTGGTCTGGCAGGGGCTCGGCGACGGGATCTCTGAGCTGCTGGCTTCGGAGCGGGGCCAGTCCCACCTGCAGGTGTTCTCCTTCGCCCTGGACCTGCAGGACCCGCACACCTTCTGGGCGGGCCTCGTCGGCGGCCTGTTCCTGTCGCTCGGCTCGCACGGCGTCGACCAGCTCATCGTCCAGCGTTACCTGTGCGCGCGCTCCCAGCGCGACGCCAGCAAGGCGCTGGTGGTGAGCGGCTTCGTGGTGCTGGCCCAGTTCGCCTTCTTCCTGCTGCTCGGCGTGGGTTTGTGGGCCTTCTACCAGCAGCATCCGCCGGCGCAGCCGTTCCAGAAGGGCGACGCGGTGTTCATCGACTTCCTGGTGCACCACCTGCCGACCGGCGTGAAGGGCATCGTGCTGGGCGCGGTGTTCGCCGCCGCCATGTCGACCCTGTCGGGCTCGCTGAACTCGTCGGCGTCGGCCCTGGTGAACGACATCCTGCTGCCGCTGAAGGGCGGCACCACCGCCGACCCGTCGGCGTTCCGCATGGCGCGCTGGGCGACGCTCCTGTTCGGCGTGCTGCAGATCGGCGTCGGCATCAGCGGGCTCGGCGGCGGCAGCGTGGTCGGCCAGGTGCTGGCCATCGCCGCGTTCACCACCGGCATCCTGCTCGGGCTGTTCTTCCTGGCCCTGCTCGGCGAGGGCACGACGCCCGGCGCGGCGATCGCCGGGCTGCTGACCGGGGTGCTGGTGACCTCGTTCCTGCAGTTCGGGCTGCCGCACCTGTCGGACTTCAAGCTGGCCTGGCCGTGGTTCGCCCTGGTCGGCGCCGGCGCGACGTTCCTCGGCGGCGCGGCGGCGCGGGCCCTGTCCGGCCCGCGCCGCGCCGCCTGACCGGCTACAGGCCGATCAGGATGCCGCAGGCGTCACCGACCACGGCGCCCATCGCGTTCACCGACGGGTCCAGCACCAGCGGCTGGCTGTAGAGGACCATCCCGGCCAGCGCCTGGTTGGCCGGCAGCGGCACGCTCCAGGTGCCGAGCCCGCCCTGGCCGACGACGAAGGTCACCGCGTCGGCGCTGACCCGCATCGAGCAGCCCGGCGCGCCGAAGCCGCCGAGGTCGAGCGGCAGCGGGCCGAAGGTCGAGACGCTCCGGCTCAGCCCCAGCACGTGGAACATCGAGTCGATCGGCAGCCGATTGACCGTCACCGCGAACGTGCCGCCGAGCTGCGGCAGGCTGGCATAGCTCTGGCTGGAGATGCCCAGCGTGCCGCTGCAACCCGGCCCGAAGTAGCCGAAGCCGGCGGTACCGCCGGTCTGGGCGGTGTCGTAGTGCAGCGTGCCGTGCCAGACCCGCGAGTTGGTGATCGCCGCGTTGAACGGCGTGCTCTTGGCCGCGCCGGCGGTGAGCACCAGGTCGGCGTTGGTGCGGGTCAGGTTGGCGGTGCCATACGCGATCCCCACCCCCACCATGTGCACCGCCACGCCGTAGCTGCCCATCGGCAGGTAGATCGAGCGGTCCAGGGTCATGGTCACCGGTCGCGGCCGGCCGGAGTTGCCGCCGTCGAAGAAGCCGCTGCCGGTGGCCGCCTTGCGCCAGACCGCGGCGTTGGTGTGGTTCCCGGCATAGCCACCCGGCGCGTCGGTGATCCACACCTCGCAGCCGATCGGCGTGCCGATCGCCATCGCCCCCGAGTAGGGACACACCGTCAGCGCGCAGATCTTCACGCCCGACGGGTTCACCACCTGCAGATCGAACAGGTTGCCGGGGCCGACGCTGGTCCCGCCGAGCAGGCCGGCGCCGCCGGTCAGCAGCGTGGTCAGCGAGTTCGGCGCGAGCGGGATCGACCGGCGCACGGTGGCGGCCGGCCCGCAGGCGCGGCTGGCGGTGAGCCGGACGTGCGCCGCCAGACAGCCCGGATAGATCCAGGCCGGGTTCTGCGCGGTGCTGTCGGTCAACCCGTCGCCGTCGAAGTCCCAGGCCCAGGACGTCGCCGGCGGCGTGGTGGTGTCGGTGAACAGGATGATGTTGGCCGGCTGCACCGACCACGTGAAGTCCGGCGCCACCTGGTCGGTGACGATGAAGTTGGGCCGGCTCACCGTCACCGGACCGTGCACCGCGTCGATCGCCGTCAGGGTGACGGTGTAGCTGCCGCACGCCGCGTAGGTGAAGGTCGGATGCTGGAGGGTCGAGTCGATGGCGTTGTCGCCGTCCAGGTCCCACTGCCAGGCGATGACGCCGGCGGGATCGCTGCTCAGGCTCTGATCGGTGAACTGCACCGTCAGCGGCGCCGGCCCGCCCGGCGGCGTCGCGGTGAACGCCGGCCACAGGCCGCTGGTCGGCGCATAGGTGAACTCGCACACCGCCGCGTAGTGCATGCCGACGGTGCCGGTGGCGTTGTTCGGCGAGCCCGTGGTGGTGTCGTACACCCGGCTGCCCAGCGGCGGCGGCACCGTGCCCACGCCGCTCACCGCGTCGAACGCCGCGGTCTGCCCGGTCCAGCCCGCGCCGGTCAGCAGCAGGTCCATGCACAGGTCGGCGCCGCTGGTCGGGTCGTAGACGAACGTGGTGGTGAGCGGGATGTCGATGTACCACGGCCCCGGCTGGTTGCCGCCCTGGCCCGGCAGCACCGTCATCGGCCCGTTCAGCACCGTGGTGCGGTCGGCGCCGTGGTTGCCGTTGAAGTTGTTGCCGATCTGGGTGAAGTCCACCGGGCAGGTGGACAGGTCGATCTGCATCTGCGGCCGGCTGCCGCCCGTCCAGGTGTTGGCGATGGCGTCGGCGCGGAACCGCAGCCGGCTGATGCGGATCGGCGTGCTGACGCCCTGGCCGGTGAACGTGGCGCTGTCGTAGAGGAACTGGCTGCGGGCGTTGCCGGTGGTCTGGCCCCACGGGATCGACTGGTTGCTGTTGCCTTCGACGTTCTGGTAGCCGTTGGGGGCCACCAGGGTGAGCTGGGCACTGGCGAACGGGGCCAGCAGCCCGAGGAGCGGCGCGAGGAGGGTGGGCTTCATGGGTGAGGGGTCCTGGCCGGCGGGCAGGGTGGGCCAGCCGGCGCCCCTCTACGCTGGATCCGGCCGGGCCGCGAGCGCGGTGCGTCAGGCGTCCCGCGGCAGGCGCACCGACGCGATGCGCCAGCGCGGCTGCCACCATTCCAGGTCGAACCGCAGCTCGTCGCCGTCCACGTCGAACGTGATCCGGACCTCGCCGTCGCCGCGCTCCTGCACCCGGCCCTCACCCAGCTCCGGCCGCCGCTCCCCCCAGCCGCGCCGCTCGAACGCCGCCTTCAGGCCATTCCCGAACCGCGCGCTCATGCCGTCGGTGAGCATGCCGATCACCGCGTCGGTGCCCGTACCCCAGGCCGTCCGCAGCGCGGTCACGCCGTCCGCCACCGGTCCGGTGCGGATCGGCGGCAGGCCAACGCGCTGCAGCACCCACAGCTCGGTGATCGGATCGCGCCGGAAGGACAGCTCCAGCTCGCCCCCGTCCACGGCGAACCGGGCGCTCGCCGTCACCTCCCGCTCGTCGATGGCCCCGGGCGAAAGCGCCGGCCGGCCCTCGCTCCAGCCGCGTCGTTGCAGCCCCTCGCGCAGCCGCCGCGCGTCGCCGTCGCCTGGCCCCAGTTCGAACATGTGGTCGATCGTGTTCTGGTCCCCCCGCGCCCAGGCGCCGGCGAACAACGCCACCCGGTCGTCCACCGCCGGCGGCCGCGCCAGCCACCAGATCACCCCCGCCAGCAACAGGATCGCACCGCCGACGATGCCGATCATCTGCATGCGGCCCTTCGCCGAGGCGCTGCGCTCGCGATGCCGCCGCGAACGGGCGGCATCGGCGACGCCGCCGGACACCACCCGCTCGCTGGCGATCCGCCGGCGCACGATCTGCAGCTCGGGATTCGCCGCCATCAGCCGCTGCACCCTGGCCGCCTGGCCCACCGCCGCCCAGTAGCAGAGCAGCAGGAACGCATAGATCGCGATCGCGATGGGGCCGGCGGTGAACACCACCAGGATCGTGCTGAGCGTGTGCAGCGAGGCGGCAACGATGCTCCAGGGGAACGGCGCCCGCATCACGAACAGGGCGTCGCCGGCCATCAGCAGGACCTGCGCCCAGTACACGCCGGTGATCAGCAGGTACCAGCCGCCCAGTTCGTCGCGATCGATCGGCAGAGCGTGCCAGATCAGCGCGTTCACCAGCGCCGCCAGCGAGCCGACCCAGAACACCATCCGCAGATACAGCACGATCTGCTTGGTGCGGGCGAACTCCTGGCGGGCACGGGCCTTCTCGGCCCGTTCGTCGTGACCGGGGAGCTGCGGGGGCTGTTCGGCGGAACGGCGTCGGGGCATGGCGGGTCCTCCTGCCACCGGCCGCCGCCGCGTGCGACTTCCCGGCGCAGGCCTGCCATGGTGCAGGAAGGCGCCGGCCGGGGCCACGTTGCCCTGCCCCGCCTTGCCGTCGCTGCCCCCCCGCCTACGCTGCCCGCCACCATGCAGCCTGCCCCCTCGTGCCTCCTCCTCTGCACCGCCCTGCTGGCGACCGCGGCACCGGCCCAGCCGCCGCCGGTGCTGGCCGGCATCGACGTGCTGGTGGGCCACGGCTTCGCGCCGCTGCGCGGGCGCACCGTCGGCCTCGTCACCAACCACACCGGCCGCACCTGGGACGGACGCCGCACCGTCGACGTGCTGGCCGCGGCCGAGGGCGTCAAGCTGCAGGCCCTGTTCTCGCCCGAACACGGCTGGGAGGGCCTGCTCGACGAGAAGGTCGGCGACAGCCGCGACGCCGCCACCGGCCTGCCGGTCAACAGCCTGTATGGCGAGCTGCGCAAGCCGACCAAGGCCATGCTGGAAGGCCTCGACACCCTGGTGTTCGACATCCAGGACATCGGCTGCCGCTTCTACACCTACGTGTCGACGATGGGCCTGTGCATGGAGGCAGCCGCCGAGCACAAGCTGCGCATGGTGGTGCTGGACCGGCCCAATCCGATCGGCGGCGTGCTGATGGAAGGCCCGGTGATGGAGCTGGAACGTCGCGACTTCGTCGGCTGGCACTCGGTGCCGCTGCGGCACGGCCTCACCGCCGGCGAGCTGGCGCGGATGATCCAGGGCGAGACCGGCCTGCAGTGCGACCTGCAGGTGATCGCCTGCCAGGGCTGGCAGCGCGAGATGACCTGGGACCGGACGGGGCTGCCGTGGGTCAACCCGAGCCCGAACATGCGCTGCCTCACCCAGGCGCTGCTGTATCCGGGCATCGGCGTGCTGGAGGGCACCAACCTGTCGGTCGGCCGCGGCACCGACACGCCGTTCGAGATCGTCGGCGCGCCGTGGTGCGACGGCATCGCGCTGGCGGGGCACCTGAACGCGCAGGCGATCCCGGGCGTGACCTTCGTGCCGGTGACGTTCACGCCCGCGAGCAGCAAGCACAAGGGCGAGCGCTGCTCGGGCGTCAACATCGTCATCACCGACTGGGCGACGTTCCGGCCCGTGGCCACGGGCCTGCGGCTCGGCTGCGCGCTGCGCGATCTGTTTCCCAAGGACTGGAAGCACGAGCGGGTCGACTGGCTGCTGCGGGAGAAGGCGGCCTACGACGCCTTCGCCAAAGGCGCCTCGGCGGCCGAGCTGGAGGAGTCCTGGCGCAAGGAGCTGGAGCTGTTCCGGCTGCGGCGCACCCCGTTCCTGCTCTACCGATGACCACCGATCCCGGAGTCCGCATCGGCCTCGAGGCGGCGCTGGCCACGCCGCCGCCGATCCTGGCCCAGGCCCGCGCCTTCGGCCTCGTCTGCAACCAGGCCTCGGTGGACCACCGGTTCCACTACAGCCACGATCTGCTGGCGGCGCGCTTTCCGGGCCGGCTGCAGGCGCTGTTCGGCCCGCAGCACGGCCTGTGGTCGGCGCAGCAGGACAACATGATCGAGACCGGCCACACGCGGCATCCGCGCCTCGGTGTGCCGCAGTGGAGCCTCTACAGCGAGACGCGCAAGCCGACGCCGGAGATGCTGGCGGGCCTCGATCTGCTGGTGGTCGACCTGCAGGACGTCGGCACCCGGGTCTACACCTACGTCTGGACCCTGCTGCTCGCCATGGAAGCCTGCGCCGAGGCTGGGATCCCGCTCCTGGTGCTGGACCGGCCGAACCCGATCGGCGGCGCGGTCGCCGAGGGCCCGGCCCTCGATCTGGCGTTTCGCAGCTTCGTCGGCCTCGCGGCCATCCCGATGCGGCACGGCCTCACGCTCGCCGAACTGGCGCGGCTCCTGCGCGAAGAACACCGGATCGCCTGCGACCTGCACGTGCAGCCGATGCAGGGCTGGAGCCGGGGCACCCTGTGGCCCGACACCGGCCGCGCCTGGCTGCCGCCCTCGCCCAACCTGCCGCGCTGGGAGGGCACGCTGGTCTATCCCGGCCAGGTGCTGCTGGAGGGCACCCGCCTCTCGGAGGGCCGCGGCACCACCACGCCGTTCGAGGTGTTCGGCGCGCCCTGGCTCGATCCGCACGCCCTGCTCGACGCGCTGGGCGGCCCCCAGGCCGTGCCGGGCGCCATGCTGCGGCCGGTGTTCTTCGAGCCGACATTCCAGAAGTGGCGCGGGCAGGGCTGCGGCGGCCTGTTCGTGCACGTCACCGAGCCAGCCGCGTTCCGCAGCTACGCGATGACCCTGCGCCTGCTGCGCACCATCCGCACGGTCTTCGCCGAGCGCTTCGCGTGGCTGCCGCCGCCGTACGAGTACGAGACCGAGAAGATGCCGATCGACATCCTCACCGGCGGCAGCCAGGCCCGCGCCTGGATCGACGACACCGCAGCCACGGACGACGCGCTCCCGGCCTTGGCAGCGGCGCCTGCCGACTGGTGGCAGCGCGTGCGGCCGTTCCTGCTCTACTGACGACTTCCCGAGCGGCGCAACCGGACAACCTGGGCAGGGGCCGCAGGATGCGGCATCATCCTCCGTCCGATGCGCCGAGCCCTGCCCTTCGTCGTCGCCGCCCTCTGCAGTTCCACGCTGCTGCCCGCCCAGGGCGCCCTGTTCCTGCGCAACGGCAACCTGACCCAGGCCCTGCCGGTCGACCACGACCTGCGGGCAGCGCTGCTGCGCCTGTTCCAGGGCCCCACCGCCGCCGAACGCGCAGAGGGGCTCCGCACGCTCGTGCCGCCGGGCACCGGCCTCTTCGACCTGCGGGTGCAGGGCGACGTCGTCACCGTCGTCACCGACGAGGTGTTCCTGCTGGCGCTCATCGGCGGCTGCGTCGAGCACGCCATCGAGCAGATCGACAAGACGGTGCTGTACACGAGCGGCGCGCGGGCGGTGCACCTCCGCGTGCAACGCCGCAACGGACCCGAGGTGGCGCTGGCCGAACTGCTGCCCGGACTCGATCCGAGCACCCTGCCACCGCCGCCGGTCAGCGGCCCGCTGGATGGCGCCGTGGTCACCGGCGCGCTGTCGGGTCGCACCATCGCCGTCTCGCCGGGCCACGGCTACTACTGGCATTCGTCGCTCGGCTGGACCACCCAGCGCGGCCAGATCGACGGGCTCACCGAGGACATCCACACCAACGAGATCGCGATCCAGTACCTGATCCCGGCCCTCGAGGACATGGGCGCGCGGGTCATCTCCTGCCGCGAACGCGGCCAGATCGAGCACGACCGCCTCGCCGACAACGACCAGGGCGCCCCGGGCTACGTCGAGACCGGCTTCTGGACCACGTCGGGCTCCTCGGGCTACCAGAACGGCTCCTACCGCTACGCCGCAGTCGGCCCGAACGCCACCGCCACCGCCACCTGGACCCTGCCGGTGCCACAGGACGGCGAGTACCCGGTCCATGCCTTCTATCGTGCGGGCACCAACCGCACGACCGATGCCCGCTACACGGTGCATCACTCCGGCGGCAGCACACTGGTGTCGATCGACCAGACCCGCGCCGACCGCACGTGGGAGTTCCTCGGCCGCTTCCACTTCACCGCGGCCCAGGGCGCGCGCATCACGCTGTCCAACCAGACCAGCGGCATCGGCACCGTGGTGATCGCCGACGCGGTGCGCATCGGCGGCGGCCGCGGCTCGATCAGCCGCGGCAGCGGCACCAGCAACCGGCCCCGCTGGATGGAGTGTTCGCGCTACTGGGCGCAGTTCGCCGGCGCACCCGCCAGCGTCTACGACTCCGTCAGCGGCGGCCAGGACAACGACGACGACGTGACCGCGCGGCCCCGCTACGCCGAATGGCGCGGTGCCGACGCCTACCTCTCGCTGCACACCAACGCCGGCGGCGGGGCGGGCACCGACACCTTCATCTACAACGGCGGCGCCACCGCCGGCTCCGCCACCCTGCAGAGCCGCGTCCACAGCCAGCTCATCGCCGACATCCGCGCCCTCTACGACCCCGGCTGGACCGACCGCGGCCTCCGCCAGGCCAACTTCGGCGAGGTGCGCCTGCTCAGCACGATGCCCGGCATCCT
>CAZMGG010000044.1:15552-40234 GCA_964565715.1 uncultured candidatus Brocadiaceae bacterium | reverse complement strand
CGATCCTGCCGGTGATCTGGGGCGAGAAGACCGTGTTCCGCATCCTCGACTCGTCCAACCTGGCGCTGGACATCGCCTCGCTGGGCTTCGAGCCGAAGAGCATGGAAGACTACCTGTGGGCCTGCGCGCAGCCCTACGGGATGATCCTGGTCACCGGTCCGACCGGCTCCGGCAAGTCGACGACCCTCTACTCGGCGGTGCGTCACATCGCCGACCCGGAGATCAACCTGGTCACCGTCGAGGACCCGGTCGAGTACACCATGGAGGGGATCAACCAGGTGCCGGTCAACCCGAAGCGCGGGATGACCTTCGCCGGCGCCCTGCGCTCGATCCTGCGCCAGGACCCCGACGTGGTGCTGATCGGCGAGATCCGCGACCAGGAGACCCTCGAGATCGCGGTGAAGGCGGCGCTGACCGGCCACCTGGTGCTGAGCACGCTGCACACCAACGACGCGCCGTCCACCATCACCCGCATGATCGACATGGGGATGGACCCGTTCATGGTGGCGAGTTCGTCGATCCTGATCTGCGCCCAGCGCCTGGCCCGCAAGCTCTGTCCGCACTGCAAGCGGCGGGTGGAGCACAGCGAGAAGGCCCTGCGCAACCTGGGCTGCCAGGACGTCGACATCACCGAGGCCATCGAGATCTACGAGCCGGTGGGCTGCCCGCGCTGCAACGCCGGCTACCGCGGCCGCTTCGCCATCCTGGAGACCATGCGCATGTCGGAGCCGATCCGGCGTCTGGTGGTCGAGCGCGCGCACATCGCCGACATCAAGGCGCAGGCGCTGAAGGAGGGCATGCTCACGCTGCGGCGCTGCGGCCTGCTCAACGCCCTGCGCGGGCGCACGAGCCTGCAGGAGATCGAATCGGTGACGATGGCCGACTGACGGCGGGTGGGAACGGATTCCGGAGAGGCTAGGGGAACAACATGGTCAGCACGTTCAAGTTCGAGGCGCGAGACGGCACCGGCAAGGTGATCCGTGGCACGCTGAACGCCGAGTCCCAGGGCGACGTCGTCGCCGATCTGCGCCGTCGTCAGCTCACTCCGGTCGACATCAAGAAGGTCGGCGGCGGGATGGCGATGTTCGGCAAGGGCGGCCCGAAGAAGAAGGTCGCCACCAAGGCGTCGGTGAAGAAGGGCGAGCTGGAGGTGTTCACCCGCCAGCTGGCGACGATGCTGGGCGCCGGCATCCCGATGCTGGAGTCGCTCGAGATCCTGGCGGATCAGGCCGAGTCGCCCGGCTTCGCCTTCTGCCTGAACAAGGTGGTGGAGGACATCCGCTCGGGCAGCGACCTGTCGCGGGCGATGGAGCCGCATGCCAAGGTCTTCAGCCACATCTACGTGAGCATGATCCGCGCCGGCGAGGTGTCCGGTCAGCTCGACGTGATCCTGACCCGGCTGGCCGAGTACCTGGAGGCGTCGGCGCACCTGCGCTCGGAGATCAAGGCGGCGATGACCTACCCGGTCATCTCGCTGTTCCTGGTCTTCGGCATCGCCAGCTTCCTGATGATCGGCATCGTGCCGAGCTTCAAGCCGGTGTTCGACTCGCTGGAGGTCGAACTGCCCGGCCTGACGCTGTTCATCATGGACATCGCCTTCTTCATGAAGGACTTCTGGTACCTGATCTTCGGCGGGCTGGCGATGGCGTTCTTCGGCGTGAAGGTGTTCTGCCAGACGCCGAAGGGCGCGTACATGCGGGACGCCTTCGTGCTGAAGCTGCCGGTGTTCGGGCCGCTGTTCCGCAAGGTCTGCCTGTCGCGGTTCTCGCGCACGTTCGCGACGCTGATCAAGAGCGGCGTGCCGATCCTGGGCGCGATGGAGATCGTCTCCGACACCTCGGGCAACCAGGTCGTGTCGCGGGTGGTGGACGAGGCTCGCGAGAGCGTCCGGCAGGGCGAGAGCCTGATGGACCCGTTCGCGCGCTCCGACGTGTTCCCGCCCATGGTGACCAAGATGATCGGGATCGGCGAGCGGTCCGGCGCCCTGGACGCGCTGCTGGAGAAGATCGCCGAGTTCTACGACCAGCAGGTGGAGGCGGAGGTGAAGGGGCTCACCTCGATGATCGAGCCGATCATGATCGCCGTCATGGGCGTGGTGGTGGGCGGCATCGTGCTGGCGGTGTTCCTGCCGATCTTCAAGCTGCAGGAGAAGCTGGCCACCGGCTAGCGCGAGGAGCTGCCATGCAGGCGACGCAAAAGCGCATCCTGGTGTACGGCCTGGCCGCGGCGGTGGTCGGCGGCCTCGGCTGGGTCGGTTTCGTCCGGCACACGCCGGCGGACCTGGCGACGCTGCTCGGGGCCATCGACAACCAGCTCCGGCTGGCATACCTGCTGCCGGAGAAGGACCGGGACGGCCGGCCGTTCAGCGAGCGCGCGGCGATGCTGGACACCGTCGAGCGGATGCTCGACGACGCGGCGGCCCAGGACCCGCGGCTGGCCTGCATCGAGGAGTACCGCGGATTCCTGCACCGGCTGCGCCATGAGCCCCGGGCGGCGGCTCTGTGCTACCGCCGGGCGCGGGCGATGGACGAGTGTCCGGCCGAGATGGCCGACACGCTGGTGTTCAACGAGGCGCGGATGCTGCTGGCGGCCGGCGATCACGACGGCGCCCTGCAGGCCTTCGCCGACCACGGCGACCGCCTGCAGCCGCAGTGGCGGGCCGAACGCGACGTAGAGCGGGCGGGCATCCTGGCCGCGGCCGGGCGGCTCGACGCCGCCGCGACCGCCGTCGAGGCGGTGATCGCCGGCGCCGGCGCAGAGCCGATGGCAGCGATCCGTGCCGGCGAGCTGATGGCGGAGCACGGCCGCACCGAGGTCGCGGAACGGGCCTACCGGGCCGCCGCCACGGTGTCTCCGGTCGGGACCTACCGCTGGGCAACGCTAAAGCGGGACCAGGGGTCGGCCGATACTGCCATTGAGCTTCTGGAGCGTGCGGCACAGGCCGCGCCGGGCCAGGTGGCGTCCATGATCCGCGCGGATCGCGACGCCTGGCTGCAGGTGGTCGACGGCGCACGCATCGAGAGGTTGCTGGAGTCGGGGGAACCGGCGGGACCGTCCCGCTGAGCCGAACCAGGACAAGGGAGAGACAGACAGGGTAGCGGAGGAAGCACCTCCGCAGTCATCAGGGAGCAGACATGACCAAGCGGGAACAGGGCTTCACACTCATCGAGCTGATGATCGTCGTTGCGATCATCGCCATCATCGCGTCCATCGCGATTCCGAACCTTCTCAGCGCGCGGCTGAACGCCAACGAGTCGGCCGCCGTCGCGACGCTGAAGAACATCTCTTCGTCGCAGTCGCAGTGCCAGGCGTCGGGCGTCATCGACGTCAACAACAACGGCGCCGGCGAGTACGGCTTCTTCGGCGAGCTGTCGGGCCAGAAGGGCATCCGCACCACCGAGGCCGGTGGCGTCAGCACGACCGTGATGATCACGCCGCCGGTCCTGTCGACCGCGTTCGGCACCGTCGCGTCGGCCCGGGTGACCCGTTCGGGCTACCTGTTCCAGATGTTCCTGCCGAGCGCCACCGGCACCGGCGTGGCCGAGAACGCCACCGGCGGTGGCGGCGGCGCCAGCATCGACGCGGCCAAGGCCGAGGTGATGTGGTGCTGCTACGCCTGGCCGACGGCGCTGGGCAACAGCGGCAAGCGCGTGTTCTTCGTCAACCAGTCCGGCGACGTGCTGGCCAGCAAGAACGTGGTCCAGAAGTACAATGGCTCGACCAAGGCGCCGGCCTACACCGCCGCCTTCCGCAGTGGCACCAGCGGCACGCTGGACTGCCAGGTGGCGGCCAACACCACGGCGCTCGACACCGAGCGCTGGACCGTGGTCCAGTAACGCCTGCGGGCGGAGTCCGCGCGAGCGGATCGGCGGGGCGCGTCGCGGTGCGGCGCGCCCCGTTGCGTTTGCGGCGAGCCCTGCACCTCGTGGCCGGGAAATGCCGATAGGAACGGCGATGAACGCCACCGATGCGCAGCCGCAGCCGGCAGCGGCCGCCGCCAGCGGCACCGCAGCCGCGGGGCTGGCCTTTCTGATGGCGTCCGGGCCGCGGCCGTCGTTGGCGGAGCCGGTGCCGGGGAGCCCGCCCGCCGCCGCCGGCACGCGCGTGCGCAGCCTGACGGTGATCGTGCCGGCGCGCAACGAGCGGCAGGGACTGCCGGCCACCCTGGCGGAGCTGGGCGGGATGCTGGCGGCGCAGCCACAGCTCGCCTTCCGCGAGGTGGTGGTGATCGACGACGGCAGCAGCGATGGCACCGGCGAGGCGGCGCGGGAGTGGGGCGCACGCGTGATCCGGCATCCGGAAGGCCTCGGCAACGGCGCCGCGATCAAGCGCGGCATCCGCGAGGCCCGCGCCGACTGGGTGCTGATGCTCGATGCCGACGGGCAGCATCCGGCGGCAGCGGTGCCGGCGATGCTGGCCATGGCCGAGCGCTACGACATGGTGGTGGGCTCCCGGGGCGGCGGCGGCGGCGCCTGGCACCGCAACCTGGCCAACCGGATCTACAACGCGCTGGCCAGCTACGTCAGCGGCCGCCGCATCCCCGACCTGACCAGCGGCTTCCGCCTGCTCCGGGCGGACCTCGCCAAGGACATGGTCTACCTGTTGCCCAACACCTTCAGCTACCCGAGCACGCTGACCCTGGCGCTGATGCGCGCCGGCTACCCGGTCGGCTTCCTGCCGATCGCCGTGCGCCCGCGCGAGGGCAAGAGCCACGTGCGCCTGCTGGCCGACGGCAGCCGCTTCTTCCTGATCATCCTGCGGGTGGCGACGTTCTTCGCGCCGCTGCGCGTGTTCCTGCCGCTGAGCGCCCTGCTGTTCGTGGCCGGCCTCGGCTGGTACGCCTACACCTACCTGACCGAAGGCCGCCTCACCAACCTGGCGGTGGTCCTGGTCGGCCAGGCGACGCTGCTGTTCGCGCTGGGCCTGATCTCGGAGCAGGTGGCGGCGCTGCGCTACCAGCGCATGGAGCGCACCGACGACCGCCCATGAACGGGACGGTCCTGTTCTGCGGCGCCTGGGACGAGGGACCGGGCTACCCGCGCACTGCGGCGCTGCGGGCCTCGCTGCAGAGCCAGGGCCTGACCGTCGCCGAGTGCCGGCTGCCGGGCGCCGGTGCCGGCAAGCGCGAAGTGGTGCGGAGGCCCTGGCGCTGGCCGGGCGCCCTGTGGGCCCTGCTGCGGCAGCGTTGGGCGCTGGTGCGCCGGCTGCGCGTGCTGTGCCGGGGACCGAGGCCGGCGGCGGTGGTGGTGCCCTACCCGGGGCATGGCGTGATCCGGGCGGTGGCGGCCCACAGCCCGTCGCCCGTCGTGCTCGACCTGTTCCTGTCGGCCTACGACACCGCGGTGCTCGACCGTGGCTGGTTCCCGCCCGGCTCCCTGCCGGCGCGGTGGCTGCGGCGGCTCGATCGCAACGCCTGCGCCGCCGCCGACCTGGTGCTGGTGGACACCGCCGAGAACGCGGCCTTCCTGGCGGAGCTGACCGGGCTGCCGCCGGAACGCTTCGCCGCGGTGCCGGTGGCGGATCCGGATGCGCCGCTGGTGCCCGCACCCCTGCCGCCGCCGGCCGCCGCCGGCCGCCTGCAGGTGCTGTTCTTCGGCACCGGCGTGCCGCTGCACGGCCTGCGCACCCTGCTCACCGCCGTGGTGCAGGCACCCGCGGTGGACCTGACCCTGGTGGGCGGCACTGCCGACGACCGCGCCTTCGCCGCCCGGGCCCTGGGGCCGCGCCTGCACCTCGGCGACCCGTTCGAGTCCCGCGCCCTTCTGCAACGCCGCATCGATGCGGCCGAACTGGTGGCGGGCGTGTTCGGCACGTCGGCCAAGGCCGGCCGGGTGGTGCCGTTCAAGGTGGCGCACGCATTGGCCGCGGGGCGGCCGGTGCTCACCGCCGGCACGCCGGCGGTGGCGCGCCTGCTGGACGAACGGGACGGCGTGTTCACGGTGCCGGCGGGCGACCCCGCGGCGCTGGCGGCGATGCTGCAGGAACTGGCCGCCGCGCCGGCGCGGCTGCGCGCCGCCGCCGCCGGCGCGCGCGCCGCCTACGACCGGCACTTCGCCGTCGAACGCACCGGCGAGCGGCTGCTGGCCCTCCTGGCCGGACTGCAGCGGAGGTCGTCGACGTGAGCCTGGCACCGGGATGGCGTGCACCGGCCGGCTGGTGGCCGGCCCTGGTCGCGCTGCTGGCCTACGGGCTCGCGCTGTGCGGCGAGTTCGTCTACGACGACATCCACTCGGTGGCGGCCAATCCGGCGCTGCGCGATCTGGGCAACCTGCCGGCCTTCTTCGCCGATCCGGACCTGTTCAGCGGCATCGCCGGCAACCGGATGTACCGACCGGTGCTGCTGACGACGTTCGCCCTGGACCACGCGCTGGGCGGCGGCGCGGTGTGGATGTTCAAGGCGACCAACGTGCTGCTGCACGCAGCCGTCGCCTGCCTGCTGGCGTGGCTGCTGCGCCGGTGGGGCACGCGGCCGGGGCCGGCGATCCTGCTGGGCTGCGTCTTCGCCGCCCACCCGCTGGCCAGCGAGGCGGTGAACCTGGTGTCGGGCCGCAGCGAGTCGCTGTTGGTGGCGGCGTTGCTGCTGGGGCTGCACCTGCACCGCACGGCGCTGCAGGGCGGGCGACGAGGGGCGCTGGCCGCCGCGTTGCTGCCGGTGGCCGCGGTGCTGGCGTGCGGCAGCAAGGAGACCGGAGTGGTGCTGCCGGGGTTGCTGCTGGTGCAGGAATGGCTCGGCCGCGGGCGCCTGGCCGCCGCCGGCTGGCGAACGGCCGCGTGCCGGGTGCTGCCGGCGGTGCTGGTGGTGGTCGGCTACCTGCTGCTGCGGCAGGCCCTGTTCGGCCAGGCCACGGCGACGCTCTCCGGCCGCAGCGGCGTCGACCTGCTGTCGGGGCACGGCCGCGATCTGGCGACCCAGCTCTGCACCATGGCGACGCTGCTGCCGCGCGTGCTCGGCCAGGTGCTGCTGCCGCTGGGGCTGAGCCTGGATCCGCCGGTGGTGTTCCATCGCGGGCCCGACGCGCAGGTGGTGGCCGGCGTGCTCGGGCTGCTGGTCCCGACCCTGTGCGGGCTGGTCGCCGGCCGGCGCCATCCGGCGGCCCTGCTCGGCACGGCGCTGGCCTGGGCGGCCTCGCTGCCGTGGATCGTGATCCCGCTCAACATCCCGCTCAGCGAACACCGCCTGTACGGCCTGCTGGCGGGGGTGCTGCTGGCGCTGGCGCCGCTCCTCGAGCGGGCCGCGAGGCACTGCCGGGGATGGGCGCCCATGGCGATGTCCGGCACGCTGCTGGCGTTTGCCGTCCTGGCGGGGTCCCGCAGCCTCGCCTACCGCGACGAGGTCGGCCTCTGGCAGGCCGTGGTGCAGGCGGCACCGGGCAACGCCCGCGCCCACTGGTGTCTCGGCATGACCCATCACCGCCGGCAGGACAGCGCGCTGGCGGCGTGGCACCTGGGCCAGGCGCTGGCGCTGCACCCGACGCTGCCGGGCGCCCGCCTGCCCTGGGCGGAGGCCCTGCTGGAGCTGCCGGAGGAACGGCAGACGCCGTTCCTGGCGCTCGCCGTCCTCGCGCCACTGCGCCAGGAACGTCCGCGCGATCCCTACGTGCGGATCCTCGAGGCCAACGCGCACCTGCAGGCGGGGCGGCTGGACGGCCGACCGGAGCACTTCACGCTGGCCGAGGAACTGGCCCTGCAGTGCCTGCAGCTCGGCAGCCCGAAGGCGCTGCCGTTCCGCGTCGCCGCCGAGGCCCGCAAGGCGCTCGCCGACCTGCCCGGCGCCGTCGCCCACCTGGACCGCTGCCTCGAGCTCGGCCTCGACCTGCCCGCCGTCCGCTGCGAGCGGGCCGAACTGCTGCTGGTGCTGGGCCGGCGCGAGGCCGCCGAACGCGACCTGCAGCGCGCCGTCGCCCTGGATCCCCTCGACCCGCAGGTGCAGGACCTGCTGGGGCGGCTGCGGGCCAGCCCGCCGCGCTGACTACCCGCCGAGCTCCTGGAGCAGGAACTTGATCTTGTTGGCGACCAGTTCGTTGGTGGTCTTCGGCAGCTCGGCGGTGAGGAAGTCGACCGCGTCCTTGCCCTGGATCTTCACCAGCGCGTCCAGGCAGTGATTGAGGAACAGCGGGTTGTCGGAGATCACCGGCGGATTGCGGTAGAGCTTGACGATGGCATTGGCGGCGCGCTTCTCCTTCAGCTCGCCCAGCGCCTTGACGCATTCCTGCACGGTCTGCAGGTCGTGTTCGGCGCGCCCCATCACCATCATCAGGGTGTCGGCGAGCTGCGGGTCCTCGCTGCGCAGGTAGATCGCCACGAAGTTGAAGAAGCCGGTGCTGTTCTGCGCCATCGGCGGCGCGCTGACCCCGAACATCTGCGCCCGCTGCGGGTCGATGCCGCGGCCCGACTCGTAGGACAGGATCTCGCGCAGGACCCGCTGACCCAGCGGCTGGTCGAGCCGCAGCAGCAGGTCGCCGGCGTACCAGCGCAGTCGCGGCGACACCGGCGTGTCCGGGTGGTAGCCCTGCAGGACCTTCATGGTCAGCACGGCGCCCTTCTGCGGGTCGGCCTTGGCGCAGGCCTCGAGCAGCCACTTCTGCTCATCGAACTTCGCGGTCGGGTCGAGGCCCACCAGCCGGTCGCGCAGGGGCTCGAAGGCCGCCGGACCGAGGCTGCCCACGGCGGTCAGGATCGCATCCATCTCCTTCCGCGCGAACCGGAACTCCGGCCCGGCCGTGCTGGCGCTGGCCAGGGCCGGGGCGTAGGTGGCGATCTTCTCGATCAGGGCGTCGGTCCCTTGGCCCTCCGCCCGCTGCTCGATGCGGAAGCGGGTCATCTCGCCGAGGATCTCGCCGAGCCGCTGCTCCATCGCCGTGATCTTCTGTTCCTGTCGATCCAGGCGGTCGCCGATGCCGAAGAGGACGTAGACGACGGCGACCACCCCGGCCACCAGGAGGCCGAGGATGGCGACGTGCGGGAGGCCGACAGCGGGACGCGGATGCGGCGAAGAGGATGCGGTCATGGAAGGGGCAGGCTAGCCGTGGCGGAAGAGCAGGTCACCCGCCTGTTCGCTTCCGCCCGCAGGCTGTTGCGAACCGCACGGCCGGAGCGTTCCGGCGGCGGTGGCCGGCACCCAGGCACGCCCGGATCCGACCCCGAGGCGACCCGGCGGGAAGCGCCGCGCGCGGTCGGAATGCGCGGTTCGGGCCCATGCCAGCGACGAACCCGCCAGGGCGATCCCGCCGGGCCGCGTCGGCGCCGCCCATGGCACGGGACTTGTTCCGGGACGCCGGTCGCCCCTGCCGGCAAGTCCCGTGTCCGTGCCGGTTTGGGCGGTATGTTTCTAGACCATTCCGGTGGGGTGGTCTGCTAGCATGGCCGGCCGCTCCGCCGGGGCAGCCTGCCCCACAGCCTGTACAGACCCCACCCCTTGGCACGCGAGGGATACATGCACGTCCGAAGCTTTGCTCCGCTGGCGCTAGTCGTTGCCCTGTCCGGCCTTACAGGATGTTCGGGCGGCGGCAGCGGCGTCGCGACCGCCGTCGCCTCCGCCTGCGCCGGGGCCAAGGTCAACGCCCTTTGCCTCACCAACTGCAGCCTCGCCTGCAATGGCGGCCGCTGCGAACTGACCGAGATCGCCCAGAACGAGAACGTGGTCCTGGTCTTCAGCCAGGACGTCGACCCGCGCTCGGTGTCGACCTCGTCGATCCAGTTCCGCAGCGCGTCTGGCGACGTGCCGGTGGGTGAGTACCTGGTCAACGGCAACGTGGTCGAGTTCGTGCCGCAGGTGCTGGTGGTGGGTGGGCTCAGCTTCTTCGGCTTCCGCGCCGGCGAGACCTACACCATGACCCTGCCGGCCGGCGCCAGCAACCCGAACGCCCTGCGTTCGACGTCGGGCGACCCCCTGCTGCAGCCGCTGTCCTGCACGCTGAACGTCTCCCGCGGCATCGTCGACCTGAACGGCGTGCCGCCGTCGGCCCGGCTGGTGACGCCGGCGGTGACCACCAACGTGGCGTTCGACACGATCATCCAGCTCGAGTTCAACGAGCTGATCGACGTGACGCCGTTCCTGGCCTCGACGACCGGGGCGGGCCCGGTGGTGTTCGCGCTGCGCCGCACGCGGGTGGGCGCCAGCGGCCGCGAGTGCAACCCGCTGCTGCCGCCGACGCCGCTGCCCGGCAGCCCCCGCGTCGACCTGGACCCGGCCCGGGGCGTGTCGGTGGTGACCCTGCGTCCGACCCAGCCGCTGCCCTGCGACATCTGCGTCGAGATCACCGTCACCGACCAGGTGAAGGACCTCGCCGGCCGGCCGGCGTCGCCGCAGACCTTCCAGTTCATCACCCAGTCGGCGACGACGCCGGTGCTGCTCAGCCGGGAGGAGACCTTCGACGACGATGCGAAGCTCGACAAGGACCGGTCCGCCGGCGCCTGGATCGGCGGCCGCGGCACCTTCGGCACGATCGGCGGCGACGGCTTCCACGGTGCGTTCGACCCGGCCATCGGCCAGTCGCTGGGCGTGATCGGCGGCAAGAACACCTATCAGATCAACACCGACAGCGCGACCATCCCGGCGCAGAACACCCTGACCGGGCAGGCCGTGACGGTCACCGACGGCAAGTTCCGCTTCACGGACATGGTGGTGCCGCGCGAGATGCGCCTGCGCTTCGTGGGCAGCCAGCCGCCGCAGTTCCAGGTGCGCGGCAAGATCGAGATCGCCGGCGTGATCGAGGTCTTCGGCCAGGACATGCCGGTCTACATCCCGTCGACCACCACCGGCGCGGCCCCCGGCCAGGCCGGTGGCCTGGGCGGCGTGATGGGCGGCCGCGGTGGCGCCGGCGGCGATCGCTGCCAGGGCACCGGCGCCCTGCCCGCCTACCATGGCCAGGACGGCGAGAACGTCCGCGTGCCCGCCGGCCACGCCTACGCCGGCAACGTGTCCAACACCCGCGGCCGCGGCTCCGCGCTGTTCCCGGCCGATGGCCAGGGCAACAGCGTGGTCTACAGCAGCACCGTGTTCGGCTTCGCCTTCCAGGCCAGCGCCGGCGGCGGCGGCGGCGGCAGCAGCAGCGGCCCCGGCCAGCCGGGCCGCGTCATCAGCAACACCGTGATCGATCCCGGCACCAACACGCCGCCGCGGCTCGACTTCATGGGGCCCCAGGCGGCCGGCGGCATCGCCTTCTCGGTGTTCCCGATCCCATCGGGCGCCAGGTCGTCCCGCCACTTCCTGGTGGGCGGCGCCGGCGGCGGCGGCTCGGGCAGCAGCCCGGTGTTCGCCAACAACATCACCCGCGTCTGGGCGCCCGGCTCGGGCGGTGCGGGCGGCGGCGGGGCCATCGCGCTCCGCGCCGGCAGCCTGCTGCGGATCACCGCCGATGGCCGCGTGCTGGCCAACGGCGGGTCGGGCGGCCAGGCGCTGGGCGGCGGCGTCAGCTTCTCGCTGCCGACTCCCGGTGGTGGTGGCGGCGGCGGCTCGGTGCTGCTGCAGTCCGGTGACCGCACCGAGATCACCGGCATCGTCGACGTCCGCGGCGGCACCGGCGGCTACCTGAACCGCTTCACCACCACGGCGCCGCCGACCGGCGGCACGGTGGAGGTGACCGGCGGCAACGGCGCCCACGGCGTGCTCCGCCTGGAGGTGCCGCGCAACCCCTCGACGTCGCTCATCGCCACCGCCCTGCCGGCGCCGGGCCCGAACACGGTCGCCCTGTTGACCGAGCGCGACGATGCGGTCGGCTTCCAGTCGCTGTTCTACGACGTCGGCCAGGCCTTCGGCCCGGAGTACGTGCGTTACGAGATCCGCGCCGTGGTCGATGGCGTGCCGGTCACCTTCAGCGACGACCCCAGCGTCGGCATGCCGGCGCGCTTCGGCTCGGCGCCGATCCACCTGTGGCTGCAGGCGGGCTACGTCGATCAGTTCACCGGCCAGGTGGATCCCAACTCCCTGCGTCCGTGGCGTGAGTCGGCGGGTTCGGTCGGTGGCACGCCCAGCCTCGCCGACGACGCCCTCAACGCCTTCCGCTTCCAGGTGCTCTTCAACCAGTCCTCCGGCCAGGTGGTCGAAATCGACTCCATCAAGGTCGTCTACCGCTTCTGCTGATCCCGCCGATCCCTCCCAGTCCCATGCGCAAGTCCATCCTGTCCTTGCTTCTCCCCGGGCTGGCGGCCCTCTCGCTCACCGGTTGCTCCGGCGGCGGCGAGGCGTCCTCCGCCCTGGTGGTCCGCTGCGGCTCCGGCGCCGCCTTCTGCGTCGCGAGCTGTGACTTCGGCTGCACCGAGACCGGCGGCCTGGCCCTGACCGAGATCGCCGAGAACCAGACCCTGCGGTTCGTCTTCAACAAGCCCGTGGACGTGGCCTCGGTGAACGGCACCAGCTTCGCGCTGCGCACCGCGTCGGGGCAGTCGCCGGAAGGCGACCTGCTGGTCAGCGGTCACGAGGTCCGGTTCGTCCCGCGCATCACGACCTCGGGCGGCTTCAGCCGGTTCGGCTTCACGCGCAACGAGACCTACGTGCTGACCCTGGCCGGCGGCGACGCCGGTTTCGGCATCCGCTCGGTGTCCGGTGACCGCCTGGCCAAGGACTTCACCGGCACGCTGTCGGTGACGCTGGGCATCATCGACCTGGACCGGGCGCCGCCGCGGGCGGAACTGCTGCTGCCGACCAACCTGACCCAGGCGCCGGCCGACACCTCCATCGTCGTGCGCTTCAGCGAGCTGATCGACACCGGGCCCTTCCAGGGCGCGTCGACCCTCAGCATCCCGATCAAGTACCTCCTGCGGCGCAGCCGCCAGGTGGGCAGCATCTTCGAGTGCGACACCACCGCCGTGCCGATCAACCTCGAGGGCAGCGTCCGCCTGTCGACCGAGCTGGTCGGCGGCACCCAGGTGACCTCGGTCAGCATGAAGCCGAGCGTGCGGCTGCCGGGCAACTCCTGCGTGCAGGTCCTGGTCAGCAGCGACGTGCGCGACCTGGCCGGCGTCGCCGCCGAGCCTGCGACCTTCACCTTCATCGCCGAGGCCGGCACCATCCAGGAATTCGACGTCGTCGAGGACTTCGCCGGGCCGGCGAAGCTGGACGTCAACGCCTCGGCGGGCGCCTGGAACAACGGCGCGCGCCCGGGCCTGCTGGGCGGCGACGGACGGCACGGCGTGTTCGACGCGTCGCTGGGCACGCCGGTCGGCAGCAACATCTTCGAGTGGGACACGGACAGCTTCACGATCCCGGCCAACCGCACCCTCAGCGGCCTCGCCGAGACCATCACCGATGGCCGGTTCTTCTGGTCGGAGCTCAACCTGCCCGATGGCTACACCGTTCGGTTCAAGGGCAGCAAGACGCCGCAGTTCTTCGTGCGCGGTCGCGCCGAGGTGGCCGGTCGCTTCGAGCTGAACGCCGCGGCGATGGGCAACTTCACCGTCAAGGACGGCACCAACAACATCCCGACCAGCATCCTGCCCGGCCAGCCCGGCGGTCTGCCCGGCCCGGGCGGCGGCCGGGGCGGCCGCGGCGGCAACCGCTGCAACGGCCTGGGCCCGAACCCGGACTACAACGGGCAGAACGGCGAGAACGCGCGCCTGCCGGCGGGGCACGCCTACACGTCGCGCACGGCCGGCACCGGTGGCCTCGGTTCGCCGCTGCACCCGGCGGCGGGCACCACCGCCAGCGTCACCTTCACGGTGAGCTTCGCGTTCAATGGTCAGCTGCAGTCCGGCGGCGGCGGCGGCGGCAACTTCCTCGCCGGCGGCCAGGGCACCATCCCGACGCCGCCGCAGTCGTCGATCCCCAACGTCTGGGGCACGCCGACCAACGGCGGCACGTCGCTCAACCTGTTCCCGATCCCCGGCGGCGCTGCCTCGCTGTCCCACTTCCTGGTGGGTGGCTCGGGCGGCGGCGGCGGCGGCAGCCACCCCTTCCTGAGCATCACCGGCCAGGTCCAGGATCAGTGGCGCGCGGGTGCCGGCGGTTCCGGCGGCGGCGGCGCGATGGCGCTGCGGTCGGGCGGCAGCCTGATCGTGCGCAGCACCGGCGTGCTGGAGGCCAAGGGCGGCGCCGGCTTCAACTTCTTCGACCGCAACATCGGCATCCCGGCGCCGGGCGGCGGCGGCTCCGGCGGCTCGTTCGTGCTGCAGAGCGGCACCGACCTGGCCTTCAACGGCCGGCTCGACACCGCCGGCGGCGCAGGCTCCAGCACCGGCAACATCGACCCCGTCAACCTGAACGCGGTGGCGCGCGGCGGCGCCGGCTCGTCGGGCTTCTACCGGCTCGAGGCCGGCGGCAACCTGACCATGAACCCGGCGGCGGCGATCCCGGCCTACCAGTCGAGCACGATGTCCGGGCCGCTCAACGACCGGGACAGCCAGACCGGCTCGCGTTCGACCTGGTACGGCACCGCCCGCATCTTCCCGCCGGACTGGCTCTACTACCGGCTCGAGGTCGACCTCGACGGCAACGGCACGGTCGATGCGGTGTTCAGCGACGACCCGGCCCAGGGAGCCCCGGCCAACTCGCCGACCGGGCCGGTGCGGATCATGTTCCAGGGCGCCCGGGTCAGCGCCACCACCAACGAGCCGACCAACACGCCCGGCCCGTGGCGCGACTTCGTCAACGGCAATGCCGGCCCCTTCAGCATCAACACCGATGGCGCCACCGGCTTCCGGTTCCTGCTGCTGTTCAACCGCGGCATGAACCCGAACGCGGTGGTGAAGCGCCTCACCCTGCGCTACCGCGGCTAGGCCGCTTGCGCCGGCCGGGAGGCAGCCGATCCGACGGCTCCGACGGGCCCGCAGCCGCAGTCACGCGGTTGCGGGCCCGCTTCGTCTGGCTCGGGCCGCACCGCCTGACCGGTCCCGTCGAGGTGTCGCTGCGGGCGGGGCGCATCGCCGCCATCGCCAGGGCCCGCGGTCGCGTGCCGGACATCGCCCTGCTGCCGGGCCTGGTCAACGCGCACGTGCACCTGCAGCTGCCGGCCCTGCCCGATGCCCCCCGCGCCTTCGTGCCGTGGCTGCGGGCGGTGATGGCATCGCAGCGGCCGGTCGACGCCGCGACGGCGACGGCCCGGGCCGCGGACGCCCTGCGGGAACTGCTGGCGGGCGGCTGCACGGCGGTCGGCGAGATCGATGCATCCGGCGCGAGCCCGGCGGCCCTGCGCGCGGTGCCGCTTGCCGGCCGCTGCTACCGCGAGCTGACCGGCTTCCACCTGGCGGCGGCCGCTGCCCGTTCGCTGCTGGCGGAACGGCCGCCGCGGGGCACCCGGGCCTGCCCGGGCGGCTGGTCGCCGCACGCGCCCTACTCGGTGTCGTCGGCGCTGCTGCGGGCCGCGGCGCGCGGCCGGCAGCACCTCATGGTGCATGTGGCCGAGACCGCCGAGGAGCAGCAGTTCCTGGCCGCTGGCGGTGGCCCGTTCGCGGCGTTGCTGGCCTCGCTCGGCCGCCTGCCCGGCCACTGGCGCGCGCCCGGCCACGGCGCCGTGGCCTGGCTCGCCGCGCACGGGGCCCTGGGGCCGCGCACGGCCCTGGTGCACTGCCAGCACCTGCTCCCCGGCGACGTCGAACGGATCGCCGCCGCCGGCGCGCCGATCGTCGTGTGTCCGGGCACGATGGCCTGGTTCGGTCGGCCTGGCCCGCCGGTGCCCGCCTGGCTGCGCCTCGGCATCCCGGTGGCCCTGGGCACCGATTCGCGGGCCAGCAACCAGGCGCTGTCGATGCGGGCCGAACTGGCGGCGGCGGCTGCGCGCTGGCCCGACCTGGATCCACAGGCGCTGCTGGCCATGGCCACCGCGGCCGGCGGCAGGGCGCTGGGCCGGCCATCGCTCGGCCGGCTGTGCGCCGGTGGCCGCGCCGACCTGCTGGCGGTGCCCGCACAGGGCCCGCCGGCGGACGTGCTGCGCGCCTTCGTCACAGGCGAACTGCCGCTCCAGGGCATCTGGTGCGGCGGGCGCCCGGTCGCGCCGTTGAGCGGCCAGCGACGGCTGCCTACAGTCCGTCCTTGTTGAATCACGACCTGCCAGCGCTGCTCGCCCAGAAGGACCGTTTCCTGCTCACCGGTCACGAGAACCCGGACGGCGACTGCATCGGCGCCCAGGCGGCGCTCTATCACCTGCTGCGGGCCATGGGCAAGCAGGTGGCCATCTGCAACCCGGATCCGCTGACGCGCTCCCTCGACTTCATGCAACGGGACACGCCGTTCGGCCACCACGTGGCCGACCAGCCGCTGCCGCCCTGCGACGTCGTGGTGCTGCTGGACTGCGCCAACCTGAGCCGGCTCGGCAGCCTGGGGCCGCGGCTGCGGGCGCAGCAGCCGATCATCGCCGTGATCGACCACCACGTCGGCAGCGAGCACGGCGACGGCAGCGTGGTCTTCGTCGACAGCACCGCGCCGTCCACCGGCGCCCTGGTCCACCGCCTGCACCAGACCCTCGGCATCCCGGTCTCGCCGCCGGCGGCGCTGGGCGTGTTCCTGTCCCTGGTGTCGGACACCGGCTGGTTCCGCCACTCCAACACCGATGGCTACGTGCTGCAGCTCGCCGGCGAACTGGCGGCGGCCGGCGTCGACGTCTCGCGGACCTTCGACCTGCTCTACCGGCGCATGCACCCGGACAGCCTGCAGGTGATGGCGCAGGCGCTCGGCGCGGCCGAACTGCGCCTCGGCGGCAGGCTCGGCGTCGTCGTCATGGGGCGGGCCCTGCTGGAACGCGCCGGCCGGGCCGGCATGGACCCGGACCTCGTGCTGGAGCCGGTCCGTTCGGTGGACGGCATCGAGGTGGTGGCCGTGTTCAAGGAGCGCCTGGACGGCGTGGTCAAGCTGTCCCTGCGCGCCACCCACGACATCGATGTGCAGCAGATCGCCGCCACCTTCGGTGGCGGCGGGCACAAGAAGGCGGCGGGCGCCACGCTGGCCATGCCGCTCGGCCAGGCGGTGCCGCGCGTCGAGGAACTGGTCCGCCGCGCCCTGGAAGCGCGCGACGGAGGCGGCGGATGACGTCGCTGGCGCTGATCTCCGACATCCACAGCAACGTCGAGGCGCTGGTGGCGGTCCTGCAGCGCATCGACCAGCTCGGCGTCGACCAGATCGCCTGCCTCGGCGACGTGGTGGGCTACGGCGCCGATCCGCTGCCGACCACGCGGCTGGTGATGGCCCGCTGCAAGTGGACCATCATGGGCAACCACGACTGGGGCCTGTTCCACAGCCTGGACGAGTTCAACCCGCTGGCCCGCGAGGCGCTGCTCTACACCCGCCGCAAGATGAAGCCGGGCCTGCTGACGCCCGGCCGCCGCGCGCCCTGGGAGTTCCTGCGCGCCCTGCCGAGCCGCATGGAGGACCACGGCCTGCTGTTCGTGCACGGCTCGCCGCGCGATCCGATCATGGAGTACTGCCTGAAGAGCGACGGCTTCCTCGAGCCGGAGAAGATGCAGCAGATCTTCGCCCTGATCGACCGGCCGTGCTTCGTCGGCCACACCCACTGGCCGGGCATCCATCGCACGGACTTCCGCTTCACCCAGGCCACCGACGACGTCCGCGAGTTCAAGCTGCGCGGCCAGCCCTGCGTGGTCAACGTCGGCAGCGTCGGCCAGCCGCGCGACGGCGATCCGCGGGCCTGCTTCGCCGTGGTGACCGACCAGGTGGTCGAGTACCACCGCGTGCCGTACGACTTCCGCCGCACCCAGGCGCGGATCCTCGCCGCCGGGCTGCATCCGGCCCTGGCCGAGCGGCTGGCGAGGGGCAAGTGAAGGCCCTGGTGGTGCTCTGCACGGTGCCGGCGGCAGCGGTGGACGCCGTGGTGGAGCCGCTGCTGCACGAACGGCTCTGCGCCTGCGTCGGCAGCCTCGGCGGCCTGCGCTCGCGCTACCGCTGGCAGGGCGCGATCGAGACCGCCGACGAGGTGCAGCTGGTGATCAAGACCGCGGCGCACCTCGGCCCGGCCCTGCGCGCACGACTGCTCGAACTGCATCCCTACGACGTGCCGGAGATCCTGGAGCTGGCGGTGGCCGACGGCCTGCCGGCCTACCTCGACTGGATCCGCGACAGCGTGCGCGGCGAGTCGCTGTGAGCCAGGAACGCCCGCAGGAGCCGGTCCACCTGGGCCGGGTGCTGCTCGCACTCGGCATCGGCCTGCTCTGCTGGTGGCTCGGCGGTCTGCTGCCGTTCGGGCCCGACGCCCGGCCCGACCAGGGCCGGCTGGCCCTGTTCGTCACCGGGCTGACGACCTCGTGCTGGCTGCTCTCGGCGATGCCGCTGGCGGCGGCGTCGCTGCTGCCGCTGGTGCTGCTGCCGCTGCTGGGCGTCCGTGCCACCAAGGACCTGACCTCGGCCTACGCCGATCCGGTGCTCTGGCTGTTCGCCGGCGGCTTCGTGCTGGCCCAGGCCATCGAACGCTGGTCCCTGCACCGCCGCCTGTCGCTGTGGGTGCTGCGCCTGGTCGGGCCGTACCCGCGCCGGCTGGTGCTCGGCATGATGCTGGCGGCGACGCTGCTGTCGCTGTTCATCAACAACACGTCGACGGCGTTGATGCTGCTGCCGATCGGCTGGGCGCTGGTGCAGCGGGCCACCGCGTCCGGGGCCATGCCGCCGGCCGAGGGGCGCGCGTTCGGCACCGCGCTGATGCTGGCGATCGCCTACGGCGCCTCGTTCGGCGGCATGGGCACGCCGATCGGCACCGCGCCGAACGCCCTGTTCCTGGCCAACCATCGGCCGCTGGTGGAGCAGGGGGACGAGCCGGTGTCGTTCCTGCACTGGGTGCTGGCGTTCGGTCCGTTCGCCCTGCTGATGGCGTTCTGCGGCTCGTGGGTGCTGAATCGGATCGCCTTCCGGGTGCCGGCCCGGCGCCTGCCGGACGCCGACCTCCTGCAGGCGGAGGCGCGGGCGCTCGGGCCGATGAGCCAGGCCGAACGGCGCACCGCCCTGCTGTTCGCCGTGGCGGTGGTCCTGTGGATGACGCGGGCCGACGTGCGCCTCGGCGATGCGTTCACGATCCCGGGCTGGGCCAGCCTCCTGCTGGGCAGCGCGGCGGGCCACGTCGCCGACGCCACCGTCTCGATCGGCGTGGCGGTGGCGGCGTTCCTGGTGTCGGCGGGCACCGGCGACGGCCGCCGGCTGATGGACTGGCCGACGGCGCGCACCATCCCGTTCGACATCCTGCTGCTGCTCGGCGGCGGCATCGCCATCGCCGATGCGTTCGAGCCCACCGGGCTGTCCGGCGCGTTCGGCAACCTGCTGGCGCCGCTGGTGGGGGAGCTGCACCCCCTGCTGCTGATCCTGATCATGGTCACCGTGATCCTGATCCTGTCGGAGATCGCCAGCAACACCGCCATCGCCGCCCTGTTCCTGCCCCTGATGGTCGCCTCGGCCCAGCAGGCCGGCATCGACCCGCTGGCGCTGATGCTGCCGACCACGCTGGCGGCCTCGTGCGGCTTCATGCTGCCGATCGCCACGCCGCCGAACGCCCTGGTGTTCGCCACCGGCCACGTCGGCTTCCGCGAGATGGCGCTGGCGGGCTTCTGGATCGACCTCTGCGCCATCGTGCTGCTGACGCTGGTCCTGTGGTTCTGGGCCCTGCCGTTGCTGGGGGTCAGCTTCGCCCCACAGCCGAGGTGAACGATGGAATCCCCGCCGCAACCACGCCTGCTGCTCCGCCTCTGGCTCGCGTTGTTCCTGCTGTTCGGCACCTGCGCCCACGGCAACCTGGAGAGCACCGATTCGGCGTTCACCCTGCACGCCGCCCGGGCGCTCTGGCTGCGCGGCGACTCCGGCCTGCGCGGGCCGGACCAGGGCGCGGCATGGGCGGCGGAGGCGGGCATCGCCCAGCACATCGCCCGCACCGGCCACTACGGCATGGTCGGGCGCTCCGGCCTGCACTACGTGTGGTTCCCGATGGGCCACGTCTGGCTGCTGGTGCCCGCCATCGCCGCCGGCGAGGCCCTGCAGCGCGCCTTCCCGGCGGTGGAGGCCGCCTATCGCCAGAAGGTGCCCGAAGCCCTCTACCCGCACGGCCAGTTCGTCTTCGACCACGCCCTGGCGGCGCTGCTGCCCGCGGCCTTCGGCAGCGCCTCGGTGGTGCTGCTGTTCCTGCTGGCGCTGTCGCTCGGCTGCACCCGCCGCGAGGCGCTGCTCTGCGCGCTGGCCATCGGCTTCGGCACCCAGTTGTTCCCGCTCGCCAGCGAGACCCTGTCCGACGGGCCGGGCCTGTGCTTCCTGCTGGCGGCGCTGCTGGGCGTGATACGGCACGAACGCCAGGGACTCGGCCGCAAGGGCCTGCTGCTGGCCGGCGCCGCCGCCGGCTGCGCCGTGCTGACGCGCTATCCGCACGCCCTGCTGGTGGCCGCCCTCGGCCTCGCGCTTGCCGTCACCGCGCTGCGCCGCCGCCGCCCCCAGGACCTGCTGTGGTTCGTGCTGGGCGGCCTGCCGCTGCTGCTGCTGTTCTGCACCGTCAATCACCTGCGTTTCGGCCGGATCGGCGAGACCGGCTACGGCAATGCCGCCCTGGCCCAGTGGTTCAACTATCCGTTCTGGCTCGGCCTGCCGAAGATCCTGATCGCCGCCGGCAAGGGCATCCTCTGGTTCTCGCCGCTGCTGTGGCTCGCCCTGCCGCAGTGGTGGACGCTGCCGAAGGGCCGCCGCTGGCTGCCGGCGCTCCTGTTCCTCCTGCCGGTGGGCATGTTCAGCAACACGCTCGGCTGGCAGTCCGGCCAGTGCTGGGGCATCCGCTACGTCACGCCCGGCGTGGTGGCGCTGCTGATCCTGGTGCTGGCGCAGACCCGGCCATGGCAGCGCCGGCCGCGGACCTTCACCGCCTTGCTGCTGCTCGGCCTCCTGGTGAACCTGACCGCGGTGCTGGCGCCGACCCGCGGCCACAATCAACTCGCCGGGCAGGCCACCGAGGCCTTCTACCGCCGGCAGTTCGAGCAGGGCCGCATCGGCCGCGTCGACCTCGACAACCTCGATCACGCCGACCACTACTTCTTCCTGCCGCGCTTCTCGCCGCTGCACGCCCACTGGACCTATGCTGCCCTGGCGCTGCGCGGCCAACTGGACCACCCAGGCGCCGAGCGCCACCTGATCCCGCTGTTCGGCGTCGACCCGCGCGGCCTGCCCGCCGTCGCCGGCCGGCCCACCGTCGCCGACCTGGAACTTGGGCCGATCCACTGGGAGGATCGCGGCTTCCGCCACCTGTGGTGGCGCTTCTGGGCCGACCTGCTCGGCCTCTGGTCGGGCTGGCTGCTGCTCCCCTGGCTCCTGCTGACGGCGCTCCTGTGGCGCGGCCTGCCGGGCCGGCTGTCGCGGAATTGATCAAGCCGCGTCCGCGCACCGTCCGAGAAGGGGACAGGTCCCAAGGGCCGGCACCATGATCCTCAGCACCCTCCTCGGCGCGCTCCTCTCCGCCCAGCAGCCCGAACCGCCGCCGGCCCAGGCGCCGGCCCCGGCCCGCGCCGACCTGGTCGAACTCAAGAACGGCGAGGTGCTCGAAGGCCGCGTCACCATCGAGCTCGACAACTACCTGGAGATCGAACTGGCGGTCGGCGCCACGGTCGGCTTCAGCAAGGCCCAGGTGGCCGCGGTGCGCCGCGGCGGCGGCGCCCCGCGCACCGCGCCCCTCCTGCCGTCGCCCGCCCAGGAGCAGTGGTTCGTCCTGCACGATGGCCTCGGCAAGGCCGTCGGCTGGCTGCACAGCACCGTTGCGCCCCAGGCCGACGGCACCGTCCGCTGCGCCGAGGAATGGGAGTTCCAGGCCGGCGCCCGCCGCACCGCCGTCTCGCTGGTCACCCTCGGCACCGCCCGGCTGGAGCCCCTGTCGTGCTACTACCGCGAACGCGTCGCCGTCGACGGCGAGCGCCACCTGCAGGAGGAGCGCATCCTGCAGGCCGAACTGCGCGATGGCGCCCTGCACCTGCAGCGCGTCACCCCCGATTCCCGCGGCGAACGCTCCCTCGGCCTCGTGCCGCCGGGCACCACCTTCCGCGCGCTGGCCCGCCTGCAGCAGGTCGCCGACCGTTCGCTGACCACGCCCGAACGCAACGTCACCCTGTTCGACCCGATCGCCGAGGAACTGGTGGTCTGCCGCCTCGAACCCCTGCGCCGCCGCAACGTGGTGCTCGAGCAGACCGCCCGCGACGTCTACGAGATCGCCTGCGCCACCGCCGGCGCCCGCAACGCCGAGTGGCTCGACGCCGACCACACCACCCTGCGCCGGGAGATCAATGGACCGGCCCTGGTCGCCCTGCCCTGCAGCCGCGAGACGGCGCAGGCCGCCGCCGGCAGCGACCGCGACTATGGCAAGGCGCTCGTGGTGGAGGCCCGCTCCCGCTTCGGCCTCTGGCGCCCCAATCCCTCCTGGCAGGGCGCCGACGAGGAACCCGTACCGGGCCAGGTGCACCTCCGCGGCAATGACGGCCAGATCAGCCTGATCCTGCTGGACCACCTGCCGCAGGGCACCCCACTGGCTACCGCCGCCGACGCCGTCGAGCGCTGGTTCGCCCTGCTGCAGCCCGATCTGCGCATCACCGGCCGTTCGCCGGCCATCGTCCGCGGCCACCCCGCCGTGCTGCTCGACGCCGGACCCCGCACCGGCAAGACCACCACCCCGGCCCGCGCCGGCACCGTCCACGTCATCGAGCACCGCTCTGCCTTCCTCATCCTCTGCTGCGTCGTGCCCGAGGCCCGCCGCGCCGAACTGGCCCAGGACCTGGCCTTCGTCCTGCGCACCGTCGAGCTGGACCCCGAGGGCCTCGAGCCGCCGCCACAGCCCGAACTGGTGCGCGCCCGCTGAGCCCTCATCGCTCGGCGAAGCCGCGCAGCGCGCACGCCTCCAGCACGTCGGCCTCGTTCACCTCCTCGCGCTGGTCCAGATCGGCCACCGTGCGCGCCACCCGCAGCAGTCGCGCCCGCGCCCGGGCCGACAGGCCCTGCAGCCGCATCGCCTCGTCCACCGTCCGCTGCGCCGCCGCCCCCAGGCCGCACCGCGGCCCCAGCCACCGATCGGGCAGGCGGCCGTTCGCCACCCACCGGCCATTGCCCACCCGGTTCCGCGCCTCCTGCCGCGCGATCGCCGCCATCACCCGGTCCCGCAGCGCCGCCGTCGACCCGCCCGGATCCGCCTCGCCCCGGAACGCGTCCGGCGGCAATGCCGGCACCTCCACCCGCAGATCGATCCGATCGAGCAGCGGCCCCGACACCCGCGCCTGATAGCGCTGCACCAGCGGCGGCGGACACCGGCACGGCCGGCTCGGATGCCCGCGCCACCCGCACGGACACGGGTTCATTGCCGCCACCAGCAGGAAGTCCGCCGGCATCCGGAACGCCGCCCGCGCCCGGCCCACCGTCACCACCGCGTCCTCCAGCGGCTGCCGCAGCCCTTCCAGCGCGTCCCGCCGGAACTCCGGCAGCTCGTCCAGGAACAGCACGCCATGGTGCGCCAAGGTCGCCTCGCCCGGCCGCACGTCGGCGCCGCCGCCCAGCAGGCTCGCCGCCGAACTGGTGTGGTGCGGCGCCCGGAACGGCCGCTGGCCGTCCGGCGGCAGCTCGGTGCCCGCCGCGGTATGGATCCGCAGCACGTCCAGCCGTTCCTCTGCCAGCAATGGCGGCAGCAATCCCGGCAATCGCCGCAGCAGCGCGCTCTTGCCGGCCCCCGGCGGCCCCGCCAGCAGCAGGTTGTGCCGGCCGGCCGCACACACCGCCAGCGCCAGCTTCGGCGTGCGATGCCCGCGGAGGTCCAGCAGGTCGGCGGCGGCGGCGGGAGCGTTCGCCACGGCCGGCACCGCCGGCGGCAGCACGCACTGCCCGCGCAGGAACAGCAGCGCCTCGCTGAGATCATTGGCGCCATGCACCCGCAGTCCGGGTACCAGTGCGCAGCGCGCCGCATCGACATGGCTGGTCAGCAGCTCGGTCCAGCCCCGCGCCTTCGCCGCCAGCGCGACGGCCACCGCACCCCGCGCCGGCAGCAGCGCGCCGCCCAATGACACCTCCCCGAACGCGCAGAGCGCACGCGTGCGTTCGGGCGGCAGCAGTCCCGATGCGCCGGCCAGCGCCAATGCCAGCGGCAGGTCGAAGCCGCTGCCGGTCTTGCGCAGGGATGCGGGTGTGAGATTGATCGTGGTGATGCCGCGCGGCGACGGCAGGCCAAGCGCGCGGAACGCGTGCAGCACGCGGTGATAGCCCTCCCGGACCGAGGCATCGCACAGACCGAGGATGCGGGGCGTGCCGTCGCCGGCCTGCCCCAGCGTGGCCTCGACGAGCACCGGCACGGCGTCGACGCCGTGCAGGAGCCCGCAGCCGATGGCGACGCTGGGGTGTTGGAGCTGCTGCATGCCCTTCTGTGGGGCCGGGCGCGGGAATGGTTACGCGGAATGTGGGCATTCCCCGGCGGGTGGGGCGTGGGGGAGGCTGGGTTGGGAGTGGCTGCGCCGCTGCCGCGGCGGGCGGGAGGTCGGCATCGCGCGGGTGGTTTCCTGGCGCGGCGGTCGCGGTGGCGAGGCCGGCCCGACGGGTGCGGCGGAGCAGGTGAGCGAGGGAAGGGGGAGGGTTGCTGTACGCCAGGATCCTGGGCATGCTGTGCCCATCGGTTGGCTTGGCCCGAGCGATCGGGCAAAGGAGACGTGTGATGGAAGGCATGGAAGACGGCAGGAGCGTCGGACCCCTGAACCCCCAGAGTCCCAGCCTCCCAGCCTCCCAGCCTCCCAGCCTCCCAGCCTCCCAGCCTCCCAGCCTCCCAGC